>NZ_JBHJWG010000030.1:0-114113 GCF_042266305.1 Kitasatospora sp. NPDC056076
CCGGTACCGGGTGGGGCGTCACTTCCGCGGCGGCGCCACCGGGCTCTGGTACGGGTGGTGGTGGGTGCTGCCGATGTGCAGCTCCTCGTCGGGCCTGCCCGCGAGCCTGGGCAGCACATGGGTGCCGAACGGGTCGGTGACGGTGACGGCGGTGCCGCTGCGGCGCACCTGGTGCGGCGAGCCGACGGAGTACGAGGCGAGCGCGAGCCCGGCGCTGGGGCTCGCCCCGGCGGTGGCGGTCCCGAAGAGGGCGCTGGACACGGTGAGCGCGGTCGGTGCGGTGCCGAGCGTGGTGTACCCGGACTGCTCGCCGGCGTAGGCGCTGCCGAAGGCGGCGCCGCCGGTCACGGTGGTGCCGGTGGGCACGGTGACCGGGACGGCGGTGCCCGCCGGGCCCTGGACGGTGACCACGCCGCCCTGGACGTAGCCGCTGACGGTGCCCGCGGTGCGGGTCTGCTGCCAGGCGGTCTGCTGCTGGAGGGTGGTGCCGGCGTCGGTGAGGGTCTGGTTGACCATCGGGGTGTCGGCCGTGTACCAACCGCGGTACGTGGACAGGATGTCCGTCAGCGTCTGCAGGGCGAGCCGGTCGTCGGTCAGGTTCGACTGGTGCATGAAGAACGGCCGCGGGTCGTTGCTCAGCACGTACCCGAGGGTGATCCTCGTCTGCATCGGCAGCACGTAGTCCGCCCAGCCGCGGTTCAGGTCCAGCGGCGTGATGCAGGTCGTGGTGGCCGGGTTGGCCTCGCAGTTGCCGCTGCCGCCGTTGGCCTTCGAGGCGTAGAGCCAGTTGTACTCGCTCACCTCGTCGGACTCGGTGGAGACGTTGTAGAACACGTTGACCGGGTGCCGGGGCACGCCGAGCGCCGAGGCGATCTGCCGTTGGCCGGTCTCCCGGGAGGCGTCCACGCCGAGCCACTGGATGTTGTTCTGGCTGAGCGCGGCGAGGAAGTTCGGGTTGTCGGCGGGCTGCTGCGGCAGCATCACGGTGCCGGAGTGCTCACCGGCGACCAGCTCGCCCGGCCGGAACGGCAGCCCGTTGGCCTGGCCGAACTGGATGTTCTGCTGGATCTGGCTGTTGACGGTGGCCTGGTCGACGTACTGGACCGCGCCGGTGGCGTCGGTCTGGCACTTCCACGGGATCACGGTGAAGTTCTGCACGCAGCCCAGGAACGGGTGCTGGTAGGTGTGGTCGAGCCACATGAAGCTGTTCTTGTTCGCCAGCAGGGCGGTGGTCAGCGGGTCGGTGCCGCCGTTGGCGTCCGCGTAGTCCAGGCTGGGGCCGCCGTTGAACAGGAAGTCCAGGGTGTAGCCGTTCTGCTGCTCCCAGGCGACGGTGGCGCTGACGTCCGCGGGTGTCATCCGGATCGGCGTGGTCGCCGGGACGCTGCCGACGCAGTCGCCCTCGCCCGGGGTGCAGTCGCCGCTCTGGCTCCACCGGGAGTTGGCGTTGAAGAGGTCGTCGATGTGGGCGGAGAAGTAGTTGCGCCAGTAGCCGAGGTGCACGCCCTTGGTGACCCAGTCCACGATGCCGTGCGCGAGCAGCCGGAACTGCTGCTGGTAGGAGTTGTAGGCGAAGGTGAGCACCAACTGCTGGCGGCCGCCGGAGGTGTAGACCCCGGCGAGGGTGCCCTGGGTGCCGGTGCCGGGGACGGTCTCGGTCAGGTACGGCTCGAAGTGCGAGCCGGTGGCCGGGTTGTCGGGCAGCGGGGTCGGCAGGTAGCCGTACGATCCGCTGCCGCCGGCGGTGCCCTCGAAGGCGACCGGGCCGTTCAGGTAGTGGAAGGCGTCGCCGCGGGCGGCGGCGGTCGCGGTGGCGGTGGTGGCGTCCAGCGAGCCGGACCAGGTCGGCGCGGCCAGGCCGGTGTTGGCGCCGGGCCAGACGTAGGCGTCCACCTGGCGGACCTGGTAGGTCTGCTCGTACCCGGTCAGCGTGCTCAGTTCGGCCGCGGAGAGCTGGGTCGGCGCGTCGTTGGGCAGCACCACGCCCTCGAAGTGCCCGTGCGGGGTGCCGTCGGCCAGGGTGTCGGCGAGGAAGCCCGCGGTGATCGTGGCCCGGCCGGCGCTGGTCAGGTCGATGACGGTGGTGGGCACGCCCTCGGCGGCCAACTGCTGCCGGATGCCCTCGACCCAGGGGTTGCCGTCGGTGACCACCAGGACGTTCAGGTCCACCCGCGAGCTGGTGGCGGAGGCCGGGACGACGGTGGCCAGCCCGATCACCGTGGTGGCGACGGCCAGGGCGACGACGGGGAGGAAGCGGAAGGCCCTCACGCGGGAGCCCCCTGCGGTATTGCGGTGAATCGACTCATGTCAGCCGATGATGCCGGTCCGGAAGGGCCCGGCGCAGCAGCCTGGGAACAAGGTTTGCCAAGGTCTGGGGAATTGCTGGCGAAACCCTCGGAGGAACCGGCTCCACATCAATGCCGGTCACTGGGACGACATTTGACGAAGGCCTTGCGTCACGGCTCTGACCAGCCACTTCGCCCTTCCGGAGCCCTTCGCCGACCCCGGATCCCGCACTTCTGGCGAGCGCCTGACAATTCCTCGCCCGAGCGCGCCTCCCGGGATTTATCCGGCCGCCGCCGGAATACCGGTCAGGTCAATTCCATCGCCCGCGCGGAGGCCCGGCGGGCGCCCGGCCCGGCAGGCCGCCGCCCATCGGGTACGAACCCCGGAACGGCGCGGCCGTCAGGGGCCCGTCAGCGGCGCGTCAGCAGTGCGTCAATCCGCGCGGGCACGAGGGCGGACCGGCGCAAGCTGGGGGACGTACCTGCACGTTCCGCAGGTCCTTCCGGAGGTGAGTCGCATGTCCGTGGTCGCTGCGTTCCAATCCGTCGTGCCCGACGTCCGCCGCCGGGGCCAGGGGCTGCGCGCCGCGTTCGCCCAGGTGCTGGAGCGGCTGGCCGCCAGCCCCCTGGACAGTCCCGTCCTGGGCGCGATGGGCGCGCCGCGCTCGACCGACCGCCCCGCCGCCGGACTGCACGCCCACTGGCACACCGTCACCCGCGCGGACGGGAGCGCGGCGCTGGAGGCCGACTGGCGCCCCGGCCGCTGAGGCCACCGGCACCGCGACGGCCGTCCCGCACTCCCCTGGGCTCACCGAAGGGGCGCGGGGCGGCCGCCGCACGCCGGTACCGGGCGGGCCGCGCCGGTGATTTTGCCCTTCCGGATCGGGCACCGGTAGACACGGTACCGACACGGTGCGTGACGACGCCGTGCGCGACCTCCGGAGGCCCCCGCCATGAGCGTGACGAATCGGTACCGGGACGCCTGGGAGGGCTTCTGGGGCGAGGCGCCCGAGCAGCCCGGCGCGGTGATCTGGGACGCCGAGCCGGCCCTCACCGCGGAGCGCCACCTCGCCCTGTTCCGGCCCCACCTGCACGACCCCGACCTGCCGGTGG
The DNA here is from genome assembly GCF_042266305.1 of Kitasatospora sp. NPDC056076. Taxonomy (NCBI): domain Bacteria; kingdom Bacillati; phylum Actinomycetota; class Actinomycetes; order Kitasatosporales; family Streptomycetaceae; genus Kitasatospora; species Kitasatospora sp. NPDC056076. The sequence continues at coordinate 3,399 of NZ_JBHJWG010000030.1, forward strand.
TCGACCTGGGCTGCGGCAACGGCCGCCAGACCCGCTTCCTCGCCGAGCACTTCCCCCGGGCCGTCGGCGTCGACCTGTCCGGCACCGCCGTCGAGCTCGCCCGGCGCCAGGACCGGTCCGGCCGCGCCGAGTTCGCCCAGCTGGACGCCACCGACCCGGCCGCCGTCCGGGCCCTGCACGAGCGTCTGGGCGACGCCAACGTGTACGTGCGCGGGGTGATCCACCAGAGCGAGCCGGCCGACCGCCGGCCGGTCGCCGAGGCCGTCGCCACCCTGCTCGGATCGCGCGGCCGGGCCTTCCTGGTCGAACTGGCCGAGTCCGCCAAGGAGGTGCTCAAGGGGCTCGCCCAGTCCCCGGCCGGCCCGCCCCCGAAGCTGCGCCCGGTCTTCGCCCACGGGCTCGCCCCCGCCGAGGTGGCCGACGCGGCCTTCGACGGGCTGCTCCGCTCGGCCGGCCTCGCCGTCCTCGCCACCGGCGAACTTCCGCTGTCCCTGACCGAGTTCACCCCCGAGGGCGAACGGATCGAGCTGCCCGCCTGGTGGCTGGCGGTCGGCCCGGACGGCCGGCTGCCCGAGCCGCGCTGAACCCGTTGACGCCGCGGCGGCGTTGGACGAGTGTCAGGACGGACCGATCGTCAGGACTTGTCGTCGCACCCGCGCGCGGGGCGGAGGGAGCCGGGCCATGGGCATCGCACGTCGTGAACTCCTCAGGTGGGGCGCGGGGGCGGGCGGTGCGGCCGCCGTCGGCGCTCTGCTCGGGGCGCCCGCCGCCCTGGCCGCGGGCGGCCCGACCACCCCGGGCGGGGTGCCCACGGACAGCTGGATGGGCCGGCTGGACGGGAGCCTCTCCCTGCTCGACCTCACCGTCCCGGGCACCCACGACTCCTGCTGCCAGAACCCCTGGTACGGCACCGAGTGGTCGCACACCCAGAACTGGGGCATCCCCCAGCAGTTGCAGGAGGGCATCCGCTTCCTCGACATCCGCTGCAACGGCCTCCAGGGGGCGCCCGACGAACTCGGGATCTACCACTCCGACGCCTACCAGCACATCCGGCTCCAGGACGTGCTCGACCAGTGCCGCGCCTTCCTGGCGGCGCACCCGGGCGAGACGCTCCTGATGCGCCTGCGCAACGAGCGGGCCGGCGGCCAGGCCCTCGACGACCAGGAGTTCCAGCGGCGGGTCGACCACTACCTGGACGCGCTGGGCTACCGCGGCCTGTTCCACCTCTACGGCTGGCCCGCCCTCGGCGCGGCCCGCGGCAAGGTGGTGCTGCTCGCCGACTTCGCCAACCCCTGGGGCCTGATCGACTGGTCCAGCGGCCAGAACGCCTGGTTCGACACCCAGGACGTCTGGCAGACCGGCGGCACCGACCCGCTGGGCGACAAGGGCCGGTACGTCGTCGCCCAGTTCGACAAGGCCTTCGCCAGTCCGGGAAATCCGAGGATGTTCGTGAACTTCCTCAGTTACGCGGGCGGCTACTGGCCCCGGAACAGCTCGCAGGCCGTGATGGACCGGGCGGTTTACCCGTACCTGAGCGCGCGCACCCGGCAGCGCGCCCGGTTCGGCATCGTCCCGATGGACTTCCCGGACCTCCACGTGAACGTGCTGCAGATGCTCGTCGACAAGAACTTCGTCTGAGCACCGGTGTCCGTTCCGGTCTCCGGGGCCCCGGCCCGTCCACCGGAAAGAGGGTCAGGAGGAGGGCGTCACCGTCGGCACGAGGGTGGGAGTGGGGGTTGGGGTGGGGGTGGGCGAAGGGGTGGTGGCCAGGGCCTGCGCGCGGGCGGCGGCGCCGGACAGGGGCAGGGTGCAGTCGTCGCCGTCCTTCTGGTGGCCGCACACCCGCAGGACGGTGTTGGGCGCGTCGGCGTCCACCATCTTCGAGTAGTTGTCGTAGCCCCAGTGGATCAGGGCGGTCTCGTGCCCCCCGGTGCCGGTGGAGATGGTGGCACTGTCCCCCGGGGAGCCGTCGGTGATCCCGGCCCAGGCGGCCCGGCAGCGCGCACTGTAGTGGAGGTAGAGCACGACCTTGCCGATGGTGCCGGTCAGCACGGTCTGGTCGTCGGCCTCGCAGCCCATGGCCTGCGGGTCCTTGCCGGCGCAGCCGACGGACTGGCAGAGCTGGGGCGGCAGGGCGCCCGTGCTCACCGCGGGCGGGGCGATCGGGGCGGTCGGCTCGATCAGCGCGGGCACGTGCCCGGGGGAGGCCGCGGCGCCGCCATCGCCGTTCAGGCCGTGCAGGTAGAGGCCCGCGACCAGCAGGAGCACGGCGACGGCGGCGACCGCGACCAGCGCCTGCGGCCGCCGCCAGAGGGCGACGCGGGCGACGGGGAAGGACACCGGGACCGGCAGTGGGACGGGCAGTGGGACAGGCAGTGGGACGGGTACGGGCACGACGGCGGGCTCAGCGGCGGCGGTCGGGGCAACGGCGGCCGGGGCCACGGCGGCCGGGGCGCCGGGCGTCGCCTCCGCGTCGCGCGCGGCCTCGGCCTGCCGCAGCAGGGAGGTGAGCAGCACGGCGTCGCAGTCCAGCGCGGCGATCAGGCCGGCGAGGGCCTGAGAGGTGATCAGACGCTTGCCGTTCAACCAGCGTTCCCAGGACGCCTTGCTGAGGTAGGTCAGCCGACCGAGCTCGGCGAGCGAGATCCGGTGCGCGTCCTTGACGGCGCGCAGTTCCTCGACCAGGCGTCGAGCGGGTTCCGAAAGATCGTCAGGGAGCGGTTTCCAGGACTGACTCACGTGTGGGGCACCTCTGGCAGGTCGTCGGCAGACTCGAACTGATCCTCTTTCGGATGATCAGCTTAATCTCTCCCGCCTCGCGCTCCCATCCGGTTTCCGCCGCACCCGGGCAGATCGTCTCAAGGGTTTCCTGATCCGCGTCCCAACCCGCAGCTCAGGACCCTGGGGACGACGCGCAGCGTCTCAGAAGCTCCGGAGACGGTCGAAGATCGGTGCCCGATCGCGCAGAGTTGGCCGCGCCGGGTAGCCCAGGAGTCAACACCGGTTCTGGTCCGGTTAAAGACTTCGCCGCAGACAGCACGGACGGGGGGCGCCCGGTGCAGTTCGGATCCATGCACCACAACGGTCATCTCAGAGGAAGTTCGGGGAAACCTCATGGGCCGCCACCACGCGTCCGAGATCACATCACCATCACCTGAGTCACTCGCGTCACTCACCTCACTCGCGTCACCCGCAGCAGCGGTAGCAGCCGCCTCACCCGCCGACCGGCTCGCCGGCGAGCTGCAGTCCTTGAAGAACCGGTCGGGCCTCACCTACGCCCGGCTCAGCGAACGCACCCACTACGCGAAGTCCTCGTGGGAGCGCTGGGTGAACGGGAAGCAGTTCCCCCCGCGCGGCGCGGTGCAGAGCATCGCGGTCGTCTGCGGGGGCGATGCGGAGCTCCTGCTGGAGCTCTGGCACCTCGCGGAGAGCCGACGCCTCGTGTCGGCCGCGCCGGGGGCCCCCGGGCCCGGCGGCACCGCCTCCCCGTCCGGGCCGGCCGACGGACCGTCGGCCGACGCCCCGGGCGGGGAGGACCACCCGGAGTGCCCGCACGTGCGGCAGGCCGCCCTGCTGCGGCGGCTGGCCCTGGTCTCCCTCGCGGTCGGCGCGGGCGGGGTCCTGGCGGCCGCCGGACGGCGCTCCCTGCGGCGCGGGGCCTGACCGGCCGCGCCCGACCACCCTGGTCCCTGTGGGCAGCACAGGAACCTCGACGCACCGCCGGAGGCACCGGAACCACCGGCACCACCGGCACACGACAGAGCGGCACCGCGCCCTTGGGGAGGGCGCGGTGCCGCCGCCGTTGTGGCCCGGACAGGGCCGTGGCGTCCGCCGTTACGCGACGCCGTCCTGCCACCACCAGAAGCCCGAGCCGTAGTTGGAGTGCTCGATCCGGCTGTCCACGTGCTGCCAGGAGACGGTGTGGGTCTCCAGGCCCGAGAAGCCGCAGGTCTCGGCGATCCGGTAGACGTCCAGCGTGGACAGGCCGGAGACCGCCGTGTCGGCCGCCACCCCGTAGGTGTGCATGGAGTTGCCCGCCCCGCCCACGGAGGCGTTGTACGCGGTGCTGCGGAAGCCGGAGTTGATGGTGACCGCGCGGTCGCCCGCCTTCTTCCGCAGCGCCTCCAGCTTGTACATGGTGCGGCGGACGTTCTCCTTCACCTCGTCGGCGCCGACGTTGCCGCCGCCGAAGCCCGAGCCGTCGTGGCTGGTGAACTCGGACCAGTTGAAGTGGGCGGTGGAACCGTCCGACTTCTCCAGCGCGTTCAGCGCGCCGAAGGTCTGCGGGCCGGCCACGCCGTCCGCGCTGAGCCCGTAGGCGGCCTGGAACCGGCGCACCGCGGCCGCGGTGCCGGGCCCGAAGGAGCCGTCCACGGCCACGCAGGTCTGCGAGGCGGAGTCCGCCGCCCAGCCCGCGACCCGGATCTGGAGCTCGGTCACGGCGGAACCGGAGGAACCCTGGCCGAGGTTGCCGGACCAGCCGTAGGCGGCGGCCGGACGCGCGAGGCCGACGTTGGCCACCGCGGCGAGCCCGGCCGCGGCCACCGCGCCGGTGCCGTAGCGCAGCAGGGCGCGACGGTTGAGGGAAGAGCTGTTCACCACGTGCTCCTTCGAGGAGTCGACAGGGGAGGACGTCGTACGGGGCGGTGCGGGTGGCCGGTCGGGACCGGCCGGCCGGTCAGTACCAGTTGTGGGACTGCCAGAAGCTCCAGGCGTTGCACGGGGAGCCGTAGCGGCTCTGGATGTAGTCCAGGCCCCACTGGAGCTGGGTGGCCGGGTTGGTCCGCCAGTCGGAGCCCGCGCTGGCCATCTTGTCGCCGGGCAGCGACTGCGGGATGCCGTAGGCGCCGGAGGAGGGGTTGGTCGCGTAGACCTTCCAGCCGCTCTCGTGGTTGTAGATCTGGTCCAGGCAGCCGAACTGGCCGCTGACGCTCCAGCCGTGGGCGGGGAACTTCCACTGGGCGGTGATCTGCACCGTGCGGGCGACGCCCATCGCGTTCATGGTGGCCGGGCCGGCGATGCCGTCGTTGCTCAGGTTGTGGGAGTGCTGCCAGGTGCTGACGGCGCTGGTGGTGCCGTCGCCGTAGGCGCCGTCGGCGCCCGAGCCGGCCACCCGCTGGACCTCGGCGACCTTGTTGTGCAGGGCGAGTTCGGTGCGGCCGCCGTAGACGCCGTCCTCGTCGAGGCCGTTGTCGTGCTGGAAGCTGCGGACGGCCGCGGTGGTCTGCGGGCCGTAGTTGCCGTCGACGCCGCCGCTCGCGAGGTAGCCGATGCCCACCAGGTTGCGCTGGACCCAGGTGGTGCTGTCGGTGGCCTGGGCCGCCTGTGCGGGCAGCAGGGCCAGCACGGCGGCGGCGAGCACGCCTGCGGCGAGTGCGCGCAGGGCCGAGGTTTTCTTCACGGTCGATCCCATTCCGTCGGGTGCCTGTCGGTCGATCAAGCAGTGCGGCCCACTCTCGGGGGGCGGCCGCCCGTCCCTCCAGGAGTCGGCGGCACCAGGGACGTCCCGGGTGCGCTCGGGGACGGTGGGCGGAGGCGGTGGGACGGGCCCCGGAGACGCGTGGGACGGGCGTGGGACGGGCGTGGGACGGCCCCGGCGGGCGCTCGGGAGGCCGGTGGCCGGCTCAGGCCAGCAGCCGGCTCCAGGTCCGGGCGTCCACCAGGCCGCCGGCCGGCAGCCCGGCGGAGGACTGGAAGGACGTCACCCCGGTCTGGGTGCCCGGGCCGAACGCGCCGTCCACGCTCACCTGGATGCCGTGCGCGACCAGCTGGCTCTGCACGGCCTGCACCGCGCTGCCCGAGGCGCCGCGGGCCAGCGGCGCCACGGCCTGGCTCCAGGTCTGGTTGCCCGCGACGCCGTCGGCCGAGGCGTGGGTGGTGTTCTGGAAGGCCGTGACGGCGGCCTGGGTCGCGGGCCCGTAAGAGCCGTCCACGGTCAGCGACTGGCCGCGCTGCACCAGCAGGTACTGCAGCGTCCGCACCTTCTCGCCCGAGGCGCCGCTGCCGAGCACCGGCCAGACCGGGCCGGTCGGGTCCCCGCCGATCCGCGCGGCGACGTCCCGGCGGATCTGCGGGATCAGCGCGTAGAGCCGGTCGCCGGGGCACTCGGTGTTGTTGAAGTCGCGGTGCCCGTAGACCTGGTAGGCGCGCAGCCCGTACTGCTGGCAGATGTAGGTGATCAGGTCGATCAGCGCGGCGTACTGCTGGCTGCGCGGGTCGACGGTGCTGTACGTGCCCTCGTTCTCGATGCCGATGGCCACCGTGTTCTGCGCGGTGCAGTGGGCGCCCTCGACGTGCTGGCCGCCGCCGCGCAGGGTGGCCAGGCTGCTGTGGCGGCCCTCCATGACGTAGGCGCCGCGGCTGACGGTGAAGTGCTGGCCGGTGTCGATCCAGTGCTCGCTGTCCATCTGGTAGGTCTGCATCGAGCGGGCCAGCGAGAAGGCGGCGGCCTGGGAGTAGTCCGTCACGTTGGGCGTGGCGGTGTGGTGGACGATCACCTTGTCCGGCGCGCCCGGGACGACGTTGAGCGGGCTGCTCGCCGGGCGGGCGCCCCAGGCGCCGGTGTCGGCGATCACCGGGCCGGTGGCGGCGGCGGCCGCCCCGGTGGTCAGGGCGGAGCCCAGCAGGGCGCCGGTGCCGACGGCGAAGGCGCCGGCCAGGAAGGTGCGGCGGCCGGGGCCGACGGGGGCGGAGGTCGGGTCAACGGCGTTCATAGGGGGCGACCTGGTCCTTCGGGGAGCGGGAGGGGACGGAAGGACCCCTGCCCCCGGGCCTGCTGACGGCACGGGGGCAGGGGTGGCCTCGGACTCGGCAGGGGTCCGCACGTCCGCACCTCGGCGGACCGGACGGCAGTCACGCTAGGAGCGGCGCGCGCCCGTCCGCCACGCTTCGCCGTCCCCTCCCGCGTCCCAGCACCGTCCCGGGACGACCAGGGCGTGCCCTGACGCCGCAGGCCCGCCCGTCAGGCCCGGCTCGTCAGGCCCGCTCGTCAGGCCCGCCGCACCCGGACGCCGCTCTCGGCGATCGCCTGCTCCTGGGCGTCCGGCAGCCCCGCGTCCGTCACCAGGTCGTGGACGTCGGTGAGCGGGCAGATCGAGGCGAAGGTGACCCGGCCGACCTTGGTCCGGTCGGCGAGCACGACGGTGTGCGCGCTGCTGCGCAGGAACGCCCGGTCGGTCTGGGCCTCCATCTCGTCGTGGGTGGTGCAGCCCTGCTGGACGGTCAGCCCGTCCACGCCGATGAAGGCGAGGTCCAGGTGGTACTGGTCGAGCATCCGCTCGGCCGCCGGGCCGACCAGCTCGTAGCTGGCCGAGCGGGCCAGGCCTCCGATCACGACCAGGCGGACCTCGGGGCGGACGATCAGCTCGGCGGCGATGTTCACCGCGTTGGTGACCACGGTGAGGTTGCCGCGCTCGGCGAGCACCCGGGCCAGCTCGGTGGTGGTGGTGCCGCCGGTCAGGCCGACCACGGCGCCGTCCGGCACCAGTTCGGCGGCGGCCCGGGCGATCCGGCGCTTCTCCTCCGCCTGCTGGTCGCTCCGGTGCCGCAGCGGGATCTCCAGGTTGACCGCCCCGGTCACCGCACCGCCGCGGGTGCGCTGGAGCAGCCCCTGGTCCTGCAGTTCCTGGAGGTCCCGGCGCACGGTCGCGTCGGACACCCCGAGCAGGTCGGAGAGCGTCCGCACGTCCGCGCTCCCCGCCTCGGCGATGTGCGAGACGATCCTGGCGGCGCGATCAGCTTTGAGCATGGACGGAGTGTAGTTCAGCCCGGGTCGACGGTCGGTGACTGCACCCGCGGACAGCTCCGCGCACCCGCGCGCAGCGAACCGCGCAGCCGACAGTGCAGCCAACCGCGCACCCCGGCGGCGGGCGCCGGTTCACGGCGGGACGGCCGGTCAGGGCGAGACCGCGGCCCGGTCCGCCGCCCGGGGCGCGGTCAGCACGCCGAGCAGCCGGGTGACCTCGCGGGCCACCGCCGCCCTCCCGTCCCCCAGGTACGTCCGGGTGTCCACCAGTGCGGGTTCGGCGGCGAGCCGGTCGCGGACCGCTTCGGTGAAGGCCTTGTTGAGGTGGGTGGCGATGTTGACCTTCGTCATCCCGTGGGCGACCGCCGCCGCGAGGACGGGCTCCGCGACCCCGGAGGAGCCGTGCAGCACCAGCGGCACCGGGACGGCGGCCCGCAGCGCGGCGATCAGGTCGAGGTCCAGCGCCGCCGTGCGGGTGAGCATGGCGTGCGAGGTGCCGACGGCCACGGCCAGCGCGTCGACGCCGGTGCGGGCCACGAACTCGGCGGCCTGCGCCGGGTCCGTCCGGGCCCCGGGGGCGTGCACCCCGTCCTTGCCGCCGACCTCGCCGAGTTCGGCCTCCACCCAGACGCCCGCCTCCTGGCACTGCCGGGCCACCTCGGCGGTGGTGCGCAGGTTCTCCTCGTACGGCAGCGCCGAGGCGTCGAACATCACCGAGCCGAACCCCAGCGCGAGGGCCTCCGTCACCAGCGGCCGCTCGGTCGCGTGGTCCAGGTGGACGGCCACCGGCACGGCGGCGGCCCGGGCCACCGCGAGCGTCGCCGCGCCGATCGGCGCCAGGCCGCCGTGGTAGCGCACCGCGTTCTGGCTGAGTTGCAGCACCACCGGCACCCCGGCGGCCTCGGCCCCGGCGACGATGGCCTCGGCGTGTTCCAGCTGGATGACGTTGAACGCCCCCACGCCGCGGCCGCCGTCCACCGCGGGCGCGACGATCTCTCCGGTTCCGACCAGGGTCACGGTGCTCCTTGGGGCTGTGCCGTCAGCGGACGGGCGGGGCGGGTGGCCGGGCCGGGCGGGCGCTCCGCCGGGCGGCCGGTCACGGCTGGTCCAGCACGATCGAGCGGGTGAGGTGGCGCGGCCGGTCGGGGTCGAGGCCGCGCCGGACGGCGAGGCCGACGGCCAGGCGCTGGACCCGGACCAGTTCGGCCAGCGGGTCGAGCCCGGGCACGCTGACCGCGGCGCCGGTCGCCCCGGCCTGGTCGGCCAGGCCCGCCGGCGGGGTGTCCAGGAACCAGACCAGGCCCTCGGGGCCGCTGACGCTGATCGGGCCGTGCCGGTACTCCATCGCCGGGTAGGCCTCGGTCCAGGCGGCGGAGGCCTCCCGGACCTTGAGGGCGGCCTCGTTCGCCACCCCGCAGCTCCAGCCGGTGCCGAGGAAGGTGAACTGCCGCGCCTCCAGGGCGCCCCGGGGCAGCGGCTCGGCGAGCGCCGCACGGGCCTGGGCGGGCAGGTCGGCCGGTGCGGCGCCGAGGTGGGCGCGCAGCAGGACGAGGGCGGTGGTGGCGAACCTGGTCTGGACGACGGACCGCTCGTCGGCGAACTCCAGCGCCACCAGGTGGCGGGCGGCGGCGCCGACCGGGGTCCCGGGGTCGGCGGTGATCGCGACCGTCTCGGTGCCGCCCACCCGGGCGAGGGCGTCGAGCACCTCGGTGGTGGTGCCGGAGCGGGTGAGCGCGACGATCCGGTCGTACCGGCGGCCGAGCGGGAACTCGGAGGCGGCGAAGGCGTCGGTCTCACCGTGTCCGAGGGATTCGCGCAGCGCCGCGTAGGCCTGGGCGATGTAGAGCGAGGTGCCGCAGCCGATGACGGCGACCCGCTCACCGGGTTCGGGCAGGTGTTGCGGGGCCAGTTCCAGGGCGCGCTGCCAGCAGTCGGGCTGGCTGGCGATCTCTTCGTCGACGTGGGCCATCAGGTCCTCCTGCGCGAGACTGCACGAACGTGCGTGAAGATGATCGATTTATAGTCGAGACCTCCATCATTGCGCAACAGTGCGCAGTCCCGATCATCTTCGAGCAGGGCGCCCGGGAGTCGGCGATGGTGCGAAGCACTGGTGAAGATCATCACCCTTATCACCGATCCGAGGGATTCCGGCGCTTCCTTGTATCCAGCGGTGGCTAAGCTCCCCGTACTGTGACTGAACGTCAGACAGGCCGAACAGCCCAGCAGACCGCCGATGTCGTCATCCTCGGCGCCGGACCGGCCGGACTCACCCTCGGGAACCTCCTCCGAGCCGCCGGCATCGACTGCGTCGTCCTCGAACGGGCCGACCCCGAGCACGTCCGGACCAGGGCCCGGGCCGGGTTCCTCGCTGCCAACACCGTCCGCGTCCTGGACCGCCACGGCCTCGCCGACGGCCTGCACCGCCACGGGAAACCGCACGGCACCTGCGAGTTCCGCACCGAGGACGGCAGCTTCCGGCTCGACTACGGCGCCCTCGGCCGCCGCGAACTCCACACCGTCTACCCCCAACAGGACCTGGTCACCGACCTCCTGACGCACTACCTGGCGGCGGGCGGCCGGATCGCCTTCGAGACCGAGGCCCGGGCCGTCGAGGGCATCGACGGCCCCGCCCCCACCGTCACCGTGCGCGACGCCGAGGGCCGCCCCGGCCGCTGGCGGGCCCGCTACGTGGCCGGCTGCGACGGCCGCCACGGCGCGGCCCGCCGCTCGCTGCCCCCCGACACCCGCCGGTACCACCGCGACCACGGCGTCTCCTGGCTCGCCCTGCTGGCCGAGGCGCCCCCGAGCATGGACGCCGTCGGCTACGCGATGCACCCCGAGGGCTTCGCCGGCCACATGGCCCGCACCGCCGACGTCACCCGCTACTACCTCCAGTGCCCGCCCGGCACCCCCGCCGACGCCTGGTCGGAGGACCGGATCCGGACCGCGCTCGACCGGCGGCTGCGCGCCGACGAGCACGGGCCGCTGCACCACGGCCGGATCCTCCACCGCTCCGTCGTCCACCTGGAGTCGGACGTGCTCGACCGACTCCGGTACGGCTCACTGCTGTTGGCCGGGGACGCCGCCAGCCTCCCCGCCCCGGCCGCCGCGAAGGGCGCCAACCTGGCCGTCCTGGAGGCGGAACTGCTCGCCGAGGCGCTGATCGACGAGCTCCAGCGGGGTGACGCCCGGGCGCTCGACGGCTACTCCGCGCGCTGCCTCACCCACATATGGCGGGCCCAGGAGTTCGCCCACTGGATGATCCAGCTCCTGCACTCCCCCGTCGGCCCGGGGAGCGGCCCGGTAGTCGGCCCGGCGGTCGGTGCCCAAGCCGGCCCGGCAGAGGAATCGTTCTTCCACGAAGCCATGCGGCGCTCCCGCGTCGAATCCCTGCGCACCTCGCGCACCCACCAGGACTGGTTCGCCGAGAACTACGTCGGCATCTGACCCGCCCTGCCCACCGGGCGCCCCCGCCCCCGCACCAAGGAACTCCCTCCCCATGACCGCGACACCCCCGGACGACACCGCCCGCCTGCGGGCGACGGCCGAGTTCGTCAGGGAGCACGACACCGCGACCCTGCTCCCGCTGCTGCTGCCCGACCTCGACGGACCGGAACTGCGGGCCCTGGCCGAACGCTGCCGCTTCTCGCACGCCGCCCTGCTCGTCCTGCCCCCGGACGACGCCACCCTCCGCGCCCGGCTCGCCTCCTGCGGACTGGAACCCGACGCGCCCCCGCAGCCCAGCGTGGTGGTCCGCAGCCGGCTCGCGCGAAGGTACGGACGCGCCGAGGCCGAGCTCGACGTCAGCATCCTGCGCCCGCCGGTGCCCGGCCCCGACGGGGAACGCAGCGTCGAGGTGTTCGTGCTCACCGTGCCGCCCGGCTCCGACCTCGCCGAACTCGCCGACCAGGAGCGCGCCCACGAGCACGAGGCCCACCTCGCCTTCGACGTCGCCCACCCCGACCCGCTGGCACTGCGCGGGCTGTGCGCGCTGCTCACCCGGCACGGCGCCGCCCCCGACGGCGGCGGCTACAACCCCCACGAGGACTCCACCGTCCTCTACTTCACCACCCCGGCCGGCTCCCGTACCGGCTACCGGCGGGTCGAGCTCCACGCCCACGGCGACCACCGCACGGTCCTCGCCGACCACCTGGGCGAGGACCCCACCCAGCGCTCGGCCGAGACCCTGCTGCACCAGCTCACCGGCGCCTGGACCACCCAGGCCCTGGCGGTCAGCGCCCGGATGGGCCTGCCCGACGCCCTGGACACCCGCACCGCCACCGCGCCACGGCAGCTCGCCGAAGCCCTCGGCGCCGACCCGCAGAGCCTCGCCACCCTGCTGCGCTACCTCGCCATGCTCGGCGTCGTCGCCGAACACCCCGACGGCTACCGGCTCACCGGCACCGGCGCCCTGCTGCGCGCCGACGCCCCGGCGTCGATGCGGCCGCTGGCCCTGATGTACGGCGGCCCGTTCTACCGGTCCTTCGCGGAGCTGGAGCACACCGTGCGCACCGGGGAGGCCGCCTTCGACCACCTCTTCGGCGAGAACCACTTCGACCACTTCGCCCGCGACCCCGAACTCGCCGAACTCTTCGACCTGTCGATGGCCGCCAGCGCCCGGATGTTCGACCCGCTCCCGGACCACCCGGTCGTCACCTCCGCGGGCTCCCGCGCTGCCGCCGGGACGGTCGTCGACATCGCCGGCGGCAACGGCGAACTGCTCGGCCGGCTGCTCGCCGCCCACCCCCGGCTGCGCGGCGTCCTGCTGGAACGCCCGCACGCCGTCGAGGCCGCGCGCCGCCGCCTCGACGCCGCCGGCCTCGGCGGGCGCTGCGGCTACGTGACCGGCGACTTCGCCGACGTCCCCGGCGACGCCGACGTCTACGTGCTGTCCCGGGTGCTGCACGACTGGGACGACGAACGCTGCGCCGAGATCCTGCGGCACTGCGCCCGGGCCATGCCCGCCCACGCCGACCTGCTGATCGTCGAACGGCTGCTGCCCGCCGACGGCTCGGCCTCGCTGGCCACCGCGTGGGACCTGCACATGATGGCCAACACCGGCGGGCGCGAGCGCCGCGCCGACCACTACGGCCGGCTGCTCGCCGACGCCGGGCTGCACCTGCTGGACCACCGCCCGCTCCCGCTGGGCGCCGCCGTCCTGCACGCCCGCCGGGCCGCCGTCCCGGCCCCGACCGGCCCGGCCCCCGCCCCGGCCCGCACCGGCGCGTAGCCGTCGGGTGCCCCGCCGCCCGGCGGCGGGGCACCCGACGGAACGTCAGAACTGGTGCGGCTCCACGTACTCGACGGTCTGCATCATGCCGAGGTCCTCGTGCTGGAGCTGGTGGCAGTGGGCGACGGCCCGGCCGGTGAAGTCCTCGTAGCGGACCAGCAGGGTGACGGTGTCGCCCGGTCTGCCCCCGGCCAGGTCGACGGTGTCCTGCCAGACCGGCGGGTCCAGCCGCTCGCCGTTGCGGTGGGTGACCAGGACGTGGTTGGTGTGCAGGTGGAAGGGGTGGTGGAAGGCGGGGTTGGTCTCGGCGGTGCGCAGCGTCCAGCGCTCCACGGTGTCGAGTTCCAGGGTGTGGTTGACGTAGCCGGGGTCGAACAGGCCGTAGGCCGGGTCCCGGGTGGGGTCGCCGGCGGGGTCGGCGGCGGGGGTCGGGTGGCTGCCCAGCATCCGGTAGGCGTTGGGGAAGGGGGCGGGGAAGACGCCCGGATCGACGTGGAAGACCACTTCACGGTCCGCGTCCGGGTTCGCGATGTCACTCTCGTCGAGGAACGGCTTGCCGGCGGGCAGGACGGTCGGCAGGTCCATCGGCGGGTCGAGGGCCTCGCCCGTCACCTCGACCGTCATCAGCGGCGCGGTCCGCCCGTCGGCCCGCAGTTCGTAGCTGCCGGGGGCGTCGGCCCGGACCAGGACGTCGGCCCGGTTGCCCATGGTCAGGCGCACCGCGTCGGTGGCGACCACGGCCGGGAAGGTCACGCCGTCCTGGGCGATCTGGTGGAGGGTGAGGTCCCCGCCGCCGCCGGTGAGCCGCAGCACCGGCGCGGTGAAGGCCGTCGCGCAGACCAGCCGCCAGCGCTGCACCTCGCCCGGGCGCAGCGTCACGGTGGGGTTGACCGCGCCGTTGACGGTCAGGACGGCCGGGACGGCGGCCAGCGCGTTGCCGGAGGTGAAGTCGGGGACCTTGCCGTCCTTGAGCCGCAGTTCGTTGAGGCAGACCACCAGGTCGGCGGCGTGCGCGATCTCGGGGACCTCGTCGACGTCGCCCTCGATGACGAGGACCCCGGCCATCCCGCCGACGATCTGCACGGAGGTGGCCCCGTGCAGGTGCGGGTGGTACCAGTAGGTGCCGGCCGGGTGGCCGGCCGGGACGTCGATCGTCGTCACGTACTGCGGTTCCGGGGCACCGGCCTCGACCTCCTCGGCGGTGCGCGGCTCGAACACCCGGAGCACGTTGTCGGCCTCCCCGGTCGGGTCGACGTGCAGGCCGTGGGTGTGCAGGTTGAAGCTGTTGAAGCCGTGCGGCCGGTTGTGGTCGCCGTCGTGGGGCTCGTTCGGCGGCAGGCCGTTGACCTGGGTCAGCCGCAGGGTGTCCCCGGCGCGCAGCCGCAGGGTGGGGCCGGGGATCGTCCCGTTGTAGGTGCGGGTGGTGACCGTGCCGTAGCCGGGGACGACGGTGTCCGTGAAGCGCACGTCGAGCGTCTGCTCCAGCACCGCCCCCGCCCGGCCGGGCACCGGCCGCGCGGTGCGCAGGGCGGGCTGGGGGAACGGCTGCGGCGCGGGGGCGGCCGCCGCGTACCGCCGGGAGAGGATCCCGTCGGACGCGGCCACCAGGACCGCGGTGGGCAGCGCCTTGAGCAGCGACCGACGACTGATTCCGACATTTTCGCTCATGGTCGGGCAATCTAGGTCAACCAGCCCGGGCGGACCGGAAAGCACACCGGGCACCCGTCGGCCATCACCCCGTCATGACCGTCAGCTCGTGTCCCTCAGCCGGACCAGACGGTCACCGTCGCCTCCAGCTGGTAGTCCGCCGGGGCGATGGAGTCGACCTTGATCAGCGCGGTGCGGCCGCCGGGGGTCCTGAGGCAGATCAGCGTCCCGACGCTCACATGGGCCGAGTCGCCCGGGTGGCTGGCGGCCCAGTCCGCGCAGGCGGCGCCGGAGGGCGGCGCCTGGCCGGTCCAGATGCCGAAGCTGTTGTGCTCCGAAGTGATCTCCTCGCGCACCACGGCCGTCGTGGCGGTGAAGCCCGCCGCGTAGATGCCCTGGGGGACGCCGGGGTGACGGCCCGGCGGGGTGAGGTCGAAGTCGGCCCCGCCGTCCATCGGGATGGCGACCTGGCCGCTCCAGACCACGGCGGGCCCGGCCGAGGAGGGCGGCGCGGGCGGGTTCGGCGCGGCCGTGGCCGTGGCGGTGGCCGCCCCCGTCGCCGCACCGCCCGTCGCCGCGCTGACCGGCGGCGCCGTCGGCGTGTCACTTCCCGGCCGGATCGCCGTCCCCAGGATCAGCGCCAGCACCCCGACCGCGACCACCCCGACCCGGGCACCCCCGCTCTTCGGCCCCGGCAGGCTGATCCCGGCCCCGCTCGCCGTCTCCTTCGCGAAGGCCACGACGAAGCAGAGCAACCCGAACACCCACAACGTGATGGTTCCTGCCACGGACCCCGTCCCCCGCCTGCGCAGCCGACCTCGAACGCGCAGATGCTACAAGGAAGCTGACACCACGGCAGGGCATTTCCGCCGGTGCCGGTCCGCCCCTCCCCGGCGACGGCCCGGCCCCGGCAGGAGGCGTCGCCGGGGCCGGGCTGTCGTCCGCGAGCGGAGCGTCAGTTCGCCAGGCTGAAATCACCGCCGACCGGGGCGGCGATCTTGTCCACACCGGTCAGCGCGGTGAGCGAGGTCACCGGGGTGCTGCTGTCCGTCGTGGTGCCGTTGGCCAGCTGACCGGAGCCGTTGTTGCCCCAGGACTGGACGGTGTTGTTGCCCAGCAGGGCGACGGTGTGCTCCCGGCCACCGGCCACCAGCTGCACGCCGGTGACCCCGGGGACGGGGACGGGGGTGATCCGGTAGTCGGTGGTGCCGTCGCCGATCTGGCCGGAGGTGTTCTGGCCCCAGGCCTTGAGCTTGTTGTCGCTGTCGGTGACGGCCAGGCTGTGGTTGCAGCCCGCCGCGATCTGCGAGACGCCGCCGAGCCAGATGCCCTGGGTGTCGACCGGGGTGTAGCGGCTGATGGTGCTGTTGTCGCCGAGCTGGCCGGTCGCGTTGTAGCCCCAGGCCTTCACGGCGTTGCCGCTGGTGGGCTTGGACGGGCCGCTCGGCGGGCCGACCAGCGCCAGGTTGTGGTTGCACCCGGCCGCGATCCGGGTGACGCCGGTCAGGTTGACCACCGGGGACGGGACGTTGCGGCTGGCCGAAGTGCCGTCGCCCAGCTGACCGTTGATGTTGTAGCCCCAGGCCCAGACGGTGCCGTCCTCGCGCAGCGCGAGGCTGTGGTTGAGGCCGCCCGCGATCGCGATCACCTTGTTGAGGCCTTCGACCCGCACGGGCACGCTGCTGTCGGTGTTGGTGCCGTTGCCCAGCTGGCCGTAGTTGTTCTTCCCCCAGGCCACCACGGTCTGGTCGGCCAGCAGGGCGAGGCTGTGCGAGCCGCCCGCGGCGATGTCGGTGGCGTTGGAGAGGTTGACCACCTGGCCGGGCGCGTTGTGGCTGAACACCGAACCGTCGCCCAGCTGGCCGGAGTTGTTGGAGCCCCAGGACTGGACCGTACGGTCGGTCAGCAGCGCCAGGCCGTGGCCGTTGGTCGGGCCGGCGCCACCGGCGGCGATCCTCACCACCTCGGCGCTGGTCAGCCCCAGCACGGTGGTGGCGGTGGTGCGGAAGTCCGTCCAAGTGCCGTCACCGAGCTGGCCGGAGCGGTTGTTGCCCCAGGCCTTGAGTCGCTTCTCCTGGGCGTGCGCGGTGCCGGCCGGCACTGCCGCCAGGCCGAGTGCGGTCAGCGCGGCCACCGCTGCGGCGAGCGCCGGGCGCAGCCGGTTCCGGTGCGCGGTAGGGGAGTTCGTCATGTGCTGCCTTCCTGATGAAGGGGTGGGAGGTCAGCGCGCCAGGCTGAAACTGCCGTTGGAGGGGGCGGCGACCATGGCGACGCTGCCGGACTTGGCCAGCACCTGCACCGGGGTGAGGCGCTGGGTGGTGGTGCCGTCGCCCAGCTGGCCCTTGTCGTTCAGGCCCCAGGACTGGACGGTGCCGTCGCCGAGCACCGCCAGGTTGTGGGCGGCGCCGGAGGCGATGCCGGCCACGGCGCTCACGCCGGGGATCGGCACGCTGGTGTTGCGCTGGGTGGTGGTGCCGTCGCCGACCTGGCCCTTGTCGTTCAGGCCCCAGCCGCGCAGGGTGCGGTCCTGGAGCAGGGCGATGGTGTGCGAGGCGCCCGCGGAGAGCGCGGTGACGTTCTTGAGCTCCAGGACCGGGACGGGGTACGGCTTGTCGACGATCGTGTCGTCGCCCAGCTGCCCCTTGTCGTTCAGGCCCCAGGACATCACGGTGCCGTCGGCGAGGAGCGCGAGGGCGTGCGAGGCACCCGCGGTGATGCCCTTGACGGTAGTCAACTCGGGCACCAGGACGGCCGTGTTGCGGGTGGTGGGGGCGGGCTTGGGCGGGGCGTCGGTCGACTTGGCCGGCTTGGGCATGATGCCCAGCTGCCCCTTGTCGTTGTTGCCCCAGGTCTTCACCGTGCCGTCCCTGAGCAGGGCCATGCTGAACGTGTCGCCGGCGGCGATCGCCTTGACGTCCTCCAACCCGGCCACGGTCACCGGGATGTTGGCGTTGACGATGGTGCCGTCGCCGAGCTGGCCCTTGTCGTTGAGGCCCCAGGCCTTCACCGTGCCGTCCTTGAGCAGCGCCAGGGCGTGCGAGCCGCCCGCGGCGATCGCGTCGACGCCGCCCAGCCCGGCGACCAGGCCGGGCACCGCCCACTCGTCGGTGGTGCTGGTGGCGCCGTTGCCCAGTTGGCCCTTGTCGTTCTTGCCCCAGCCCTCGACGGTGCCGTTGGCGAGCAGGGCGAGGCCGAAGCCGCTGCCGGTGGAGCCGCCGGTGCCCCCGGCGGCGACGGCGTTGAGCTCGGCCCCGGACAGCCCGACCACGGAGGTCGGGGTGAGCCGCTGGGTCTTGGTGCCGTCGCCCAGCTGTCCGCTGGTGTTCAGCCCCCAGGCGCGCAGCCGCAGGTCGTACGCGGAGGCGGCGGAGGTGGGCAGCGCGACGGATCCCAGCAGGGCCAGGCTCGCCACCAGGGCGGGGGCGGCGGTCGCGGGCAGGGCGCGGAGCTTGCGGTGCAGCGGGTGCATCTCGTCCTCACGTTCGGGCGGGTACGGGGGCATGGGGATGCCCGGGCGACGGCAGGGGGCTGCCGCCGCTCGGGGTCGTACTGGCGGTGCGTCAGCGCGTCAGAGGCAGGGGCGCGCCGGGGCGGCGCGCCGGACCGGCTCGCCGATGGCCGGCGGAGGCGGCGGCAGCGGCCGGTGGTGGGGCTGGGCGGCAGCGCCGCAGGGCGACACCGGGCGCACCCCGGCCGGGGCGGCCGCGACGGCGGGGGCCGCACCCAGCAGGGGCAGGGCGAGCAGCAGAACGCAGACCTTCGGGGCTCGGGCCGTTCCGGACAGGGGTGACATGGCGTCCCTCACGGTGCGGGCCGCGCGACGGCACGGCCGCGCGGCCAGGGCGGGAATGAAGATCGGATTCCCGGAATACCTGCCCCATGATCGGAAGGGTCGTGCGGGATCGAACGGGTTTCCACCTTGTTGGCTCAGCCCGATCGTTCGCCGTCGCCCTATCGGACCGTCAGCTGTTGCGGACCGTGACCGGGACCCGAAGCATGGACCGCCGGGGCCCGGTGATCATCGATCGCCATGGATCGCAACTGCCCAACACGTCCGCCGAATTCAGTGGGAGAGACCGTGCTGCGAGCGCAACGAGCCAGACTTCTAGCCGTCACCCTCGGTGGCACCATCGCCCTGGCGACCCCCACTCCGGCGGGGGCGGTGGACACCGAGCCCGTCGTGGTGGTGAACGGGACGTTCTCCTCCCCCACCGTGCCCGCGGGCCAGAGCTTCGGCTCCACCGTGGACGGTTGGAGCGGTACCGGTCTCGCCTCGGCCGCCCGGGCGGAGCACCCCAGGAACTACCAGGCGGCCCTCACCGCCCGGGGCAACGCCGCCGTCCCGCTCAGCACCCGCCTGCGCGGTGTCCGCACCGGCGCCACGGTCACGCTGAGCTGGGACGACAACCCGGACAAGTGCGTGGCTCAGGGTGTCGCCAGACGGCCGTACACCGTGACGGTGGCGGGCGATGCCAACACACCGGGCAGCTTCACCACCAACGACCCCAACGGAAAGGCCAACTGGTTCCTCGGCCGGACGTACTCCTTCACCACCGCCGAGGACGACCCCAAGATCACCTTCACGTCGACCAGCACCGAGAACGTCGGTTGCGGCCCGCTGATCGCCAATGTCGCGGCCACCCAGACCGCCCCGCCACTCGGTCCGCCGCAGCCCTCCAAGGCCAACGACCCCTGCGCAGGCGATGCGAAGGACAGCCCCTCCTGCAAGGACGTCGCCGACAACAAGCAGCAGATCTCCAAGTGCCCGCCCAGCAACAAGGACTGCCTGGCGAGCGTCGCCGGGGACGGCAAGGCGCAGAACGACGGCATCGCCAAGGAGACCCAGGCGGTGGAGGACTTCAACAAGGTCCCCCGCGACGAGGACCCGAACAAGGCCGCCTCCGAGCTGTGCACCCTGCCCAACGCGCTGACCGACGGGGTCAAACCCGGCGACGCCGTGGTCCCGCCGAGCGACTGGTGGGTCTGCTGATGGGGCGCCGCCTCCTGCTCCGCGCCGGGTCCCCACTGGCCGTCGCCGGCCTCCTCCTCGCCGCCGCCCCGTCGGCGCACGCCGCCGACACGGTGGACGTCCCGGTGGCCAACGGCACCTTCGCCCAGCCCGTCGCGCCCGACAACGGCACCGCCGCCGGGCACGCCGACTGGTCGCCGGAGAACAACGCGGTGGTCTTCGGCAAGGCCCTCGCCCAGCACCCCGCCGGCTACCAGGCGGCCTCGCTCAACTGGAACGGCGCGGCGCTCGCCCTGCGCACCCGGCTGTGGGGCGTGAAGGCGGGCTCGCACGTCACGCTGAGCTGGGACGACAGCCCGGGCGTGGACCGGCGCTGCACCTCCGCGCAGCTCAAGGACGGCCAGACGTACAACGTCTCGCTGATCGCCCCGGGGAACCCGCCGGACCCGACGGTCACCACCAAGGGCACCGACACGGTCGGCACCGCCAACTGGACCACCGGGCGGACCTTCGGCTTCGACGCGCCCGAGGACAACCCGATGGTCTCCTTCGACTCCGCCGAGCAGCGCGACTCGCGCTCCTGCGGCCCGCTGATCACCAACGTCACCGCCCGGCAGTCCCCCGCCCCGGTCGACCAGAAGGTCCGCAAGGAGCAACTGCCCGGCCCCAAGGCCTACAAGGGCAACGAACCGCTGGAGCCGGGCATCGCGGTGGACGACTGCGAGGGCTCGCCGACCAACTGCGTGTTCACCGTGGACAAGGGCTCCTCCTACCAGTACTACGGCCAGACCAGGATCGTCGGCGAGGTCTACGTCAACTGCAGCCGCAACGCCGTCGTCGACGACCGGAGGATCGAGGTCACCGAGCCGCCGTACGACAACCTCACCCAGTACTACGCGCTCAAGGGCACCCCGCTGACCCCCAGCCGCTCCGACATCTCGCAGAGCCGGCCCAACCTGGCCGCTCAGGCCGCCGCCGGGTTCAGCGCCGCGGGCGGCAACACGGCGGCCGTCTCCACCGGCAACCCGCTCACCTGGAGCCGGACCGGCACCAAGGCGCTCAACCCCACCATCCAGCCGGGCGAGGTGAGTTGGATCGAGGTGCAGCCGGCCCGGGAGCGGGTGGCGGGCAGTTTCAGCAACGCCCGCAACAAGTACCGGCTGGACGCGACCTTCGACGTCCCGGCCACCTCCCTGCCGGACCGGTACTTCCAGCGCACCGGCCCGCTCACCGACGTCGAACTCCAGCGCTGCGGCTCCGCCCGGCCCACAGCGGGCACCCCGGACAACGGCGCCGGGCCGGACCGGCGGCTGCTGGCCGTCGAGGCGCCGCCCGCCGGGGTGGTGGCCAGGTCGGTCCCACTCCTCTCCTGATTCCCTCTACCCCCGAACTCTCCCCTCGGCAAGCGGATCCACGAACTCCGGACCGATCGGCCGCCCGCGGCCTAGAGTCCTGACCTGATCGCCCTCCGTCGGCGGAGGGCCGGGCGGGTTCGGGGGTTGCGATGGAGCGGGACGTCATACGGGAGTCCGCGCGGGCGGGCCGGGTGGTGCTGTGGGAGGAGTCGGCGCGCGACGGCGCCCAGGCCAAGACACTGATGTCGGCCGCGTTCCGGGTCCGGCTGGCCCGCGAGCAGGGCCGGATGTTCGGCGCGGACGGGCCCCGGCACGTGGTGTTCGCGGCCGGCTTCCCGGCGGTGTGCGAGGAGGAGTACGAGGCGGTGCGGCGGGTCGCCGTGGAGGCCGAGGGCACGGTCAGCGTCGCCGCCGTGTGCCGGGGCCGGGCGGCGGACGTCCGGCAGGCGGTGGCCTCGGTGCGGGGCACCGCGCACGCCCGGGTCATGGTGGTCGTCCCCGCCTCCGAGCCGATGGCCCGGACGATGACCCACCGGCCGGCCCGGGAGGCCCTGGAGTCGGCGGCCGCCCTGATCGAGGAGGCCCGCGCCCTGGACGACGGGGTCGCCGTCGACCTCTGCCTCGCCGACGCCTCCCGCGCCGACCACGGCCTGCTGGCCGACCACGCGGGCGCGCTGACCGCCGCCGGGGCCGGCACCGTGCTGCTGGCCGACACCGTCGGCATCCAACTTCCCTACGAAGCAGCCGAGTTGTTCGGCCGGGTCCGGGCGGCGGCCGATGACGACGTCGTCCTGGGCTGCCACCTGCACAACGACCTCGGCCTCGGCCTGGCCAACACCCTGGAGGCACTGCGGGCGGGCGTCCGGGTGGTGTCCGCCTCCTGGCTGGGGATCGCCGAACGCAGCGGCATGGCAGCCACCGAACAGCTGCTGTTCCTGCTCGCCCACGACCCGGCCCGGGCGGCGCGGCTGCTGGGCGACGACACCCCCGCCTGGTGGACCGCCCCGGACCTCACCGCACTGCCGCAGCTCGCCCGGTCCGTCTCCGGGGAGACCGGCGTCCCACTGGGCGTCACCACCCCCGTCGTCGGCAGCGGGGTCGGCACGATCTCCACCGGCACGCCCTTCGTCCACCCGCAGCTGTTCCAGCCCTTCGACCCCGAGGCCGTACTGGGGATCGCCCCGAGCGTGGTGCTCACCCAGCTGGCCAGCCTCCGGGTGGTCCGGGCCGTCGCCGACCAGCTCGGCCACGAGCTCGACGAGCAGCAGGCCCGGGCCGCGCTGGCCTGGGTGAAGTCCCGGGCCTACCGCACCGGCCGGGCCGTCGTCGAGGACGCGGCCTTCGCCGCCTACCTGGTCGGCCTCCGCTCCGCGCCGACCGGGGCATCGGCATGACCGCCGGCACGGTCGAGACCGGCGGGACCGGCGGGACCGGCGGGACGGTCGACCTCGACGGCGCCCGGGCGGCCCTGCGGCGCGGCACCGCGGTGGTGCTGCCCAACCCGGCCCCGCTGACCCACGTCGTGGCCGGCACCGACCCACGGGCCGTCAACACCGCCAAGGGCCGCCCCGCCGAGCAGGCCGTCGCCCTCTGGGCGCACGACCCGGGCACCCTGGCGCGGCTCGGCGCCGCCCTCGACCTCTCCCCCGCCCTGGCCGCCGCCGCCCGCCGGCTGCTCACCGAGGAGCGGGTGACCCTGCTGCTCCCGCTGCTCCCACTGCTCCCGGGCGCGGCGCGGCCCGACTGGCTGGCCCCCGCCACCCGGGACGGCTGGACCCTGCTGTTCGGCGCCCGCTGGGAACCCCTGCTGCCGCTGCTCACGGACCACCCGGTGCTGTACGTGAGCAGCGCCAACCGCACCGGCCACCCGCCCGCGGCGACGGCGGCCGGGGCCCGCGCGATGTTCCCGGCCGCCGTGCCCGTCCTCGGCCCGCTCTCCCTCGACGATCACGACGGCCCTGCGGGCGGCCGGGCGGCCACCACGACCCTGCGGCTGCACCCGGACGGCCGGCTCGACCTGCACCGGCCCGGGGCCCAGGACCGGCCGTACCCCGGGCCCGAGGCCTACCTGGCGCACGTCCGCACGGCCTTCCTGCCGTGAACGCGACTCGGCCGCCCACCCGTCGCGTACGGGTGGGCGGCCGGGCCGTTCACCGGCGGCGCCGGGTCAGACCAGCGGCGCCCAACTCCCCTCGGGCGTCAGCCGGTACCGGCCGGTGGGCCGGGCATCGCCCTGGTGCGGCGGCGCCTCGATCAGGGCGCCGCCCGGGGCGCCGTCCGGCCCGCCGTCCGAGGCACGGTTCGCCGGGGGCGGCGGTGCGGGGGTGGGCGACGGCGCGGGTGCCGGGGTGAAGCCGGGACGTACCGTGAGGCAGTAGTTCAGCGCGCTGAACGTCTGCGCGACCACGGTGCTGACGTTCACGCTCGACGGGCTGTCCACCACGATGTTCTTCACCAGCTTGCCGGTGCCGTTCACGCTCAGCTCGCCCACCGTGCGGGTCATCGCGTTCAGCACCCCGAACTGCAGTTCGTCACCCGACTTGACGGTGAACTTCACCTGGGTGGTCTCGGTGCTGGTCCGCTTCCAGGTGTGCGAGTACTTGGCCTGGAAGGCGAGCGCGAAGGTGGCCTTCGCGCTGAGCTTGAGCTCGGCGGAGCCTGAGACCGTGCCGCCGACGCCGATCGAGGCGCCGTTGACGACGTCCGTGGTGGGGCCCTTGTCCGCCTGCGGGCCGTGGTCCGTGTGGCTGATCTCGGTCTTGTTGTCGACGCCGGCGCTGCCCTCCACCTTGGTGGTGTTGTCGACGGTGCCCTCCAGGGTCGCGCTGCCGGAGATCTCGCCCGCGATGTTGTCGGTGGTGCTCGACTCCAGCGACACCGTGCGCTCCACCGTCATCGGCTTGTTGGTGCAGTTGATCACCGCGTTCCCGGCCGAGACCACCGCCGTGGTGCGCTCCCGGGACAGCCCCGGGATGATCCGGAACGAGCACCCGTGGTCCTGCCCGCAACCGCGCGCCACGGCGGGCGCGTCGGGCAGCGGGGTGTCCCCGTCGAAGGCCTGCGCCACCGGCGGCGCGTCCGGATCGGCCGCCGGGGCGTCGGCGCCGCCCTCGGCGAGGGCGGGCGCGACCGAGGCCAGCAGGGTGGCCAGCGTGGCCGTCAGGACGAAGGCCCGGTGCGGCACGGTGTGCCCGGCCCGGCGCTTCACCGCTGCTCCCAGGTGCCCTGCGCGGTCCGGACGTACACGGCGTCCGGCGCCCGCCCCGGCCGCTCCGGCGCGGTCTCGATCAGCCCGCCGCCGGCCGAACGGCGCCCGCCCGGCCCGGGGTTGCCGCCGGATCCCGAACTCGGGCGCAGCGAGAGGCACTTGTCCGGTCGGGCGAAGGTCTGGGCGACCACCGAGCTGACGTTGACGGTGGAGGGGCTGTCCACCGTCACGTTCTTGATCAGTTTGCCGGTGCCGTTCACCGCGAGCTCCCCGACCGTGCGCGCCGTCGCGTTCAGCACCCCGAACTGGATCTCGTCACCGGGGCTGACGGTGAAGACCACCCTGGTCGACTCGGTGCTCTGGACCTGCCACTCACGCGAGAAGGAGGCCTTGAAGGCCAGCGCGAAGGTGGCCTTGGCGCCCAGGTGCAGCGCGTTGGAGCCGCCGACCGTCACCGGGAACTCGACGGTGTTCTGCACCTTGTCCTCCGTGTACGGGCCCTTGTCCTTGTTCGGTCCGATCTGGTTGACGCTGTTCGTCATGCCCGGCTTCACGTTTCCCGTGGCCGCGGCGGTCACCGTGGTGTCCACCCCGCCCTCCAGGGTGGCGGTGCCGGAGATCTCGCCGCTGACGTTGTCGGTGCTGCTGGTCACGAAGGTGACGGTGCGGTCGATCTCCATGTCCGAGTCGGTGCAGTTGATCGCCGCGTTGCCCACCGAGAGCACGGCGCCCATGAACTCGCGCGGCGCCCGGTCGTACATCCGGAAGCTGCACGCCGAGGGCTTGTCGCACAGCCTGGTCACCTCCGCCGCGGAGGCCAGCGGCTTGTCCCCGTCCAGGGCCCGGGCCACCGGCAGCGCCGGGGGCGCGCCGTCGCCCTCGGCGGCGGCGCCCGGCACCGCGAGCGGGATCAGGACGGCTATCGCGACCCCGGGGACCAGCAGCGCGAACCGGGCGGCGTGCCGCCACGTCGGCGGGCGTGCGGAAACGACCACGGATGCTCTCCTCGTTGCTGGGAGGGGTGGGTGCCGACCGGATCGGGGCCGGGCCGACGCCCCGGCCCGCGGGACGTCCTCGGCTCCCTCATCCTCCGCGAGAGTCGCATCGCAGGCGAACGGTCGGCCCGTGATCGTGCGCCATTCGATGATCCGTCAGGGCCGTAGGGCGTGTCAGTTGCCGGGCTCCCGCGGGGGCCGGGTGTCGATCTCGGCCCAGACCGTCTTGCCGTCGTCGTGCGGCACCGCGCCCCAGCGGGTGGCGGCCTTCTGCACGATGAACAGGCCGTGCCCGCCCGGCAGGCCCGGGCGGTGCGGCCGGCGCGGCTCGGGCAGGTCGGTCGAGCGGTCGCTGACCTCGATCCGCAGCCGGGCCGCGGAGGCGTCCAGGACGAGGTCGACGGGGCCGCCCGCGTGCAGCATGGCGTTGGCGACGAGTTCGGCGACCAGCAGCACGATGTCGTCCTCGGCCCCGGCCGGGCCGGTCGGCCAGGACCAGTCGGCGACGGCCTGCGCGGTGTACGCCCGGGCCCGGGCGACGGGCTTGGGCTGCCCGGCCAGGTGCAGGCGCCGGCGCTGGCCGCCGGGCGGCAGGGTGGGGCCGGTGCCCGGCCGGTCGCCGTCCAGGGTGGCCCGGCTGGTCGTCATGTGCGGGTTCCCCTTCGGTTCCGGTTCGGTTCCCGTGGCGGTTCCGGCGCCGTGCTCCCGGCGCGGTGTGCCGCTGTATGCCACGTCGTTGCGCTGTCGTCTGGTCGGTTTCCCGACCACCGACGAATTATGCGTGCCGACGGGCGGCCGCGGCACTCACCGGGGTCCGGTGGCCGCGGCCTCCACGGTCGGGTGGAGCGAGAACACGGTGTCCGTGCAGGTCAGTTCCAGCAGCCGCCGCACCGTGCCGGACGGCGCCGCCAGCCGGAAGTCGACGTCCGCCGCCGCGGCCGATATCCGGGTCTGCAGCAGCAGGTTGAGGCCGGAGGAGTCGCAGAACCCGACCTGGGCGAGGTCGACGACGAGCAGCGGCGGGCGCTGCTCCACCAGGGCGTCGAGGGTGCTCCGGGCGGGGGCCAGGGTCTCGATGTCGAGGTCGCCCGCCAGGGCGCAGACGGCCGCTCCGGCGTCGGTGCACCAGGTGTGCACGGCCAGGTCGGGCCCGAGCGGGGCACCCGCCCCTGGGGCGTCGGAGGGTGCGGTGGTCGGCGGCACGGTCACGGACTCGTTCTCTGCGGGCATCGTCTTCTCGGCTGGCATCGTCGTCGTGTTCCCCTCAACGGGTGTGCTCCACGAGCGTACGCACGCCACCCGGCCCAGGACCAGGCCGGGGGCGGACCGGCCTGGTGGCGGTGGGTGACGGCGGGTGGCGTGCGCGGTGCGGCGGTGCGCCCGGTGACCGTGCGGCGGTTCAGTCGGCGGTGAGGTCCGCCCGCAGGTGTTTCAGGGTCCGGCTGAGCAGCCGGGACACGTGCATCTGGGACAGCCCCAGGCGGGCGCCGATCTGCGACTGGGTGAGCTCCTCGCCGAAGCGCATCGACAGGATCCGCCGGTCGCGTTCCGGCAGCGCGGCGACCAGCGGCTTGAGGACGATCAGGTTCTCGACCGTGTCGAACCTCGGGTCCTCCTCGCCGAGCCGCTGGGCGAGCGGGCCGCGGTCCTCCTCGCTCTCGGTCACGGGGGCGTCCAGGGATCCGGCGGTGTGGCCGTTGGCCGCGGCGAGGCCCTCGATGACCTCCTCCGGCGACAGGTCGAGGTGCTCCGCCAGTTCGGCCACCGTGGGCGCCCGGCCCAGCCGCTGGAACAGCACGTCGCGGGCCTTGGCGAGGGTGATGCGCAGCTCCTGGAGGCGGCGCGGCACGTGCACGGCCCAGGTGGAGTCCCGGAAGTGGCGGCGGATCTCGCCGAGGATGGTCGGCAGCGCGAAGGTCACGAACTCGGCGCCGTGGTCGGGGTCGTAGCGGTCGATCGCCTTGATCAGCCCGAGCGAGCCGACCTGGAGCAGGTCCTCCTCGGGCTCCCGGCGGTTGCCGACCCGGCGGATCGCGAAGCGCACCAGCGACAGGTTGAGCTCGATCAGCGTGGCCCGGACGTACGAGTACTCGGGGGTGCCCTCCTCCAGCGTCGCGAGCCGGGCCAGCAGCACTCTGGTCAGCTCCCGGGCGTCGCCCGGCGCCACCTGCTTCGGGTCCTCGATGCCGGCGAGCTCCGGCAGTTCCGGGTGCCCCGGTTGCCCCGGGAGCCCGTGCCCGGCGGCCCGGTGGGCGGCCGGCGCGGCCTCGTCCGGGGCCGGGGCGGTCACGCGGTGGAGGAGTTCGTCACTGGTCGTGGCCATGTCGGTCCTTTCCCCTCGGCGTACGGTCCGTCCCCGGGTACCCGCCGTGGCCCGTTCCATGCCGGTTCCCCTTGTGAGGATTGCGTGAGCGAACGACCCGGGCGCCGACACGGTGACGCCCGCCACACCCCGCGCATGCCGGGCGGGGAACGGGGCACCCGGACCGGGTACGGGGCCGGAGCACGAGGAGGAGAAGGAGGACCGGACGATGGGACGGATCGAGGAATCGGTCGAGGTCGCCGCGCCGCTCGACGAGGTCTACCGGCACTGGGTGCACTGCGAGGACTTCCCGCGGTTCATGCGCGGCGTGGTCAGCGTGGACGTCACCGGTGGCGGCGCCAGCAGCTGGGTGGTCGAAACCGCGGGCGGCCGCCGGGAGTTCGAGGCCGTGACCACCGAGGTGGTGGAGGGCGAGCGGGTGGCCTGGGACGGCGGGAGCGGCCCGGTGCGGCACAGCGGCGTGGTGACCTTCCACCACGTGGACGACCGCACCACCCGGGTCATGCTCCAGCTGGAGGTCGAACCGCACGGGCTCTGGGCCCAACTCGCCGAGGCGCTCGGCTTCGTGGACCGCCGGGTCATCGACGACCTGAACGACTTCAAGCACCACGTCGAGCGGGACGACAACGCCCCCGGCACCACCCCGGGGGCATGAACTCCCGCATCGGGGGCAGCCGAGCCCTACCGGACGAGACGAAACGGAGGCAGTCATGACCGCACGACGCACCATCTGGGAATTCCGCACCTCCGCCGGACACACCGCCGGCACCGACCTCATCGGCTTCCACGTCGAGGCCACCGACGGCGCGATCGGCAAGGTCGACAAGCTGTCCGAGGAGGTCGACGAGCAGTACCTGGTCGTCGACACCGGGCCGTGGATCCTCGGCCGTCGGGTCCTGCTCCCGGCCGGCACCGTGACCCGGATCGAGATCGGCGAGCAGAAGGTCTACGTCGACCGCTCCAGGGCCGAGATCCGCGACAGCCCCGACCTCGACGCCGGCGGGCCCGACCAGGAGGCCGACACCCGCGGGCGCTTCGGGCCCTACTGGGACCCGTACTACGGCGGCCGGATCCTCTGACCGGGCCACCGGAAGCACAGACCGACAGTCAGCGACGACGGACGGGGGCGGGCCGCCGGCTCCCCCCGTCCGGACCACCCGGGAAAGGGGAAACCTCCCATGGAACGTCTCACCACCCGGATCACCATGCGACTGATGACCGGCGACGACCGCAGCCGGGACCTGGACGTCGACTGGTCCTACCGGGACGACGAACCCCACGCGGCGGAGCTGGACTTCACCTCCTACCAGCCGAACGCGGTCTGGTCGCTCTCCCGCGACCTGCTGCTCGCCGGGCTGCACGCGCCCGCCGGCGAGGGCGACGTCCACGTCACACCGTTCGACGACGCCCACGTGTTGATCGCGCTGGCCGGCACCGAGGGCGTCGCCCTGCTCGCGGCCCCCGCGGCGGCGGTCGCCCGGTTCCTGGCCCGGACCGTACGGCTCGTCCCGCCGGGGCGGGAGCACGAGCAGATCGACTGGGACCGCGGCCTGCACGACTTACTGGCGGCCTGAAACCCATCGGCCCGCCGGGCCGTGCGGCACCGCACCGCACCGCACCGAGAGGAGCACCCGCCCATGACCACCTCCCCCGCCCGCCCCGGTCAGCCGCCGCCCGCGCCGGAGCCCCCGGCGCCGCGGACCAGGCCGCTGCTGCCCGACCCGCCGCCCCCGCCCGGCTCGCCCGTCCCCCCGCCGGCCCCGCGCCCGGTGCACCGGCCGGCCCCCGAACCGGCCGCCCCGCAGCCGGGCCGGCCCCACCCGGTCGAGCCGCCCGACTGAACCGGCCCTGACCCCGACCACCGTGCCAGCAGCGGAAAGGAGAGCCGCAGATGTGGTGGAGCCTGCTCCGCCTGGCCGTCGTCGGAGCCGCGGCCGCCCTCCTCACCTACGGCCTGGACCGGGCCGTCCGGTCGGCGGCCCGGCGGCTGGCGGCCCCCCGGGGTGCCGGTGACGTCCCGGAGGTGCTGCGCAGGTGCCGCCACCCGGTGCTGGCGCTGACGGCCTGCCTGCTGCTCTCCGCCGCGCTGCCGTGGATCGCCGCCCCGCCCGCCGCCCGCGCGGGGCTGCGGCACCTGGCGGTGATCCTGGCGATCACCTCCGGCGGCTGGCTGTGCGGCCGGCTGGTGGCGATCCTGGCGGAGGGCGCCGCCCGGCTCGCCGTGCACCGCCGCGAGCCGGCCTGGGCGGGCCGGGCCCGGACCCAGGCCGTCCTGCTCGGCCGGATCGGCCAGGCGGTGGTCGGCCTGGTCACCCTGGGCGCGGTGCTGATGACCTTCCCGGCGGTGCGCGGGGTCGGCACCAGCCTGCTGGCCTCCGCCGGGCTGGTCGGCGTGGTGGCGGGCGTGGCCGCCCAGAGCACCCTCGCCAACGTCTTCGCCGGGGTGCAGCTGGCCTTCGGCGACCTGGCCCGGATCGGCGACGTCGTGGTGGTGGCCGGGGAGTGGGGAACGGTCGAGGAGATCACCCTGACCGCCGTGGTGATCGAGACCTGGGACCAGCGGCGGCTGATGATGCCGATGTCGTACTTCGTCGGGCGGCCGTTCGAGAACTGGTCCCGCCGCGACAGCCGGATCACCGGCACCGCGCTGCTCCACCTCGACCACCACGCCCCGATCGGGCTGCTGCGCGAGGAGTTCGAGGACTACCTGGCCAAGTGCGAGCTCTGGGACGGCCGGGGCAGCGCCCTCCAGGTGGTCGACACCACGCCGACCACCATCGTGGTGCGGGTGCTGGCCACGGCGGCGGACGGCGGCGACGCCTTCGAACTGCGCTGCCGGCTCCGCGAGCACCTGATCGGCTACCTGCGCGACCGCCACCCGTACGCGCTGCCGCGCCTGCCGGTCGCGGAGGCGCCCGCGCGGGACCCGGACGACCGGGGGGACCCCCGTACCCCCCGGCCGACCCCGGGCCCACCCACCCCTCCACCACGAACGCCTCCGCTGTAGGGTCCCGGCCGGTCGGCCCGCGCGCTACGGCCGCGGGTCGATCGGCGTCAGCGCGCCGAAGCGGCGTTCGAGCACCTCGGCGGCGTCCAGGCACTGGTCCTCGCGGTACATCCGGCCGATCAGCTGGAGGCTCTGCGGCAGCCCGTCGGCGAACCCGCTGGGCACGTTCACCGCGGGCACCCCGATCAGCGAGGTCACCGCGCACACGGCCCTGGGCAGCGTCAGCCGGGCGTGGCCCTCGGCGTCGGTGTCCTCGGAGAACACGTCGACCCCGGGGACGGGGTGGGGGCAGGTGGGGGTGAGGAGCAGCGGGTGGGTCTCCATCAGCTCGGCCCAGTCGCGCTGGAGGCCGAGCCGGACGCCGGTCTGCCGGAGGAACTCGCCGAGGTCCTCGTGCGGGGTGCGCTCCAGGAACAGGTCGACGTTCCGGGCGCCCTTCTCGGTGAGCAGCTGCCGGACCCGGGACCAGTTCAGGCCGAACTCGGTCATGATCAGCTTGCCGTAGCACTCCAGGGCCTCGGGCAGCCGGGGGATCCTGACCTCCTCGACCTCGTAGCCGGCCTCGACCAGGGCCTCGGCGGCGTCGACGGCGGCGGCGCCGATCTCGGGGTGGACGCCGATGCCGGCCGGGTCGACCACGACACCGACGGTGATCGGGCGGGTGGGGCGTGGCCCGCGGAGCGGCGCCGGGACGGCCCTCGGGTCCTGCGGGTCGGCGCCCGCCAGCGCCTCGAAGGCGGCGCGCAGGTCGGCGACCGAGCGGGCGAACGGGCCGTCGACCGGGATGAGTTGGGAGGCCAGCATCGGCTCCTGGCCGAGGATGCGGTGGTCGGCGGCGAAGCGGCCGTAGCTGGGCTTGAGCCCGGCGACGCCGTTGAAGGCGGCGGGCAGTCGGACCGAGCCGCCGGAGTCGTTGCCGAGGCCGAGCGCCGCCATGCCGACCGCGACGGCCACCCCGTCGCCGCCGCTGGTGCCGCCCGGGTTCCTGGTCCGGTCCCACGGGTTGTACGTCCGGCCGTAGAGCTGGCTCTCGGCGTCGGAGGAGATCGACAGGTCGGACATGTTGGCGTGGCCGATCGGGATGGCGCCCGCGGCGCGCAGGCGGCGCACCGGCGGGGCGTCGGTCTCGGCGACGTGGTCGCGGAACCTGGGCACGCCGTGGGTGGTCGCCCAGCCGGCGACGCGGATGTTCTCCTTCACGGTGAACGGCACCCCGGCCAGCGGGCCGAGCGGCTCACCGGCCGCGCGGCGCCGGTCGGTCTCGCGGGCGGCCTCGCGGGCGGCGTCCGCCATCAGCTGGGTGACGGCGTTGACGGCCGGGTTCACGGCCGCGATGCGCTCCAGGTGGCTCTCCACCACCTCGGCCGCCGTGAGCTCGCCACGGGCGACGGCGGCCCCCAGTTCGGTCGCGCCCAGTTGCCACGGGGCGGTGGTGGTCGGTGCGGCACTCATCGTGGTTTCCCCTCCGGTTCGTTCCGATGCGCTTGCATCGCATCGCGGGTCCATCACATCGCACCCCGGGAACCGATGCAAGTGCATTACTACGATCCCGCGGCGGATCCGCCCGCCCCGTCGGCACCGGTCGGCGTTAGGGTGAACGGATCGAATGATCATCAGGAGAGCCATGACCCCCGCCAAGCCCCGCGTCCTGCTCGTCACCGACCTCGCCTACCAGGCCCGGGGGCGCCGCTACTGCGACGAGGACATCCAGCTCTCCGCCCGCCTGCGCGAGGACTTCGACGTCGCCCTCTGCCACCCGCTCGACGCCGCCGCGCTGATGGACTCCTTCGACCTGGTGCTGGTCCGCAACAGCGGCCCGGTGCTGGAGCACCTCGCCGCGTACCGGGACTTCCGCGCCCGGGCGCTCGAACGCGGCACCCGCGTCTACACCCAGCTCACCGGGCGCGCCGACCAGGCCGGAAAGCAGTACCTGCTCGACCTCACCGCCGCCGGGTACCCCGTCATCCCCACCGTCGACCGGGCCGCGGACCTCGACCGGCTGCCCGTCGTGCCCGAGTACGTCGTCAAGCCGAAACTCGGCGCCGACTCCATCGGCCTGCGGATCGTCCCCCGCGAGCAGCTCGACACCGTCGCGTACGACCAGGACGTCCTGGTCCAGCCGCTGGTCCCGTTCCGCTACGAGGTCTCGTTCTACTTCGTCGACGACGCCTTCCTGTACGCCCTGCACGCCCCCGACCCGGAGCGGCGCTGGCACCTCGAACCGTACGAACCCACCGCCGCCGACCTGGAGTTCGCCCGGCGCTTCATCGCCTGGAACACCGTCGAGCACGGCATCCAGCGGGTCGACGCCTGCCGCACCCCCGAGGGCGCGCTGCTCCTGGTCGAGCTGGAGGACCTCAACCCCTACCTCTCGCTCGACCTGGTCGACCCGGCCGTCCGGGACCGCTTCGTCGACGCCCTCAAGGCCGCGCTGCACGCGCTCGCCACGAAGCCCTGACCCGCCGGGCTGCACGCGTTCGCTACGACGCCCTGACCCGCCGGGCGGCCTCGGTCAGCACCGCGCCCAGCGGCAGGCCGACCCGGGCCGCCGCCAGCTCGTCCCCGCGGGTCGCGCCCTGGTTGACGATCACCACCGGGGTGCCCGCGCGGGCGGCCCGGCGCACGAAGCGCAGCCCCGACATGACCGTGAGCGAGGAGCCCA
Source organism: Kitasatospora sp. NPDC056076 (assembly GCF_042266305.1). Taxonomy (NCBI): domain Bacteria; kingdom Bacillati; phylum Actinomycetota; class Actinomycetes; order Kitasatosporales; family Streptomycetaceae; genus Kitasatospora; species Kitasatospora sp. NPDC056076. The sequence goes on from NZ_JBHJWG010000030.1 coordinate 36,539, forward strand.
GCACCAGCAACCCCTGGGCCGCGTCCACGAGTTCGAAGCAGCGCTCGACCCTCGGCCTGGGCACGCTCTCGCCGAAGAAGACCACGTCCGGCTTGAGTACTCCCCCGCACACCGCGCACGGGGCGACCCGGAAGGCGGCCACCGACTCCGGCGCCAACTCGGCGTCGCCGTCCGGGTTGACCCGGGCCGGGCCGTCCCGGAAGCCGCCGTTCAGCTCCTCCAGCCGGCGGTCCAGCTCGGTGCGCGGGCTGGTCCTGCGGCAGTCCAGGCAGACCACCCGGTGCAGCCCGCCGTGCAGCTCCACCGCCGTCCGGGTGCCGGCCGCGCGGTGCAGGCCGTCCACGTTCTGGGTGATCACCGCCGACACGTGCCCCGAGCGCCGCAACCGCTCCACCGCCCGGTGCCCGGCGTTCGGCTCGGCCGCCGCGATCGCCCGCCAGCCGACGTGGCTGCGCGCCCAGTACCGCTGCCGGGCCGCCGCGCTCCCGGTGAACTCCTGGAAGGTCATCGGCGCCGCGCGCCGCCGGCTGCCCGTCTCGCCCCGGTAGTCCGGGATCCCGGACTCGGTGGACAGGCCCGCCCCGCTGAGCACCACCGCCCCGCGCCCGGCCAGCAGCCGCACCAGCGCCGCCAGGCCGGCCGCATCGGCCGCCGTACCGCCGGGAGTCGCCGCGAGCGCGTCCATGCCGTCCAGGGTAGGACCGGGCCGGGCGCGGGAGCGAGGGCCGGGGCGGCGCGGGGCCTTGGCGGCCGGGGCCCGGCAGCCGGGGCACGGCGGCCGGGGCTCAGCCGCCGAGGGGTTCGGCCGCCGGGTGCTCGGGGTCGTACCCCGCCCAGCCCGGCTCGCCGCTCCGGGCGAACGCCGTCCAGGCACCGTGCACCCGGGCGGCCAGCCCCGCCGGCGCCGGGTCGGGGCCGAGCAGCCCCTCGGGCCCGTGCAGCCAGGGCTCGTCCGCCACGTCGAACACGAAGGGCAGCTCGACGGTGTGGGCAGCGCCGAGCCGCCCGTCCAGGGCCGTGGACCGGTACCCGAAGGAGTAGCGGTGGGTGCGGCCGCCGGAGATCCGGGCGTGTGCCCGGGCGATGCGCTCGGTGCCGGCCTCGAACAGGGCGTGCGCGAGCACGGCGGAGCGCAGTTCGCCCGGGGTGGCCCGCGGCCGGCCGGCGCGCAGGGCCGCGAGCACGCCCTCCGGGTCGGCCAGCAACCCGGTGGCGGCCGCGCGCAGCCCCGCCTCCGTGGTGGATTCCAACTCCCCCTGCGGCGCCAGGTAGAGGTTCGCCTCCTCGGTGTTGGTGCCGATCAGCAGGTCGACGTCCCTCGCCGGGCCTTCGGCCAGCGCGTCCGCGGGCTGGACCGGCAGCACCAGGCCGAGCGGGCTGAGCCCGGCCAGTGGGTCCACGGCGGTGCCGGTGCGCAGGTCGAGGCCGGTCAGCTCGGGCAGGACCGCCACCAGCCGCTCGTCCGGCACGGTGGCGAACGCCCCGGCCGTCGGCTCGACGCCCAGGGCGGCGGCCGCGGCGGTCGTGACCCGCCGCGCCTGCTCCGGGGTGAACGCGCCCGTCCCGCTGCCGCTCTGGACCACGGCCCGCCGGAACAGCCCGCGCGCCTGCGGCGTGGCGAGCAGCGCGCAGACGAGCGTGGCGCCCGCGGACTCGCCGAACACCGTGACGTTGCCGGGGTCGCCGCCGAAGGCCGCCACGGAGTCGCGCACCCAGCGCAGCGCGGCGAGCACGTCCAGCAGGCCCCGGTTGGGCGGGGCGCCCGGCAGGTCGAGGAACCCGGGGATGCCCAGGCGGTAGTTGACCGCCACCAGGACCACGCCGTCCCGGGCGAAGGCGGAACCGTCGTAGAGGGCGGCGCGGTTGGAGCCGGTGATGAAGCCGCCGCCGTGCACGAAGACCATCACCGGGCGGCGCCGGCCGTCGGCGGCGGGCGTGTGGACGTCGACGGTGAGGTACTCCGGGCCGGGCACCCAGCCCGGCCCGAAGTAGGGGCTCACGTCGAGCCCGTCGAAGGCGCGGGGCGGCTGCGGGGCGGTGGGCGAGGGGCGGGTGCCGTCGCGGACGCCGGACCAGCCGGGGTGCGGCCGGGGCGGGGCGAAGCGGCCGGCGCCGGTCGGTGCCGCCGCGTAGGGGACGGTGCGGTAGCGCTCGCCGGTGCGGGCGCGGGCGCCGCGGACGGCTCCCGCCGGGGTCGTGACGACGGGTTCTGCCTGTCGGGGCACGTGAATCGGTTCCTCTCCACTGCTTCAACCGGGCGAACCGGCTGACCTGGCTGGACTGGCTGGACTGGCTGGACTGGTTGAACTGGGGGCTGACCCGGGGCCGCCCCGGGGCCGACCGGTGTCGGCGGCGCGTCAGGAGATGCGCGGGAAGCCCGCCCACTCCTCGACCGCGAAGCCCGGGCCGCGGCGCGCGACCTCGACCGCGCCGCTGCCGCCGAAGTGCGCCGGGAAGAGCAGCGCGTGCCGCTCCGCGGCCTCGCCGAGCAGCCGGTGCCGGGTGGCGCGGGACTGCGCCGGGTCCTCGCAGAAGCAGGAGTTGGTGTCCGGCTCGGCGAGTTGGAGCGGGGTGTGCACGAGGTCCCCGACGAACAGGGCGCGTTCGCCGCCGGAGTCCAGGGTGAGCACGGAGGATCCCGGGGTGTGCCCGGGCGCGGGGTCCAGCCGCAGGTTGCGGTCGATCCGGTGCCCGCCGTCCCACAGCCGGACCTGCCCGGCCCGGTGGACCGGCGCGACGCTGTCCTCGAAGACGTTCCGGTTGCCCTCGCCGAGCACGCTCCGGTGGCCGTTGGCCGGGTCCCAGAACTCGAAGTCCGGGCGCGGGACGAGGTACGTCGCGTTGGGGAAGGTCGGCACCCACTCCCGGCCCTCCAGGCGGGTGTTCCAGCCCACGTGGTCGATGTGCAGGTGGGTGTTGACCACGAGGTCGACGTCCTCGGGCCGCACCCCGGCGGCGGCGAGGTTGTCCAGGTACTCCGTGTCCAGCCGGTGCCAGACCGGCGCGTACGGCCGGTCCTTGTGGTTGCCCACCCCGGTGTCGACCAGGATCGTGCGGCCCTCGCTGCGCAGCAGCCAGGTCTGGATCGCGGTGCGGCACTGGTCGGTCCCCGGGTCCCAGAAGTCGGGCGCCAGCCAGTCTCGGTGCTCCTGCCACGCGCCGTCGGGACTGTCCGGGAAGAACTGCCCGGGGGTCAGCCCGGCCGGGCCGTAGTACTCCTTGACCCGGGTGACCGTGACGTCGCCGAGGGTGAGCTGGTCCGGGGCGTGGTGCATGGGTCCGTCCTCCGGTGCGGGGCGCGCCCCGGGGCGGGGCGGCCGGCTGCGGCCCGTCCGGCGGATCGTGCCGGACGGGCCCTGGCACCGAGCCTCGGCGGTCCGGGCGGCGCGGACCAGACCCGGCCGTTCCTACCCCTCGCAGGGTGTGGCCGCGCCCGGCCGGCCGTCGAATACTGGGGGGATGAACGGACCAGGACCCCTCGGCGACTTCCTCCGGGCCCGGCGGACGCGGCTGCATCCCGCGGACGTCGGACTGCGCGAACTCGGGCCCCGCAGAAGGGTGTCCGGGCTCCGGCGGGAGGAGGTGGCGCAGCTGGCCGGCGTCAGCGTCTCGTACTACACCCGGCTCGAACAGGGGCTGTCCCGCGGGGCCTCGCCCGAGGTGCTGGACGCGATCGCCCGCGCCCTGCTGCTCGGCGGCCACGAGCGCGAACACCTCGACCGGCTGGCCGGCGCCGCCCGCCGGGCACCCCGGGTGCGCCGCCCCGGGCCGGAGCGGCTCACGGCGGAGACCCGCGACCTGCTGCGCGCCGTCGGCGGCGTCCCGGCGGTGGTGCTCGGCCGCCGGATGGACGTCCTGGCCTGGAACCCCCTCGGCCACGCCCTGCTGGCCGGCCACCTGGACCGGGACAGCCCCGACGACCCGGCGCGGCGCCCGAACCTGGGCCGGATGCTGTTCCTGGACGCCCACACCCGGGAGCTGTACGCGGACTGGCCGCGCAAGGCCCGCGCGGTGGTCGGGAACCTGCGCGGAGCCGTCGGCCGACACCCGGAGGACCGGCTGCTCGCCGAGCTGATCGGCGAACTGACCATGGGCAGCCCGGAGTTCGTCGCCCTGTGGGCCGACCACCGGGTGGCGCCCTGCGACACCGCCGCCCACCTGCTGCACCACCCGGTGGTGGGCGCGCTGGAGGTGCACCAGCAGCTGCTGTCGATCGCGGGCTCGCCGGAGCAGGCACTCATCGTCCACACCGCGCCGGCCGGCTCCCCCGCCGAGGAGGCCCTGGCCCTGCTCGGCCGGGCGGGCGAGTTCGGCCCCTCGGCCGCACCGGGCGCCCGCAAGCCGGACACCCGCAAGCCGGGCACCCACAGACCGGTGGCCCGCAAAACCGGTGGCCCGGCGGGTGCCGCCGGAGTTAACCTCGGGGGTATGGACGTCATGGACCGAAGCACCAGCGCAGCCGCGCGAGCCGCCAGCTCGCCGGTTGCCGCCGCCTGACGTACCCCCTCCCCCGGCGACCGGAAACGGTCCGCCGGTGGTGTTCCCGGGGCGTTCCCTCCCCCGGTCCCGATGATCGCGCGGCTCGTTCTCCGGCGCCTCCCTCCCCCGAGAAGGAGCCACCGCCATGAACACCGACCAGCTCGTCCGCGTCTTCACCGAGTACTTCGAGGAGCGCGGCCACCGCCGGACCACCGGCTCCACCCTGCTGCCCCCGCCCGGCGACCCGGTGCTGTTCACCACCTCCGGCATGCACCCCCTCACCCCGTACCTGGAGGGCCGTCCGCATCCGCTCGGGACGAGGCTGGTCAACCGGCAGCGGTGCCTGCGCACCACCGACCTGGACGAGGTCGGCGACCGCACCCACCTCACCGTCTTCGAGATGCTGGGCAGTTGGTCGCTGGGCGACTACGAGGGCCCGCAGAGCCTCGACTGGGGCTACGGCCTGCTCACCGACGGCCTCGGCATCGACCCGGGCCGCCTGCACGCCACCGTCTTCGGCGGGGACGACCGGGTCGGGCCGGACACCGGCTCGCTGGAGCTCTGGCAGGACCGCGGGGTCCCGGTCGAGCTGACCGTCGAGGACAACTGGTGGTCCAACGGGCCGACCGGCCCCTGCGGCCCCGACTCGGAGATCTTCCTCTGGACCGGCGACACCCCGCCGCGGTCGACCCCGACCCGGGACGACCGCTGGGTGGAGGTGTGGAACCACGTGATGATGCGTCACCGACGGCTCGACGACGGCTCGCTCGTGCCGCTCCCCCAGCGCAACGTGGACACCGGACTCGGCCTGGAACGGCTCTCCTCGCTGCTCCAGGGCCGCTCCTCGGTCTTCGAGTGCGACGTCTTCGACCCCTGGCGCCGCCTGGTGCCGCCGCTGTGGCAGCTGGACGAGCCGTCCCTGCGCCTGGTCTGCGACCACCTGCGCTCGTCGGTCGTGGTGATCGGCGACGGTGTCCGCCCCGGCACCACCGGCCGCGGCTACGTGCTGCGCCGCCTGGTCCGCCGGGTGCTCACCGTCCTGCGCCGCGACGACCCGCAGCGCCGGCTCGGGGACCTGCCGCCGGAGCTGGTGCGGCACACCCTGGACCGCTTCGGCCAGGACGTGGACCCGGAGTCGGTGCGCCGGGTGCTGCTCGACGAGGAGCAGCGCTTCGATCGCCTGCTGGAACGCGGCCGCCGGCTGCTCTCCCGCCCCCGCTTCCGCGGCCCGCTCGGCGAGGACGACCTCCGCTACCTCCACGACACCCACGGCCTGCCGCGCGAGCTGGTCCTCGAACTGCGGTCGCAGTGACGGACGGTGGCGGGGACGGGACGGTCGGCAGTACCGTTCCGTCCCCGGCACCGCTCTCCGCCTCCCACCGGCCGCCGACCCGACCTCGCTCGGCGGCCCTGGTGGATCGGGCTGGTGCGTGTAAGGTAAGTCGACTTTTCGGGGGGCGGGGGAAACGGAACGTGGTTCAGGACGAGTGTGCGCCGACGCGGCTGCGGTTCAGCCTGCTGGGGCCGATCGGCATCGAGGCCGACGGACGGGCCGTGCCCGCGGGCCCGCCCCAGCAGCCGGCCGTGCTGGCGGCGCTGCTGCTGCGGGCCGGCCGCCCCGTCACCCTGCACGAGCTCGTCGACGCGCTGTGGGGTGCCGAACCGCCCTCGTCCGCCGTGATGGTCCTGCGCACCTACGCCTGGCGGATCCGCCAGCGGCTGGCCGGCCCTGACGGCGGCGGACGCGACGCTGGCGGCACCAGCACCGGCGTGACCGGCCCCGACGGCGGTGCGCCCGTGGCGCAGCTGCTCAGCTCGGTGGGCGACGGCTACCGGCTGTCCGTACCGCCGGAGTCCGTGGACGTCCACCGGGCCGAGCGGCTGGCCGCCACCGCCGCCCGCGCCTGGCGCAAGGGGCGGCGGAAGGAGTGCGCCACGCTGCTCACCGAGGCGCTCTCCCTGTGGCAGGGGGAGCCGCTGGCCGGCGTGCCCGGGCCGCTGGCCGAGGCCGAGCGCTCCCGCCTCGCCGAGCTGCGGCTGACCCTGACCGAGCAGCGCTTCGCCGCCGAGCTCGCCCGCGGCCGGCACCACGCCCTGGTGTCCGACCTCACCGCGTTCGTCCAGCAGCACCCGCTGCGCGAACAGAGCTACGGCTTCCTGATGCGGAGCCTGTACGCCGCCGGCCGACAGGCGGACGCGCTCGCCGTCTTCGCCCGGGCCCGGCGCACGCTGGGCGAGGAGCTGGGGATCGACCCCGGCCCGGAGCTGTGCGGGCTGCACGGCCGGATCCTGGCCGGCGACCCGGGCCTGCTGGCGCCCGCCCCGGCGGCGGTCCTCACCCCGGCGCCGGAGGGCGTCGTCCGCCCGGCCCAACTACCGCCGGACATCTCCGACTTCAGCGGCCGCACCGAGGCCGTCCGGCAGCTCGCCGCAGGCCTGACCGGAGCCGACCGGTCCGTCCTCGGCGTGGCCTCGATCAGCGGCATGGGCGGCATCGGCAAGAGCACGCTGGCCGTCCGGGTCGCCCACCAGGTCCGCGACCACTACCCCGACGGCCAGTTCTACGCGGACCTGCGCGGCACCAGCGGCGAACCGGCCGACGCCGCCGCCGTCCTGGGCAGCTTCCTCGGCGCGCTCGGCGTCGCCGCCGCCGACCTGCCGCGCGGCGTCGAGGACCGCTCCCGGCTGCTGCGCAGCCTGCTCGACGGCCGCCGGGTCCTGCTCCTGCTCGACGACGCCCGCGACCTCGCCCAGCTGCGCCCCCTGCTGCCCGGCTCCGGTGACTGCGCGGTGATCGTCACCGGCCGCACCCGGGTCCCGGGGCTGTCCTCCCGTGCCCACCTCGACCTCGACGTGTTCGCCGTCGACGAGGCCCTGGACCTGCTGCGGCAGGTCATCGGCGGACCGCGGGTGGCGGCCGAGCCCGCCGCCGCCGACGAGGTGGTCGGCCTCTGCGGCCGGCTGCCGCTCGCCGTGCGGATCGTCGCCGCCCGGCTGGCCGCCCGGCCCCGCTGGGCGCTGGACCGGCTGGTCACCGCGCTCACCGACGAACGCCACCGGCTCGACCAACTGCGCGTCGGCGGCCTCGCCGTGACCACGGTGTTCGAGCTCGGCTACCGGCAGCTCAACGGCGTCCAGGCGTACGCCTTCCGCACCCTCGCCCCCTTCACCCGGCCGACGATCGCCCTGGACGCGGCGGCGGCCGCGCTCGGCCTGGGCCCGGAGGACGCCGAGGAGGTATTGGAGTCCCTGGTGGACGCGGCCCTGCTGGAGTCGCCGCAGCCCGGCCGGTACCGCTACCACGAACTCCTGCGCAACTACGCCGAGCAGCGGCTGCTCCCGCACGAACGGCCGCCGGTGGCCGCCCGGCTGCTGCGCTTCCTGCTGGCGGGCGCCGTCGCGGCGTTCCAGCGGGCAGTCCCGGGGGATCCGGTCGGCACCACCTTCACCGTCGCGGGCGCCGCCCGCTTCGCCGACCTGGCCGGGGCCAGGGCCTGGGTGGTGCGGGAGTTCGACGGCATCGCCCACGCCGTCGGCGCGGCCGTGCGCTCCGCCCCCGACCCCGCGCTGCTCGACGTCGCCGCCGATCTGCTGGTCGCGTGCAGCGCCTTCGGCCGGGACATCTCCTCAACCCTGCTGGGTTCGGTCGCCCACGAGGCCGCCGAGGCCGCCGAGTCGCTCGGCCACCACCGGGCGGCCGGCCGGGCCCGCTTCGTCTGCGGCAACGTGGCCGTCCAGGCCACCCGGCTCGACGAGGCCCGCGAGCACACCACCCGTGCCGCGGACTCCTGCCGGCGCGCGGAGGACACCGTGATCCTCCGGCAGACCTGCAACGACCTCGGCGTCATCGCGCTGTTCCAGCAGCGGAACGCCGACGCGGTGCGCAACTTCGACCAGGCCCTCGCACTGGCCCGCCTCCTCGGCCACCGCTCCGGGGCGCTCGCCACCGCCCTGAACGCCGCCGTCGCCCGGCTGCGCAGCGGCGCCGCCGAGGAGGCGGTGGCGATCTGCGACGAGGAGCTGCTGGCCCTGCGGGACGTCCCGGACAGCCACGGGGCCGCCCACGCGCTCGGGATCCGCGGCCGCGCACTGCACGAACTCGGCCGCCACGACGAGGCCCTGGCCACCTACCAGGAATGCCTGGAGCTGTGCCGCACGGCCGGTCTGCCCCGCCAGGAGGCGATGGCCCGCTACCGGCGCGCCGACACGCTGCGGGTGACCGGCCGGCCCGCGGAGGCCCTGACGGAGGCCCGGGCGGCAGTGACCCACCTGGAGGGCGCGCGCGACGGCGAACGCGACCTGGCCTACGCCCTCCAGATCCTGGCCCGGACCGAGGCCGGCCTCGGCGACCGCGCGGCGGCCGAGGAGCACGCGGCCCGGGCGTACGCCTCGCTGGCCGCCCTGGGACTGCCGGAGGCGGCGGACGCCCGGGAACTCCTCGACCGGCTGCGCTCCGAGGTCTGAGCGGCGGATCCCCCGGGGATCCGCCGCGGTCGGGGCCGGGCGGCTCAGAGCTGCCCGCCGGACGGCAGCGGCCTGGAGGCGATGGTGTTCCACTCGCTGGTGTCGTCGATGTGCGCCCTGGGGTCACCGTTCACCCCAGCCGCGGCCGCCGCCCCGGGCTGGAGCGTGGCGGCCGCCACCGACGCCGACAGCCGGACGGAACCCTCCGCCGCGGCCGGAGCGGCCGGGGCGGCCTGGGCGGCCGTGGCCGCGAGCAGCACGGCGCCGGTGGCGAGGCCCAGCAGGGTTGCGGCGCGCTTGGCGGCGTTCGGAACACGGTTCATGGGGGACTCCAGTTCGTTGCGGAGGCAGTTGCGCCGGCCCACCGGAGTGTGTGCCGACCCGGTGAGCTTCGCAGCCGCCGATAGACAAATGATCAACGCCCCTCACGGGCAGCTAGACCGGGAAGCCGAGTGTCGGGCCGGGGCGGGGGGTGCCGATGTGGAGGGCGCTGAGGCTGGTCAGCCCGGCGGTGGGGAGGCCGAGGGCCTCGTCGGTGGCGGCGCAGGAGGCGTCGGAGCGGATCCGGGCGGACAGGCCGAGGGCGGCCGCCGCGAGGGCGGCGCGTTGCAGGGCCAGCCCGGCCTCGATGTGGGCCAGGCGGTACCAGCGGTCGCCGTAGGCGTCGATGCCCGCCTCCAGGGCGGCGACCGGCAGGACCGTCAGGGGCGCCTCCAGGTAGTCCAGCCGGGTCGGCGGCGCGGCCAGCCCGGCGGCGATCCGGCCCGGTGCGCCGGGCGGGACGGGCAGCGGGACCAACTCCCCGTCGCGGTAGGCGTAGCAGCCCGCGGCGATGCCGGTGACGTCGCGGACCACGCAGCACAGCGCGACCGCGGCGGGTGCCGTCGCGACCCCGGCGAGGTCCCCGGGGTATCCAGCGGCCGCGGCGCCGAGCAGCGCCGCCAGCGTCCGCCGGTCCATCGGCACCGGCAGGAACCCGTTGCTCGCCGAGGCGCGCCGCGCGACCCCCGCGCGGAGGCCGGCCGAGCCCAGGGGGGCCGCGTCGGGCAGCCGGATCGCCGCCCCGGTCCCGGGCGCGGGCAGGGGCGCGGGCAGCGGTCGGGCGGGCTGGACCGCGTCCGGCCGTTCGGTCAGCGAGGCCCCGTGCACGGCGGCGGTGTAGGGCAGCAGCCCCAGGATCGAGGTCGGCGGTGTGACCGGTACGGCCGGCACCGACGGCAGCGACGGCGGCTCGCCGGGGCCCGGGCCGGCCGCCGGGGCGGCCGGGTGGCGGAGCGTCAGGACGGCCGTCACGCTCTGCCCGTAGGGGTCGAGGCCGAGCAGCGCGTCGACCGGCCGGTCGTCCTGGCGCAGCCGCACCCCGACTGTGGCGCCCAGCGCCTCGGCGACCGCCTGGGCCTGGGCGAGCAGCACCCCGGTCTCCTGCTGTTGCAGCCGGTAGCCGAACTCCCGGTACTTCACGGCGCTGCGCCAGAACACCGTCGTGAGGACGAGGACCAGGTCGGGCGCCTCGCCGGTGCCCGGCGCCAGGGCCCTGCGGTGGTCCCCCGGGCGGACGGCGACCAGCCGGTGCCCGACGCCGTCGTAGTGGTACACCGCCGCCGGCAGGCCGGGGGCCGCGCCGAGCGCGAGGTACGCCTCGATCGGGTAGCGGGCGCCGCCGCTCGGCGCGGGGCGGCAGTCGCCCTGGCCGGGCGGGGCGGCGAGCGCGGTGCCCGTCGCCGGGTCCACCGGGTACATCCAGTTCGCCCTGGTCCGGCCGAGCAGTTCGCGCATCAGCGTGCCCAGGACGGCCGGCCAGTCGTGGGCGCCGTCCGCCGGTTCCCACGGCAGCGGCACGGTGGGGCGGTCGGCGTGGACGAGGTGTGCGGGCGGGAGCGGGCCCGGGGACTGCGGGAGCGGTCCGGGGTGGCGGCCGTACGGCAGGTAGGCACGGGCCGCCGCCCCCGGTGCCGGGTCGGTGGGAGGAGCGCTGGGTGACACGGGTGACCTCTGCGGATTGTCGTGGCGGTCCGGTCTCGGCCGGTCGCACGGGGCGGATCGGTCGCGTGGGGCGGATCGGTCGCACGGGGCGGATCGGTCGCGGCGGTTCAGGGGAACGGGTGCGGGTCCGGGTTGAGCTCCGCCGGGGTGAGGTCCCGGTCGCGGTGGCCCAGCAACCGGGGCACCGTCAGCAGCCGCGGCAGCCCGTGGGTGCGCCGGAACCGGTGCCCGAAGGTCATCGGCAGCGTGCCGGGGACCAGCACCTTGACGCAGGCCAGCCCGCCGGCCCGGTGTTCGGCCGAGGTCTGGTCGACCACCACCACGTCCAGGCCGGTGCCGGTGAACCGGCCGACCAGTTCGGTGAGGTCCCCGATCAGGTCCCGGTGCTCCGGCCAGGGGGTGCCGGCGGCCACGGCGGCCAGCGGCACGGGCGGCGCGCCGGCGCCGAGGAAGCCCAGCCGCTCCCGGGCGGCCGGGTGGCCGTACAGGGTGGCGTGGTCGTCCATCGTCCGCACCTCGGCCGGGTCCGCCAGCATCCGGGCCGCCCGGTCCGGGTCGTGCCGGCGGTCGGCGCCGGACAGGAAGCCGGTGAGCTCGGAGAGGCTGCGCAGCAGGGCCCGTTCGGCCGTCAGCGCGGTGCCGGCGCCGCAGAGCAGGTCCAGCCCGCGCGGCGTGGCGGATCCGGCGGCGGGGTCGGCCTCGGCCAGGACCCAGAACGCGGGCACCCGGTGCTCGGTGGTGGTGGCGAACGCGCGCAGCCGGTAGCCGAGCCGGTGCCGGGCGAGCTCGGCGAGCAGCGGGATCCGGCGGTCGGCGGCCGAGGCCAGGTCGACCTCAGGGACGGGCAGCCGGGCGTACCAGGTGAGCAGGAAGGCGTCCCGCTCGGCGACCTCCAGCAGCCCGTGCAGCACCGCCTCGGCCGGGCAGTTGCCGAGGGCGCAGCCGTTGGAGGTCTCGAACACGAAGGAGTCGTCGAGGTGGCCGCGGTTGTAGTAGGCGTAGCTCTCGGGCACCAGGACGGGCAGGCCCCGGGCGAAGGAGTACCCCCACACCCAGCGCAGTTCCCGGTCGGGGGTGTACGGCGCGAACGGGAAGCCGGGGAGGCCGTGCTGCTCGGGGTGGTGCAGGCCGAGCCCCTGGGGGTCCACGGCGTGGTCCGCGATGTCGCGGAACCGGGCCGTGACGGTGGTGCGCCGGCCTCGCGGGGCCTCGCCGCCCAGCCGCTCCAGGGCCTCCAGGACGGCGGCGAGCCGGGTGGAGCCGAGGTCGGTGGCGTGACCGTAGCCGTTGGCGCTGGCGTGGACGGCCCGGGAGGGGGCCGTCCGGGCGGTGGCGCACAGGGCGGCGGGGGTGGACCAGGTGTCCACCGAGGCGATCACGCCGGTGACCGGGTCGACGTAGCGGTCCGCGAGGACCTCCGGGTCCGGCTGCGCGGTGCGGGGCACGTCCGGGTGGAGCTTCGGCGCGGGCGGCAGCGCGAGGACGGCCGCGGCCGCGCTGTCGGCCGGCAGGGCGCCGCAGTCCGGACAGTACGGGTGCGGCAGCAGGGTGCTGCGGGAGGTCTCGCCGGTCTCCGCCGCCACCCGCAGCACCGCGTCGGCGGTGCGGGGCGGGAGCGGGCCGGCGGTGGGACCGGCGAAGGCTGCGAGCCGGGCCGTCTCCTCGGTGACGAGGCCTCGGACGGCGTCGAGCAGCAGCGGGTTGGTCCGCAGCGCCGGCAGGTCCGACGGGAGCAGCTCACGGTGGGCCGGCTCCGCGCTGTTGTCGCGCTCGCGCAGCTCGGCGCAGCCCGGGCAGCCGGGGCGGCCGGGGAGGCCGGCGGGCCCGAGGACCACCTGTCCGGCGAGCAGCCGGACCGGCAGCCAGGGGCGGCGGTGCGCGGCCGCCCAGGCGCGGCCCCGGCGCAGCGGTTCGAGGTCGCCGGGGCCGGCGGTGGTGACGACCAGGACGTCCGCGACCTCCAGGAGGTCCGGGAGATCCGGGAGGTCCGGGCCGGGCTGCGCCGGGTCGTCGGCGGTGACGGTCCGCCAGTCGGGGGCGGCGAGCCAGGGCGAGCCGAGCAGCGCGACGGTGACCGCGCCGCGGGCGGGTGTGCGGAGGTCGGTCACGGGAGCAGCACCACCCGGGTGAGGTCGGGCAGGACGGCGGTCGCCTGCGGGTCGAGGTCCAGCGGGACGGCGACGGCCTGCAGACCGGTGGTGGTCCGCAGCGCCGCGGCCAGCGCCGCCAGGTCGGGGGCCGGGGCGGCGGGCCTGTGCGTGGCCGCGGGCTCGGGCACGGCGACCGCGGGCACGGGCACGGCAACCGGCGGAACCGGCTCGGGCCGGTACCCGGGCTGGTCCTCCGTGCTGGACTGCCAGGCCAGCAGCGCGCGTTCGGCGGAGCGGGCGACCGCCTCGGCCAGGTCGCGTCCGGCGGCGGCGACGGTCCCGGTGCCCAGCCGGGTGGCGCAGGCCGGCACGCCGGTCACTGCGGTGAGGTCGTACAGGGCGGGCTCGCCGACCGTGCCGAGCAGCCGCAGCAGGTGGCCGGTGCGGGGGTCGGCGGCGAAGTCCGCCGGATCGAGTGCGGTGGCCCCGGCCCGGGCGGCGTCGGGCGCCCGGGCCAGCAGGGCCTCGACCTGGTCGGCGAGGCCGAGCCAGCGCGCCTCCTCGGGCGAGCGGCCGCCGGCCGTGCCGCGCAGCCGCTGCCCGGCGGTGCGGTCCGGGAGCGCGGTCGGCACCGGGACGGGGACGGGCCGGCCGTCGGCCAGGTCCACGCCCTGGAGGGTGGTCCGGCCCTCGTCCGCGGCCCGGCCGGCGGTCGCGTCCGCGGCGTAGGCCGCCAGACCGGCCAGCACGGCGGTGGCCCGCGCCTCGTCCCGTTCGAGGCCCGAGCCGATGGCCGGTACGTCCAGCGGCTCGCCCCGGTAGCCGTGCGGGACGGCCCGGCAGACCCAGAGCGGGGACTGGGTGAAGTCGGCCTCGTCCACCGCGCCGAGCAGGCCGGTCCGGGCGTCGACGACGCGCGCCGCGCGGACCAGCAGGTCGGCGTCGGCAGCGGCGTCGGCAGCGGCAGCGGCAGCGGCATGAGCGTCGGCGGACGGCGTCGCCGCACCGCTGGTCGGGGCTGCCGGGTGGGGCAGGACCGGGTGCCGGGAGCCGGCCAGGGTGTGCAGGTCGGTGCGGGCCAGGGTGGGGGCGGCGGAGGTCCCGGGGGCGGGCGGCAGGTCGTCCAGGCTGGTCAGGGCGCGGAACAGGCCGAGCACCAGCCGGTGCGCGAGCAGGCCCGGGACGGCGCCGCCCAGCGGCGCCTCGCGCTCGCCGTCGCGCGGCGGCAGCAGCCGGCGCCAGCCCGATGCGGCGGCCCCGGCGTCGGCCGGACCGAACCAGGCCTCGGCGCCGCCGAGCAGCAGTTGGGCCGGGGTCAGGCCGGCGGCGGCGCAGTGCTCCGCGGTCGCGAGGAGCGCCCGGCGGGCGGCCCCGAACCCCTCGTGCGCCGTCCGGACCTCCAGCACGGCCCCGACCCGCGGCCGCTCCGGCAGCTCCGGCCGCTCCGGCAGGTCCGACCCGTCCGTCAGGTGCACCCGCTGGTCCTGGTCCCGTCGCTGCGCCGACGCGAACCGGTCCAGTGCGGTGAACGCGGCCGGTTCGGCGACCACTTCGACGTCGCGGCACCCGGTCCGCAGCAGCGCGCGCAGCGCCGCCTCCCGGAGCGGCCCGTCGGCGACCAGTCGCACCCGGGTGTCCCGGTAGCGCTGGAAGCGGTGCTCGGCGGAGTCCAGCGCGTGCCGCAGGAACGCGATCTCCGGTGCGTACTCGCGCAGTTCGTGCTCGGCAAGGCCGTGCGGCCGGTCCTCCCGGGCGTCCTTGACGAAGCCGAGCCGGTGCAGGCGCAGCACGAGGTCCCGTACGGCGCCCTGCTTGTCCGCTGGGAGCGGGGCGGTCAGTTCGTCCAGGGTGTGCCGGCCGGTCAGGTGCGGGGTCAGCCGTCGCAGCCACTCGTACGCCTGTGCCCCGGGCAGGACCCAGGAGCGGTGGCCGGCGTGCAGGTAGGCGCCCTCGGGGACCGGCACGCAGCGGACGTCGTCGTTGAGTCTGGGTCGCATCCGGCTCAGCTCCTCTGCGGGTCGGTGGTGGCGGGGACGGCTCCGGCGGGGTGGAGCTCGGCGTAGGCGCGGGCCCGGTCCAGCGCGCTGACCCCGAAGGCGTCCTCGACGGTGCGGGCCGTCAGGTAGCAGAGCAGGAAGCGCTGGGTCATCGAGAGGCCCAGCCGGTCGAGGTGGGTGTACAGCTGGTTGATCGCCAGCCGGTGGCCGCGGAACCAGGTCGTGGACATCACCTCGCTCCGGTACGACGCGTTGCCGAGCAGCAGGCCGAGCAGTTCGCCGAGTCGCGGCTCGGCAAGCAGGGGGGTGCGGGCGGCGTGGTCCAGGTCGATCAGGCCGCCCTCCAGCAGCGGCAGGGCGGCGGCCTTCCGGTCCCGCACGTACCCGGCGAACTCGGTGACGAAGGGCAGCCGTCCGGTGCCGTCCAGGGTGTCGAGCACCGCGGCCAGGTCGTCGCCGAGTTCGCCGCGCAGCTGCTGGAACCGCGCCTCGAAGGCGGCCCGGACGTCGTCCGGTTCCGCGCACTGGGCGAAGAAGCCCTCGGCGTGCGAGGCGAAGGACATGAAGCCCCGGGACACCGGCGGCAGGCTGGTGTGCGCGAAGGCGAACATCAGCCACAGCGCGGGCCGCAGCCGGCTGTGGCCGGTGCGGCGGACGTGCTCCAGGACGGGGAGGGCGAGCCGGCTGCTCGCGGCGTGGCCCTCGTCCAGCAGTTCGGCCAGCCGCGGGCTCCCCAGGACGTGCCGGCGGTCCTCGTACGGCTCGCTCTGGAGGGTGTTGTCGGGGTACCACGGCGACAGCGGGCCGCGCTCGTCCAGCAGTGCCGCCCTGCGGGCGTGGCCCGCGGTCTCCCGGGCCTCGTCGAGGACGGCGGTGGACGGGCTGCGCCGCAGGAAGGCGGCCAGCCGCTGTTCGGCGGCCGGCTGCACGGTCCCGCGCCAAGCACTGTCCGTGGTACGGAAGTTGAGCCGTACGTGCGGGCCACGCCGCCAGTGGCGCTGGAAGTACGGCTGCTCGATCACGTCGGCGAGCTCGGCGAACAGGGGGCGGACGGCGTCCAGCAGCAGCGCGTCCTTGTCGTCCTGGTAGTAGCGGATCTGGAGGCTGCGCCAGTGGGTGTCAGTCACGGTGGTACCCGGTCCTCGCGGGGTCGGTGGATGGGCCGGCGCGGCCGGCGCCGGAGGGGGCTGCGGTCAGCCCGGACTCGACGAGGCGCCGGATGCGCTGCTCGACGCCGTGGTCGAGGCCGAGCCGGTTGTGCAGCAGGTGGACGCAGCGCAGCAGCACGGCCAGCACCGCGCGCCGCCCGGGCGCGGCGGAGCCGGGCGGCGGGACCGCGGTGGGGTGGGGGGCGGTGATCCGCAGCCGGCCGCGGGCGTCCAGGTCGAGCAGGTCGGCCCGCAGCTCGCGCACCGAGCGCAGCCAGCGGTCCTTCGGTCCGTCGCCGGTGACCGGGCCGTCCGCCTGCCGCCGGGCACGGGCCACCCGGTCCGCCATCGCGGGATCGGTCGCGCCGCCCGGGCGGGGGCGCAGCGCGGCGGCCAGCCGGTCCCGGTCGGGCTCCCAGACCGCGAGCGCCAGGATCAGCGCGTCCGCGCCGAAGCCCGCGCGCTGCGGCCCGGTCGCCCCGTCGGCGAGCAGCCCGAGGGCGAGGTCGCTGGAGAGGGTGAAGTGCCGCTCCACCGCGCGGACCGCCTCCGGCCCGCCGAACACCGACTCCTCGGGCCGGTACCGGATCTCCTCGACGGCGTCGTGCTCGCGCACCGAGCGGTCGTGGTCGGCGAGCCCCTCGGCGGCGGCCAGCCGCTCGGCCCAGGCCGCGTAGTCGGCGGCAGGCATCCGGCCGGCGGACGGGTGGGTGTCGAGGTGCCGGCCCAGCGCGGTGCGGGCCCGGTCCCGCACCGCCTCCGCCCGGGCGGCCGTGCGCGGCAGCAGCCGCAGCCGCAGGTGCGGGCCGCCCTCCCAGTACCGCAGGTAGAAGTACTCGTCGATCAGCCCGTCCCGCCGCAGGTCGGCGACCAGCGGCCGGACGGTCCGCACCAGCAGCGCGGTGGCGTCGGCCGTGCTGAACGCGTGCAGGCTCAGCCACTCCCGGCCGCTCCCGCGCCCCGGCTCAGCCACGACCGGCCCCCGCCGTCCGAGGGTCGGCACCCGGGGCGACCTCGGGGTCGACACCCGGGGCGACAGCGGAGTCGGCACCGGCGTCGGCACTCGGCTCGGCACTCGGGTCGACCTCGACGACGTACTCCACGACCCGTCGTCCGAGGCCGCCGAGGACGGGCGCGGCCGCCGGGTCGGGCAGCGCCTCCTGGAACAGCAGGACGCGGTCGGGGCGGGTGAGCAGCCGGTGGAACAGCAGGACCAGGTCGGGGTTGGCGAGGTCGAGGAACATCGGCTTGCGGTCGCGCAGTTCCCCGAGGTCCCCGGGGCGCTGCGGCTCCCGCCCGCCGGCCGGCTGCCGCGGCGCGGGGCGGTCGGGGACGGCCCGTACGAAGGTGCGCTCCGGCACGCCGTGCCGGCGGGCCCAGTCGGTCAGCCGCAGCAGGTAGTGGGCCTCGTGCTCGCCGCGGCTCTGCCGCGGGACGGCGTCGGCCCGCACGCACCACGAGGCCCGGGCCACGACGACCCGGCCGACGGCGGTGCGCGGCCGGTGCAGGACCTCCCGGGAGTGCGCGGCGGGCGTGGTCGTCAGCAGCTCCCACAGCCCGGCCGAGGGCCCGGGGGTCTCGCCGAACAGCCTGACCAGGAGCAGCATCAGCGGCGGCAGCAGCCGGTCGGCCATGGTGCCCAGGTGCAGCGGCCGGACCTCCGGCCCGTCCGGCCCGTGGCGCAGCACGAGCCGCCGCCGGTCCGGGTCGTGGTCGACGAAGAGCTCGGCGGCGGGCAGGCGCTCGGCCGCGGGACGGTGGCTGTCGACGCCCGGGGTGTCGATCTCGAAGCGGACGCCGTCGGCCCGCAGGTTGAGGTTGCTGCCGAAGGCGCCGCCGCTCTCGGCGAACAGCACGCCGCCCGGGCGGTCCGCCGGACCGTCGGCGGGTTCTGCCGTCCGGTCGGCGAAGCCCCCCTTCTCCTGGGCGAGTTCCGACAGGACGCGGCGCAGCCTGGCGGTGCCGTGCCCGTGGCCGGCGCCGACGCCGTTGAGGACGAGGTCGAGGTCGCCGTCGTCGTCCCGGCCGGCCTCCTGCACGTAGCAGGACAGCGGTCCCGGGGCCGACCGGTGGGGGGCCAGGTCGGCGAGCAGCCGGTCGACGGCGCGGGCCGGGAGGCGGACGACGCCGTCCCCGTCGGCGGGGTGGTCGCGCAGGAAGCCGATCGCCTCGGCCCGCAGCCCGGCGAGCTCCCGGACGGCGGGCACCGGGCTGGCGCCCGGCGGGTGCCCGCCGGCCGTGGCCGGGTTGAGCAGGGCGCGCAGTTCGGCCGCGGCGCTGCCGGGGCGGGCGTCCCGGAGCCGGGTGACGAGGGCGCGGTGGAACAGCGGAAACGGGACGGGCCCGGCGTGGTCGGCGAAGACCTCGGCCGCGACCAGCCGCAGTGCGGCGTCGGGCCGGAACAGCGCGAGCAGCCGCCCGACGGCGGCGAGGTCCGCGAGCGCGCCCGCCCAGCGCTGGGGGTCGCCGTGCAGGACGACCTCGGTGAAGACGGCGTTCTCGTGGAAGAGGTTCTTGCGGGGCGGCGCCTGGGTCCGGTCGCCGGGCGTGCCGTAGGTCTCCAGCAGGCCGGTGATCTCCCGGTCCACCCGCCGGTGCAGCGCCGTCCGGACCGCCGCCGACGACCCGGGGTAGGCCGCCAGGGCGCGCCGGACGGCCTGCAACTGCCGCTGTCCGTCGGGGAGTTCCCAGCGTTCGAGGTGGCGCAGCAGCTCGCCGAGGTGGTCCGGGGACTGGTCGGCGAACGGCAGCGCCACCTCCAGCAGGCCGACTTCGACGAGTCTGGCGAGATAGGCCGTCGCGGTCTCCGTCACAGTCGTCGCCGAGGTTGCCGCCGTCACCTCCGCCACCTCCGCCACCGCCGCCACCGCGTCGGACCGGGCGGCCGACCCGCCGGCGCGGGCCGCGAGGTGGTCGCGCAGTTCGGCGGCGGTGCGCGGGCCGCCGGCCCGCAGGAGGTCGACGCAGGCCCGGGCCGCTCCGTCCGCGGCGACCGACAGCACCCGCTCCGACCAGCCCGGTGCGACGAACCAGAAGCGGCCGTCCTCCTCGCAGAGCGTCGGATTGACCCGCAGCACCCGGCCGCGCGGCGGTGTGCGGGGCCCGGCCAGCGCGTGCGCCAGCCGCTGCATCACCCAGACGTTCGGCTCGACGACACTGCGCCAGGCCGTCGCGCCGGTCGGCGCGACGGCGGAGCCGCAGCGGCGCCACTCGCCGAGGCCGGTCACGGTGAAGGTGGCGTACGGGCTGGTCTTGGCGGCCGCCCGGGCCAGGTACTTGACCAGGCGCAGCCTGGTGCGGCGGGCCGGCTCGGCGCCGGCCGGGGAGTCGAGCCACGCGGTGAGCGCGTCCGAGAGCATCGGGTTGCCCTGGACCAGCCCGTGGCGGAAGGCCGGGTTCGCGGTGTGGCGGCGTACGGCGGACAGGGCGTCCGGGAGGTCGCGGTCGTAGCGGTCCGGGAGCGCCGCGAAGTCCGCCCGGTGGGCGCGCAGGGCCGCCAGCCAGGCGTCGATCCGTTCGGCGAGGGCGGGCGGCAGGGCCTGCCGGACCTGGTCCGACCAGACCGCGGGGCCGGGCACGCTCGCGCCGTGGAGGCTGCGGCGCAGCGCCACCACCCGCGGTTTCAGCTCGGAGCCGGCCAGCGCGCCGATCACCGGGTGGCAGGCGTCGGCCAGGCGCGTGCCCTCGTGGGCCAGCCGGTCGCGTTCCGCGAGCAGGTGGTCCACCGCGGAGCGGACGGCCGGTCGGCGCAGTTCGTGCAGGGCGTCGACCGGCAGGCCCGCGACGCGGACGGCGAACCGGCGGACGGCAGGGGTGGTGGGGGGAATCACGGTGGGAACGCCGTTTCGTCTCCGGAGGGTCCGACGGGCTCTTCCCAGCGCGCCGGAGGGGTACCGCCGGTCAGTCACCGGTGGTCGTGCTGCCGGGGAGCGTCCCGCAGGCCCTCGCCGGGTCCGACGGGGACCGGCGGGACGCTCCTCAGTGGCTACCCGTCGGGCGGGTGCCCTGCCCGATCGATCAGGTCAGGCTGAAGTAGCAGTGGCAGCCGTAGGGGGCGCAGGAGGCGCCGACCTCGGTGTGCGCACTGTCGGTGGCCAGCGAACCGATGGCGTCGCCCTCGGCGAGCTCGATGCCGGTGACGTCCAGGGCGTCCAGGTCGAGCGAGTTCAGCTGCATGTCCATGGTGACGGTCCTTCCTCTCGTTCCGTCGGCCCGTTCGGGCTGACAGGAGAACCTTCACAAGCGCCGATCTACAGCCGATATACGGAGAGCGCCGTCTCCGTCCACGGCCCGGACACCCTCCGGTGGCCCGCCTCCGGCCCGGTAAAGTTAGCTGAGGCACACCTAACCTGTACGGACCGGGGAGAGAGATGGCGAGGGACGGCCAGGAGGCCAGGCGCCCGCACGGCGAGCTCGTGGCGGACGTGCTGGCGGTGCTGTGGGCGGCCGGGGAGCCGCTGACCGCCCAGCAGGTCAAGGGCGCCCTGCACCAGGACCTCGCCCGGACGACGGTGGCGACGATCCTCACCCGCCTGCACGAGAAGGGGACCGTGGCCCGCACCCGGCCGGGGCGTTCCTTCGCGTACGCGCCCGTCGCGGACGCCGCCGGCCTGGCGGCCGGCCGGATGCGCCGGGAGCTGGAGAAGGAGCCGCACCGGGACCTCGTCCTGAAGCGGTTCGTGTCCTCGCTCTCGGCGGACGACGGGGACGCCCTGCGCCGCCTCCTCCTCGAAGCGGAGGGCGAATCCCCCGCGGCCGTGACGGGCGAGGGAGCAGCGGGAGCAGCGGGAGGCGGAGCATGACGCTGTTCCTCGTGATCGTCGCCCTCGCCGTCGCCCTGCCCTGGGCAGCGGTGCCCGCGGCGGACCGCCTGGCCGGACTGCTCCCGCCCCGCGCGGCCTCCTTCGTGCTGACCGGGGCGGCGGTGCTCCTCGCGGGCGGCACGCTCGCGGCGCTGGTCGGCCTCCTCCACGTGCCGTTCCTCGCGGGGCTGGAGCACATGGCGCTCGGCCGGGTGGTCGCGGACTGGCCGGCGGCGCTGCCGGTGTCCTGCGCGGCCGGGGCGCTGCTCGCCGCGCAGGCGGTCCGGCTCGCGCTGGCCGCGCGCCGCCACCGCGCGCTACTGGCGCGTGCCTGGGAGCTGACCGGCGCGGCCGCGCCCGGGAGCGACCTCCTGGTCGTGCCGGGCGAGGAGGCGGAGGCCTTCGCCCTGCCCCGCCACCGGGGGCGCGCCGGCCGGGTCGTCGTGACGGAGGGCATGCTCAGGGCCCTGACACCGTCGGAACGGGCGGTGCTGCTCGCGCACGAGCGGGCCCATCTGCACGGACGCCACCACCTGCTCGCGGGTGTCACCGACCTGGCCGCCGCCGTCCATCCGGCGCTGGGGCGGCTGCGCACCGCCCTGGAGTTCCACCTGGAGCGGTGGGCGGACGAGGCCGCCGCCCGGGTGGTGGCCGACCGGCGGACCGCCGCGACCGCCATCGCCCGGGCCGCGCTGGCCGGTGCCGGTGCCGGTGCCGGACGGTACAGCAGCGGCCGGTACGGCGGAGGACGACACGGCGGCGGCCGGGTGCTCGCCGTGGACACGGGGCCGGTGCCCCAGCGGGTGCAGGCGCTGCTCGGACCGGAGCCCGCCGGGCCGCAGGGGCGCGGACCACGCCTGGCGGCCGCCGCGTTCTGCGTCGCGGTCGTGTGCTCGGCCCTGCTGGCCGTCGGGCTCGCCTACGGCCTGCACGAGTACGTGGAGTACGCGGCGGAGCGGATCACCGGCCGCTGACGCGTGAGCGGTGCGGCGGGGTGCGGCCCGGTGGCGGCCCGGTCAGGCGCGGCCGAGGACCTGGGTGACGGTGATCTCGATGACCACCCGGTCCGGGTTCTCCCGCGGCGGGCGGTAGCGCTCGGCGTAGCGGCGCTCGGCGTCGGCGACCTGCTCGGCGGCGTCGCGCACCACCGCGACGCCCTCCAGGGTGGACCAGCGGGCCCGGTCCACCTGGCAGACCGCGACGCGCAGGCCCTCGGGTCCGGCCGCCGCCACGTTGCGGGCCTTGCGGCTGGTACGGCTGGTGATCACCCGGGCGGTGCCGGTCTCCGGGTCGAAGGTCACACCGACCGGCACCACGTGCGGGGTGCCGTCGGGCCGGGTGGTGGTCAGGGTGGCGATGTGCCGCTCGCGCCAGAAGGCGAGGAAGGCGTCGTCGAGGTCACGCGGGTCATGGGCCATGATCGCGATCGTACGGCCCCCGGGGCGGCGTCCTCCCCGGGGGCCGTACGGTACGCGGCGAGCAGCCTTGGGACTGCGAACGGGGCCTCAGTGCCCGCGGGCGATCCACTCCGGCAGGGCCGGGGCCTCGGCGCCGATGGTGGTCGGGTCGCCGTGGCCGGTGCGCACCACCGTGTCGGCCGGGAGCGACAGCAGCCGCTCGCGGATGGACTCGATGATGGTCGGGAAGTCCGAGAAGGAGCGTCCGGTCGCGCCCGGCCCGCCGTGGAACAGGGTGTCGCCGGTGAACACGGTGCCGAGCCCGGGGGCGTGGAGGCAGACCGCGCCGGGCGCGTGGCCCGGGGTGTGCAGCACGGTCAGCTCGGTGCCGGCCACCTCGATCCGCTGCCCGTCGGCGAGTTCGCCGTCCGGGAGCCGTTCGGGGTGGGTGAGCTTCCACAGCGGGAGGTCGTCCGGGTGCAGCAGGATCGGCGCACCGGTGCGCGCGGCCAGCTCCGGGGCGGCGTCGATGTGGTCGTTGTGGGCGTGGGTGGAGACGATCGCCAGCAGCCGGCGCCCGCCGAGGGCGGCCTCGATGGCCGCGGCGTCGTGCGCGGCGTCGATCACCACCGCCTCCTCGTCGTCGCCGACGATCCAGACGTTGTTCTCCACCTCCCAGCTGCCGCCGTCGAGTTCGAAGGTCCCGGCGGTGACCAGGCGGTCCACTCGGGCGGTCACAGGATCACCACCGAGCGGAGGACGTCACCGTGGTGCATGCGCTCGAAGGCCTGCTCGACCTCGTCGAGCCCGATCCGCTCGGTGACGAAGGCGTCCAGGTCCAGGCGGCCCTGGAGGTGGAGGTCGATCAGCATCGGGAAGTCCCGGGAGGGCAGGCAGTCGCCGTACCAGGAGGACTTGAGCGCGCCGCCGCGGCCGAAGACGTCCAGCAGCGGCAGGTCCAGGGTCATCTCCGGGGTCGGCACGCCGACCAGGACGACGGTGCCCGCGAGGTCGCGGGCGTAGAAGGCCTGCTTGTAGGTCTCGGGGCGGCCGACGGCCTCCACGACGACGTCGGCGCCGTTGCCGCCGGTGAGCTCGCGGATCGCCTCGACCGGGTCGGTGGTACGGGAGTTGACGGTGTGGGTGGCCCCCAGGGAGCGGGCCTTCTCCAGCTTGCGGTCGTCGATGTCCACCGCGATGATCTTCGCCGCGCCCGCCAGCCGGGAGCCCATCACGGCCGCCCCGCCGACGCCGCCGCAGCCGATCACGGCGACGGTGTCGCCGCGGCCGACGTTGCCGGTGTTGATCGCGGCGCCGAGGCCCGCCATCACGCCGCAGCCCAGCAGGCCCGCGACGGCCGGGTCGGCGGCCGGGTCGACCTTGGTGCACTGGCCCGCCGCGACCAGGGTCTTCTCGGCGAAGGCGCCGATGCCCAGCGCCGGGGACAGCTCGGTGCCGTCGAGCAGCGTCATCTTCTGCTTCGCGTTGTGGGTGGCGAAGCAGTACTGCGGGCGCCCGCGCTTGCAGGCCCGGCACTGGCCGCACACCGCGCGCCAGTTGAGGACGACGAAGTCGCCCGGCTCGACCTCGGTGACGCCCTCGCCCACCGACTCCACGACGCCCGCGGCCTCGTGGCCGAGCAGGAACGGGAACTCGTCGTTGATGCCGCCCTCGCGGTAGTGGAGGTCGGTGTGACAGACGCCGCACGCCTGGATCCGCACCACCGCCTCGCCCGGCCCCGGGTCCGGCACCACGATCGTGGTCACCTCCACGGGTGCGCCCTTGGCGCGCGCGATGACTGCCTTGACCTGCTGGGCCATCCGATTCCACCTCCGTCGGCCGGTACGGCTACGCACCGGCGTGACCTGCGACAAACGACTGCGAGAGAACTCTAGAAGCACTTCCGAAGGAGTGCCTACGAAGGGTAGCGCCCGCCCGGCCGGGCGCATGTGCCACAGGCATGCCCGGCAGTCCTGCCGGGCCCACCGGGCACTCGCCCCCGCGCGGCCCCGGACCAGGGGCGCGCGGGCGGCGGTGAGCGCCCGTCAACGTGCCACGAACTGCCCGGAAAGCGCCACCGTTGGCTGGAAGTGCCGCAGACGGGCACCCCGCCGTCCACGTACGGTCGTAGCAGAGACGGTCCACGCGACCACGCTCAGCACACCCGCCCCACCTGACGGCACGCCACCGCGCGCCGCTCGTGCCGGGCGCGTACCGACCGTACGCCCCCGCACGTTTCGCGCCATCCCGCGCCATCCCGCGGACGGGCCCGCGCCCCCGCGCGGGCAGCGTTCCCGGTCCCACCGCGTCCCACCGCACCGCCGGCCCCGAGTCGAGCCGCCCCGGCCGAACCGCCCGTCCCGCACGAACCCCGGATCCACCCCCCGTCGGGCCGCCCCGCGCGGTCCCTGCCCTGGAGTCTGGAGTACGGATGTCCACCGAGAACAGTGCGACCGGTGCCGGCACCGGCACCGCCCCGCTCCCCCCGATGCACTGCCTGCGCCACCTGGAGCCCGGTCCGCCCCGGCTCGCGGCGCTGCCCACCGGCACGCCGGTCTGGCTGGTCAGCCGGCACGCCGACGTCCGGCAGGTGCTCACCGACCCGCGGCTCGGGCGCGCCCCGCTCTACGCGCCGGACGCCCCGCCGCTCATGGTCACGCCCAACATCCTGGACGACCCGCAGAGCATGCTGAACATCGACGGCACCGAGCACCAGCGGCTGCGCCGCACCGTGCAACGGGCCTTCACCCCGCGCGCGATCGCGCGCTGGAAGCCCTGGGTCGCCTCGGTGATCGAGTCGCTGATCGACGAACTGATCGACCACGGCTCGCCCGCCGACATCGTCGCCACCTACACCCGGCCGCTGCCGGTCCTGGTGATCAGCCGGCTGATGGGCCTGGACAACCTCGACAGCAAACGGCTCGCCCACTGGAGCGACCACGCGCTCTCCACCACCGCCCACAGCGCCGAGGCGATCGCCACCGCGATGACCGAGTTCGCGGCCTTCGGCGCCGAGGTGATCGCCGAGCGCCGCGCGGAACCCGGCGATGACCTGGTCAGCAGCCTGCTGTCGGCCGCCGCCGAGGACGGCTCGATCACCGAGGGGCAGCTGATCGCCCTGGTCATCGGCCTCGTGGTGGCCGGTCACGAGACCACCATGACCAGCCTCGGCAACGCCCTGGTCTACCTGCTCCAGGACGGCCGGGACGCCTGGCAGCGGCTCGCCTCCGACGAGGCCAGCGCCGCCGCCGCGACCGAGCAGATCCTGCGCGCCGTACCGCTCGGCGACGCCGCCGAGCACATGCCCGGGCTGCTGCGCCGCACGGTGGAGGACGTCGAGATCGGCGGGGTGGTCATCCCGGCCGGCAGCGTCGTCGCCGCCGACACCGGCACCGCCAACCAGGACCCGGAGGTCTTCACCGGGGACCTGCGCACCGAGCTGTTCTCCCCGCTGGCCGCGCCGATGCTCACCTTCGGCGCCGGACCGCACCACTGCCTGGGCGCCTGGCTGGCCCGGATGGAGCTGGAACTCGCCCTGCACCGGCTGGCCCGCCGGCTGCCCGCGCTGCGGCTGGCCGACGAGGCCCGGGACATCGACTGGCGGCGCGGGCTGCTCACCCGCAGCCCCAACACCCTGAGGGTCACCTGGTGACGGGGGGTCCGACCGGGCCCGCCGACCCGGCGGCGGCCGAATCCGTGCTGGTCCGGGTCGACCGGGACCGCTGCATCGGCTCCGGGATGTGCGCCCTGAGCGCCCCCGGGTCGCTGGCCCTCGACACCGACGGGCAGGCCCGGCCGGTGGCCGGGTACGCCGCCGGCGGAGCGGAGTTGACGGACGGGCTGACCGAGGCGGTGGAGTTCTGTCCGGTCGAGGCGCTCACCCTGTTCTCGGCCCGCGGCGGCTACCGGATCGAACCTGCGGAGTGACGCACCGGGCGGAGTGACGCACCGGGCAGAGTGACGCACCGGGCAGAGTGACCCGCCGGACCGGGTGACCACCTGATCCGGTGCCCCGTGACCTTCTGATCCCCGGTGTCGTGTCGACGGCCTCCGCCGCGCACGGCACCGGGGATCAGCGTGCGTCGCGGGCTCCCCCACGCGGGGCGGCGGCCAGGGCGGCGCGCAGTTCGGCGGCCGGGTCGCCCTCGTGGTACGGGCGTTCGCTGGGCTCGATGTGGTCCAGGAACTCCTGGTAGCGCAGCGCGTAGGACACGTGGTGGAGCGGAGCGGCGAGTTCGAGGGCGCGGTGCGGGTCCGAGCCCGGGGTGTGCTCGCGCCAGGCCGCCGTCCAGACCTCGGCGTGGTGGTGCCAGGCCGCCGGGGTGAGGTAGGCGCGGGGGCGCAGCCCGTCCAGGGCCGGGTGGCCGAGGCAGGCGTCGGCGTAGTCGACCACGACCGGGCGGGCGTCGCCGGTGCGCCAGTTGCCGGGGTGGAAGTCGCCGTGCAGCAGTGTCTCCGGGAGGCCGCAGGCGGCCAGTTCGTCCAGCAGCGCGGGCAGTTCGGCGGCGAACCGGTGCAGCCGGTCGCGTTCGGGTGCCGTCAGGTCGGTCTCGGCGGGGAGCCGGTCCAGCAGCGCCGTCAGCTGGGTGTGCAGGGTGGTGGGCGTGCGGTCGCGCAGGCCGGCCAGGGCCGTGGGCCGCCCGGCCAGCGCGGCCTGGGCGGCGACGAAGCGCGGGACGACGTCGGCGACGGTCGCCTCGCTCGGGCTCCAGCAGTCCTCGCCGGGGACGTGGTCGAGCAGCAGCCGGCCGGCGGCCGGGTCGGCAGCGAGCACCGGCGGGACGAGGGCGGGGTCGACGCCGCCGAGCAGCGCGATCACCTCCCCCTCGGCGGCGTTGAACTCCGGGCCGGTGGTCTTCAACCAGGCGTCGGCCCCGACGGGGGAGGGGAACCGGAAGAGGCCGGAGAGGTTCCAGGTCCGGATCTGCCGCGCCGCCCCGGTCGGCCGGCCGAGGTCGGCGAGCCGCTCCCGCGCCCATTCCAGCGCCGAGCGCAGCCCGTCCGGGGTGGCCCAGGCGGCCCGCCGGGCGGCGGGGGCCAGCAGGGCGGCCGTCCCGGCGTCCGGCGGGCGGGGCGTCAGGGCGGCGGGCGCCCGGAGCGCCTCGGCGTGGTAGCGGACCCGGCCGCCGTGGCCCGGGTCCGCGCTGTGCCCGTCGAGGAGTCTGGCCACCAGCACCGGCACGCCGGCCAGTTCGGTGGCCCGGGCGACCACGCCGTCCACCGCCGACCACCAGCCGAGGTCCGTCTCGAAGGGGCCCAACTGCCCGTAGTAGGCGCCTTCGTGGGTGAGGTCGACGGTCACGGTCCGGCTGTTCGCTCGCTGCATCCGAGCAGCTTCGCCCACGGAGCGAGGCGGTGGCGACCGGTTTTCCCGGGAGGCGGACCGTTCGTCGCGGGGGCCACCGTGAGGCTGCGCTGCCCGGAGCCTCCTGCCGGCGTTCCCACCCGGTCCGTCTCACCCGGTCCGTCGCACCCGGGAGTCGTCACCGGGATCGACGTCAGAGGTCGTCGAGCGGCTCGTCCAGGACGCCTTCGCGCGCGATGATGTAGCCGAGGTGGCCCCGGCTGCGGCTGCCGAGGAGCTCGCTGGCCTTCTGGATGTGGCTGGAGACCGTACGGGTGCTCATCCCGAGGCGGCTGGCGATCGCCTCGTCGGTGAACCCGTTGACCATCAGCCGCAGGACGTTGCGGCGGGTGCGGTCGGTGAGCAGCTGGGGGCGGTGGTGGCCCTCCAGGTAGGTGACGGGCTCGGCGCGTTCCCACATCAACTCGTAGATCTTGAGCAGGTACTCGACCAGGGGCGGGAACTGGATGAGCACCGCGGCGGCCTCGCGCTGGGCGCCGGCCGGGATGAAGGCGGTGGAGCGGTCGCAGATGATGATCCGGTCGAAGACCTCGTTGAGGGTGCGCACCTGGGCGCCGCGGGCGGAGACCTGCTCGATGTAGGCGAGGGTCGGGCCGTGCGAGCGGACGGTGTGCTGGTAGAGGGTGCGCTGGCGGACGCCGCGTTCGGCGAGGGCGAGGTCGCGCGGGAGGGCGGCGGCCAGGTGGTCGGCGCCGCGGCCGCCGCCGGGCTGGGCGGTGCGCAGTTCCTCGGTGCAGGCCGCGACGGCCTTCTCCAGCGCCGGGTTGATCTCTTCGCCGGCCAGCAGGCGGATCGGGAGCTGGGCCTGTCTCATCACGTCGCGGTAGGCGTGCTCGGCGGCGGTGAAGGCGGTGCGCAGTTCGGCGAGCTGCTCCTGGTGGGCCAGCACGGCGAGTTCGAGCGGCCGGGTCAGGCCGGTGACCGCGAGGTCGGGCGGGACGGGGGCGAGCCGGTGCCCGGCGCCGGGCAGGGTGCGCAGCAGGCCCATGCTGACCAGGCATTCCGGGGCCTGTCCGGCGCTGGCACCGCCCTCGGCGAGTGCGATCCGGTAGAACTCGACCCCCCGGTCACACAGTTGGGGTGTCCCCATTTCCGCGCTGGTGTCCTGGGATAGGCACATCTGGGCATCCTTCCGGCTTCGGCATTGCGCTTTCACGAATGCCCGCACCGGCAACAGCCAGACGTCCGGAAGGGCAGGATGGTGCTCACCTGCCGTTCGGACGCATCCCCCCCGGGCCACGACAGCCGCGAGTGTACGCCCTAAAGGCGCGGAAATCAGCGGTTGACGGCGAAACCGGGCATGCCCGGCAACGGCGTCCGACGGTGGTGACGGCGAGGACGACCGTACCCGGCTGCGGTAACGGGCGGATGGCCGCCGCATTGCGCGCGTCGCCCCGTCAGGGCGGCCGGAGCGAAGGGCCGGTGGACCGGCCCGGCCGACGGACGGACGGAGGGCACCCCCTTGTTGCGAGCTGATCCCGACCCGCCCCCGCCGGTGGAGACGCCCGGCCCGGTGGACCGAGCCGGACCGGTGGATCCGGCCGGGCTCGTGGACCCCGCAGGGCTGGTGGATCCGGCCGGGCTGGTGGACCAGCGGCTGGTGCGGCAGCTCGCCGAGGCGGCCGCGGCCCAGGTCGGCGCGGGCTCGGTGCAGTTGCTCGGCGACGGCGGCCTGCTCCAGGCGCTGGCCAAGCAGTTGATCGAGCGTGCGCTGGAGCTGGAGTTCCAGGAGCACCTGCGCGGCCCGGGCACCAACAACCCCGCGGGGGCGGCCGGCGGCCCGGGCGGCTCCGGCGGGCCCGCCGGCCACCGCGGCCCCAACGGCCCGAACGGCGCCCGGGCCAGGCGGTTGCTGACCGAGATCGGGCCGGTCGAGGTGCGGGTCCCCCGGGACCGGGAGGGCAGCTTCGCCCCCCGTACGGTCCGCCCCCGGGCACGCCGACTGCCGGGACTGGACCGACTGGTGGTCTCGCTCACCGCGCGCGGCCTCAGTTCGGGCGAGCTGGTGGCGCACCTGGCCGAGGTGTACGGGGTGGAGATCAGCCGGGAGACCGTCTCGGTGATCACCGACCAGGTCCTCGACGAGCTCGCCGACCGGCGCGGGCGCCCGCTGGACCCGGTGTACCCGGTGGTCTTCGTCGACTCGGTGCGCAGCGGGCGTTCGGGCGGCCCGCTGGTGCACCTGGCGCTGGGGATCTCCACGGACGGGCTGCGCGAGGTGCTGGGCCTGTGGCCCGCCGAGGACGGCGAGCAGTGGCCGCAGGTGCTGGCCGGGCTGGCCGAGCGCGGGGTGCGCGAGGTCTGGGTGCTGGTCGGTGCCGCCGGTGCGGAGCTGGCCGAGGCGGCGGCCGCGCGGTGGCCGCGCACCGTGGTGCACACGTCGGTGGCGCACCTGCTGCACGCCGCGCTGCGGCACGCGCCGGGCGAGGACTGGGGCGGGCTGGCCCGGGTGCTGCACGAGATCTGCACGGCGCCCACCGAGGCGGCGGCGCTGGAGCGGCTGGGCCGGGCCGAGCGGGAGTGGGGGCCGGGCCACCGCGAGGTGTTCCGGGTCTGGCGGGCGGCGTGGCCGCTGCTCGCCCCGGGGTTCCGGTTCGGCCCGGAGGCACGGCGGCTGCTGGCGGGCGGGGGTGCGCTGGAGCGGCTGCACGCCCGGCTGCGCCGGATCGAGCAGGCCGCGGGGCGGGTGCGGGACGAGCGGGCCGCGCTCAAGCGCGTCTACCTGGCGACCCTCGCCCTGGAGTCGCCGGCCGGGGCCCGCCGGCCGTGGACCGGGGACTGGCCGGCCGTCCGCGCGGAGCTGCGCCGGGGCTCCCGGCGCTGATGCCGTCCAACTGCCTCTGCTTTACTGACAGTTGACCTTGCCTCAGCAATCCCGGCCGTGACCTGTCGTGGGCGCTCCCGACCTCCGTCGGCCCGGGCTCCCGGCCTCCGCGGTGGGGTTCCGGCCACGCGCCGGGCCACCGTGCGCCCGCCTTCCCACCACTGATCTGACAGACCCAGGTGTTCTTTGCATCAGTTCTGCCCGATTTTGGCACAGTCTGTTCACGCTTCCGGTTCCCGCATTGCGTGATCCCGATAACGGCCAGAGCTTCCACGCCAGTTTGGGCCTCGGCAGGATTCATTCACAGCGAGGAGCGCACACACCGCCCGCCTCAGGAAGAGGAATTCGCCATGACGAATCTTGCCGTTCGCATTCACAAGATGCTCGGGATTCTCGCCGTTCTCGTGGTCGCCGGGATCGGCGTCCAGATGCACGCCGCACCGTACCAGTCCGCCGTTGCCGCAGGTCCCTCGGCCGTGCACGGGGACGACTCCGGCTGGGGCCCGTGAACGCACTGGGGCGAACCCGGTGAACCGCCGGCCGACGTGAGCCGTTAACCGCGCGCCGACGAAATTCCCCCCTCCTCGTAATTCTCCCAACAGAGAGGAAACCGACGATGGCGAACCCGTTCGACGACCCCGAGGCCGACTACCTCGTCCTGGCCAACGACGAGGGCCAGCACTCGCTGTGGCCGGTGTTCAGCCCGGTGCCCGACGGCTGGCACCAGGTCTTCGGCGCGGCCCGCCGGCCGGAGTGCGTCGAGTACGTGGAGCAGAACTGGCAGGACCTGCGGCCGAAGAGCCTGGTCGCCCACCTGTCCGGCCACTGACCGACCGGCCTGACCGACCGTCACCGACCGGCCACCACCGACCGGCCGCTGATCAGCCACGCCGACCGGGCCGACCGCCCGCGGGTCACGCAGCAACGAGGGAGAGAGAAGCAGATGTCCGGGGACCAGCAGACGCACAGAACCGACCCGCGGCCGGGACCGGCCGAGGTGCTGTGTCGACTGTTCGCGGAGGTGCTCGGCCGGGAGTCGGTCGACCCCGCGGCGGGCTTCTTCGAGCTGGGCGGCGACCGGCCCGCCGCCGTACGGCTGCTGGCCCGGGTGCGCGCCGAGCTCGGGTTCCGGGTGCCGCTGCCGCTGCTGCTGGACGCCCCGACCCCGGCCGATCTGGCCACCCGGCTGGCCGACCCGGCCCCGACCGCTCCCGATGCGGCCCCGGCTGCCGCCGACCCGCGCACGACCGCCGCCGACCCGCGTCCGACCCTCGGCGCCCTGGTCGACGCCCAGGTCGCCCGCACCCCGGACGCCCCCGCGCTGTACGCCGGGTCCACCACCCTCACGTACGCCGAACTGGACGCCCGCGCCAACCGGTTGGCCCGGGTGCTCGCCGCCCGCGGCCTGGGCACCGAGGACGTGGTCGCGCTCGCCCTGCCCAAGTCCCCCGAGGCGGTCGCCGCGATCCTGGCCGTCACCAAGACCGGCGCCGCCTGGCTGCCCGCCGACCCGGCCTACCCCGCCGAGCGGCTGCGCCACATGCTCACCGACTCCCGCGCCGCCCTGGTGCTCACCACCGCCGACGCCGCCGAGCGGCTGCCCGACACCGGCGCCCCCCGGCTGCTGCTCGACTCCCCCGCGCGCCTCGCCGACCTGGCCGACCGGCCCGGCACCCCGTTCACCGACGCCGAGCGGGTCCGGCCGCTGAGCGCCGACCACACCGCGTACGTCATCTACACCTCCGGCTCCACCGGCCTGCCCAAGGGCGTGGCCGTCACCCACACCGGGCTGCCCAGCATGATCGGCACCCAGGTCGCCGCCACCGGCGTCGGCCCCGGCAGCCGGGTGCTCCAGGCCGCCTCGCTCAGCTTCGACGTCTCCGTCTCCGACCTGGCCGTGGCGCTGACCACCGGCGCCGCGCTCGTCCTCCCCCGCGAGCAGAGCCAGCTGGTCGGCGAGGCGCTGGCCGAACTGATCGACCGGTACGGCGTCACCCACGCCGACGTCGCCACCGCGATGGCCGCCACCCTGCCGGACGCCCCGCTGCCGACCCTGCGCACCCTGATCGGCGGCGGCGAGGCCATCCCGCGCGAACTGGCCGCCCGGCTCGGCCGGGACCGGCTGATGCTCAACAGCTACGGGCCGACCGAGACCACCGTCATCGTCACCATGAGCGAGCCGCTCACCGGCACCGAGCAGCCCCCGATCGGCCACCCCTGCCAGGACGTGCGGATCCACCTGCTGGACGAGCGGCTGCGCCCGGTGGAGCCGGGCACCGTCGGCGAACTGTACGTCTCCGGCCCGCACCTGGCCCGCGGCTACCTGGGCCGCCCCGGCCTGACCGCCGACCGCTTCGTCGCCTGCCCGTTCGGCGCGCCCGGCGAGCGGATGTACCGCACCGGCGACCTCGGCACCCTCCGCCCCGACGGCCAGCTGGACTTCCTCGGCCGGGCCGACGACCAGGTGAAGATCCGCGGCTTCCGGGTCGAGCTCGGCGAGATCGAGCAGACCCTCTCCGCCCACCCCGGCGTCCGCCAGGCCGTGGTACTGGTCCGCGAGGACCGCCCGGGCGAGCGCCGGCTGGTCGGCTACACCGTCGGCACCGCCGACCCGGCCGAGCTGCGCGCCCACTGCGCCGGGCAGCTGCCCGATCACATGGTGCCCGTCGTCGTGGTGCTGGACCGGATGCCGCTGACGCCCAACGGCAAGGTGGACAAGCGCGCCCTGCCCGCGCCCGCGCTCGGCGCCGCCGAGGAGGGCGGCCGGGCCCCGGCCGGCGAGGTGGAGCACGCCCTCGCCCGGCTCTTCGCCGAGGTGCTCGGGCTGCCCCGGGTCGGGGTCGCCGACTCCTTCTTCGAGCTCGGCGGCGACTCCATCGTCGCCATCCAACTGGTCTCCCGGGCCCGGCAGGCCGGACTCCGGCTCACCCCCCGCGCCGTCTTCGAGGCGCCCAGCGTCGAGGCGCTGGCCCTGCTCGCCCGCCCACTGGAGGGCCCGGTCGCCGTCGAGCCGCCCGGCGCCGGCCTCGGCGAGGTGCCGCCCACCCCGATCGTGCACTGGCTGTCCGAGCAGCGCGGCGCCGTCGGCAGCTTCTACCAGTCCACCCTGCTCACCCTCCCCGCCGGGACCGGGCAGCGGGACCTCACCACGGCCCTCCAAACGCTGCTCGACCACCACGACCTGCTGCGCGCCCGCACCTCCCCGCTCGCCGAACGCCCCTGGACGCTGCACGTCCCCGCCCCCGGGGCCGTCCCCGCCGAGGAGGTGCTGAGCAGCGTCCCCGGCCCGGCCGACCCGGACGCCCTGCGCGCCGCCACCGAGGCCGCCCGCGACCGGCTCTCGCCCGAGGACGGCCGGATGCTCCGGGCCGTCCGCTTCGAGGCCGGCCCGGACCGGCCCGCCCGGCTGCTGTTGGTGATCCACCACTTGGTGGTGGACGGCGTCACCTGGCGGATCGTCGAGGAGGACCTGCTCGCCGCGCTCGCCGCCGCCCGCGCGGGCCGCACCCCCGAGCTCCCGCCGGTGCCCACCTCCTTCCGGCGCTGGGCCCAGCGGCTCACCGCCGAGGCCCGCAGCGACCGCCGGGCCGCCGAACTCCCGTACTGGCAGGCCGCACTGGCCACCCCGGACCCGCTGCTCGGCGCGCGCCCGCTGGACCAGGCGAAGGACACCTACGCCACCGGCGGCACCCTGCGCGTCGTGCTCCCCGCCGACACCACCCGGGCCCTGCTGACCGAGGTCACCGCCGCCTACCACGCCCAGGTCAACGACGTCCTGCTGACGGCGCTGGCGCTCGCCCTCACCCACTGGCGCGGCGACGCGACGGACCCCGACGGCGCCGTACTGGTGAACGTCGAGGGGCACGGCCGCGAGGAGGTGGTCGAGGGCGTCGACCTGCACCGCACCGCCGGCTGGTTCACCTCCGTCTACCCCGTCCGGCTCGCCCCCGGCCCGCTCACCTGGGCCGAGGTCACCGCCGCCGGACCGGCGCTCGGCCGGGCCCTCGGCCTGGTGAAGGAGCAGCTGCGCGCCGTCCCCGACAACGGCATCGGCTACGGCCTGCTGCGCCACCTCAACCCGGCCACCGCCGAGGTGCTTGCCGAACACGCCGACCCCCAGGTCGAGTTCAACTACCTGGGCCGTTTCCAGCCCGAGGGCGTCAGCGCCGACGACGTTCACGCCGGGGCCGAGGCGATGACCGAGGGCGCCGCCCCCGACCTCGCGCTCGGCCGGGTGCTGGGCCTGGACGCCACCACCGTCGACACCCCGCAGGGCCCGCTGCTGGTCGCCCAGTGGTCCTGGGCCGGCGAACTGCTCGACGAGGAGCGGGTGCGGGCCCTCGCCGAGACCTGGTTCACCGCCCTGCGCGCCCTCGCCGAGCACGCCGAACGGCCGGACGCCGGCGGGCACACCCCCGCCGACTTCCCGCTCGTCGCCCTCGACCAGGACGAGATCGACCGGCTCGCCGAACTCCACGCCCCCGCACAGCTGGTGGACGTCTGGCCGACCTCCCCGCTGCAACAGGGCATGGCCTTCCACGCCGCGTACGACACCGACGGCGCCGACGTCTACACCTCGGTCTGCACCTTCGACCTCACCGGCCCGGTCGACGCCGACCGGCTGCGCGCCGCCGCCGAGGCCCTGCTGCTGCGCCAGCCCAACCTCCGGGCCGGCTTCCACCAGCGCCCCGACGGACCGCCCGTCCAGGCCGTCCCGGACCGGGCCGCACTGCCCTTCACCGTCCTCGACCTGACGGGCCACGCCGACCCGGAGGCCGAGGCCGACCGGATCGCCGCCGCCGAGTACGGCCGCCGCTTCGACCTCACCCGGCCGCCGCTGCTGCGCTACACCCTGCTCACCCTCGCCCCCGGCCGGCACCGGCTGATCGCCGCCGCCCACCACATCCTGCTGGACGGCTGGTCCACCCCGCTGTTCGCCGAGGAACTCTGGGCCCTCTACTTCCGGCAGCCGCTGCCCCCGGCCGCCCCCTACCGGGAGTACCTGCGCTGGATCACCCGGCGCGACGGCGCCGCCGCCCGCACCGCCTGGGCCCGGGCCCTCGCGGGCGTGGACGAGCCCACCCTGCTCGCCGCCGGCCGCGCCACCCACTCCCCGCAGCTGCCGCTGCGCCTGCACACCGGCCTCACCCCGGCGGCCACCGAGGCGCTCGGCCGCACCGCCCGCCGCTACGGCGTCACCCTCAACACCCTCGTCCAGGCCGCCTGGGGCGTCCTGCTGGCCCGGCTCACCGGCCGCACCGACGTGCTCTTCGGCACCACCGTCTCCGGCCGCCCGCACGACCTGCCGGGCGTCGAGCGGATGATGGGCCTGCTCATCAACACCGTGCCGGTGCGGGTCACCCTCGACCCGGCCGAGTCCTGGGGACAGCTGCTGCTGCGCCTCCAGCACGAGCAGTCCGCACTGCTGGACCACCAGCACCTCAGCCTCACCGAGATCCAGCAACTCGCCGGACTGGGAAGCCTGTTCGACACCGTCACGGTGTACGGCAACTACCCCGACCCGTCCGCCCTGGACGCGGCCGACCCGAGCGGCGCCACCCAGGTCACCCTGGTCGAAGACGTCGACAGCGCCCACTACCCGCTACTGCTCGCCCTCACCCCGGGCAACGGCCTCCAGCTGCGGCTGGACCACCAGCCGGACGCCTTCGGCCCCGCCGAGGCCCGTACGCTGCTGGACCGCTTCCTCGCCCTGCTCGACCGGATCGTCGCCGATCCGGCCGAACTCCTCGGCACCGTCGAGGTGTTGACCGGTGACGAGCGCGAGCGGCTGCTGGCGGGCGGGCACGGGCCGGCGGCGGAGCTGCCCTCGGGGAGCGTCCCCGAGCTGTTCGAGGCCCGGGCCGCCGCGACGCCCGAGGCGATCGCCCTGGTCGCGGGTACCACCGAGCTGACGTACGCCGAACTCAACGCCCGGGCCAACGGTTTGGCCCTGCGCCTGGCCGAGGCCGGGGTGCGGGCGGAGACGCCGGTCGCCCTGCTGCTGGAGCGCTCCCCCGCCCTGGTCATCGCCCTGCTCGCGGTGCTCAAGGCCGGCGGCAGCTACGTCCCGCTGGACGACGCCCAGCCGCACGAGCGCCTGGCGGCCGTCCTCGCCGACGCGGGCGCCCGGATCGCCGTCACCGACCGCGACCACCCCGCGCTGGCCGGGCTGACCACCCTCACCGTCGGCGAGGAACGTGCCGCCAATCTCGATCTCCCCTTGCGTTCGGCCCAGTTGGCCTACGTGATGCACACCTCCGGCTCCACCGGCACGCCGAAGGGCATCGGCGTCACCCACCGCGCGATCGTCGACCTCGCCCTCGGCGGCACCTTCGCGGGCGGCGCCCACGAACGCGTCCTGGTCCACTCCCCCACCGCCTTCGACGCCTCCACCTACGAACTCTGGGCCCCCCTGCTCTCCGGCGCCCGCCTCGTCCTCGCCCCGCCCGGGCGACTCGGCGTCACCGAACTCACCGACACCCTCCAGCGAGGCGGCGTCACCGCCGCCTGGCTCACCGTCGGCCTGTTCAACGTGCTGGCCGCCGAGGCGCCGCAGGCCTTCGCCGGGCTGCGCGAGGCGTGGACGGGCGGGGACGTCGTCTCGCCGGTCGCGCTGCGCCGGGTGCTGGAGCACTGCCCCGGACTGCGGGTGGTGAACGGCTACGGCCCGACCGAGACCACCACCTTCGCCACCCACCACCGGATGACCACCCTGGCCGAGGTGCCGGACAGCGTCCCGATCGGCCGCCCGCTCCCCAACACCCGGGCCTACGTCCTCGACAGCGGTCTGCGGCCCGTCCCGGTCGGCGTCCCCGGCGAGCTCTACCTCGCGGGCAACGGCCTGGCCCGCGGCTACGTCGGCCGCCCCGCCCTCACCGCCGAACGCTTCGTCGCCGACCCGCACGGCGCCCCCGGCAGCCGGATGTACCGCACCGGCGACCTCGCCCGCTGGACCACCACAGGAGAACTGGAGTTCGCCGGTCGAACGGACGACCAGGTCAAGGTCCGTGGCTTCCGGATCGAACTCGCCGAGGTGGAGGCCGCGTTCGCCGCCCACCCGGCCGTCCGGCAGGCCTTCGCGACGGTCCGCCAGGACCGGCCCGGTGACAAGCGCCTGGTCGCCTACGTCACCGGCGACGCCCCGCTCGACGAGCTGCGCGCCTTCGTCACCGACCGGCTGCCCGGCTACATGCTCCCGGCTGCGATCGTCACCCTGGACGCGCTGCCGGTCACCCCCAACGGCAAGGTCGACCGCCGCGCCCTGCCCGCCCCCGACTACACCGGCACCCCCGAGGGCCGCGCCCCCCGCACCGGGGCCGAGCGGGCGCTGTGCGAACTCTTCGCCGGGGTCCTCGGGTTGGCCTCGGTGAGCATCGACGACGACTTCTTCGACCTGGGCGGCCACTCCCTGCTCGCCACCAAGCTGGCCAGCCGGATCCGCGCCGCCCTGGGCGCGGAGCTGCCGATCCGCACCCTCTTCGACCGCCCGACCGTGGCCGCCCTGGCCGCCGCCCTGCCGACCGTCGACACCCCGGTCCGCCCGGCACTGCGCCCGCAGGCCAGGCCCGCCCTGGTACCGCTCTCCCCCGCCCAGCAACGCCTGTGGTTCATCGAGCAGTTCGAGGGCCCGAGCGCGCTCTACAACACGCCCGTCGCGGTCCGGCTCACCGGCGCGGTCGACCACTCCGCCCTGGAACTGGCGCTGCGCGACGTGGTGGCCCGGCACGAGGTGCTGCGCACCCTCGTCCCGACCACCGACGGCCGGCCGCACCAGCTGGTCACCGAAGCCCCCGAACTCCCCCTGCGGGCCGTGCCGGTGGCCGACGAGGAAGCGCTGCGCACCGCCCTGGCCGAGGCCGGCCGGGAGGTCTTCGACCTCGCCCGCGACCTGCCCGTCCGCGCCACGCTGTTCTCCCTGCCGCACGACGAGCACGTCCTGCTGGTCCTGATGCACCACATCGCCGCCGACGGCTGGTCGGTCGCCCCGCTCTTCCGCGACCTCGCCACCGCCTACCGGGCCCGCCACGCCCACACGGAACCCGACTGGCGGCCGCTGCCCGTCCAGTACGCCGACTACGCCCTCTGGCAGCGCGAGCTGCTCGGAGACCAGGAGCAGCCCAGCGCCCTGCTGAGCGCCCAACTCGCCCACTGGCAGCATGTCCTGGCGGACGCCCCGGAAGAGCTGGCGCTGCCCTACGACCGCCCGCGCCCGGCCGCGCCGACCCACCGCGGCGGCCTGGCCACGGCCGTCGTCGACGCCGAACTCCACGCCGCACTGGCCGAGTTGGCCGCCGATCGGCAGGCCAGTCTGTTCATGGTCCTGCAAGCCGCCGTCGCCACCCTCTACACCCGGCTCGGCGCCGGCACCGACCTCCCGCTCGGCACCCCCGTCGCCGGACGCACCGACGAAGCCCTGGACGACCTGGTCGGCTTCTTCGTCAACACCCTCGTCCTGCGCACCGACACCTCCGGCAACCCCGGCTTCCGCGAACTCCTCGACCGCGTCCGCCGCACCGACCTGGACGCCTTCGACCACCAGGACCTCCCCTTCGAGCGCCTGGTCGAACAGCTCAACCCCACCCGCACCCCGGCCCGCCACCCGCTCTTCCAGACGCTCATCGCCCTGGAGAGCCGCGCGGCCGTCCCCACCGCCTTCGGCGACCTGGCCTGCGCCGAGCACCCCTTCGAACTGGACGTCGCCAAGTTCGACCTGTCCTTCCGCTTCACCGAACAGGGCCCGCAGGCGGGTCTGACGGTGGCGCTCGAGTACGCGACCGACCTCTTCGACCCGGCCACCGCCGGCGCGCTCGCCGAGCGCCTGCTGCGGGTGCTGCGCGCCGTCGCGGCCGACCCCGACGCGCCGATCGGCACCGTCGAGATCCTCGACCCGGCCGAGCGCGAACAGCTGCTCACCGGCTGGAACGACACCGCGCTCCCCGTCCCCGACGCGACCCTGCCCGAGCTGTTCGAGGCCCGGGCCGCCGCCACCCCCGACGCGGTGGCCGTGGTCACCGACGGCGGACGGCTGAGCTACGCCGAACTCGACGCCCGGGCCGAGCACCTGGCCGCCGACCTCGCCGACGCGGGCGTCGGCACCGACACCCCGGTGGTCCTGCTGATGGACCGCTCCGCCGAGCTGCTGACCGCCCTGCTGGCCGTCCTGAAGGCCGGCGGCAGCTACGTCCCGCTGGACGACCGGCACCCGGCCGAGCGGCTGCGGCAGATCACCGCCGAGACCGGGGCGGCGCTCGTCCTGGTCGACGCGGCCCACCGCGACCACCCACTCGCCGCCGACGCCCCCTGCCCCGTCCTGACGCTCACCCCGGAGCGCTTCGACGCCCCGCTGCGGCGGCGCTCCCACCGCCCCGCCGTCCACCCGGAACAGCTCGCCTACGTGATGTTCACCTCCGGCTCCACCGGAGTACCCAAGGGCATCGCCATCACCCACCGGGACGTCGTCCAGCTCGCCACCGACCCGTGCTGGCAGCACCCCGACGGGCTGCGGGTGCTGTTCCACGCCCCGCACGCCTTCGACGCCTCGACCTACGAGATCTGGGCGCCGCTGCTCTCCGGCGGCCAGGTGGTCGTCGCCCCGGCGGGCGACCTGGACGCGGCCGCGATCGGCGCGCTGGTCCGGACGCACGGACTCACCCACGTGCACGTCACCGCCGGCCTGTTCCGGGTCATCGCCGAGGAGGACCCGGGCGTCTTCGCCGGGGTGCGCGAGGTACTGACCGGCGGGGACGTGGTCTCCGCGCCCGCCGTGCGCAGGGTGCTGGCGGCCGTCCCCGGGATCGGCGTGCGGGTGCTCTACGGCCCGACCGAGATCACCCTCTGCGCGACCCAACTGCCGCTGCCCGCCGCCGATTCGGTGCCGGACACGGTGCCGATCGGCCGGCCGATGGCGAACACCCGGGCGTACGTCCTGGACGACGGCCTCCAGCCCGTCCCGGTCGGCGTCCCCGGCGAGCTCTACCTCGCCGGAGCCGGTCTGGCCCGCGGCTACCTCGGCCGCCCGGCGCTCACCGCCGAGCGCTTCGTCGCCTGCCCGTACGGCGGCAAGGGCGAGAGGATGTACCGCACCGGCGACATCGTCCGGCGCCGGTCGGACGGCGTGCTGGAGTTCCTCGGCCGCGCCGACGACCAGGTCAAGATCCGCGGCTTCCGGATCGAGCTCGGCGAGGTCGAGGCCGCCCTCACCGCCCACCCCGCCGTCCGCCAGGCCCTCGCCCTGGTCCGCGAGGACCGGCCCGGCGACAAGCGCCTGGTCGGCTACGTCACCGGCGACGCCACCCCCGGCGAACTGCGCGCCTTCGTCACCGACCGCCTCCCCGGCTACATGCTCCCGGCCGCCGTCCTCGTCCTCGACGCCCTCCCCGTCACCGCCAACGGCAAGGTCGACCGCCGCGCCCTGCCCGCCCCCGACTACAGCAGCGCTTCCGAGGGCCGCGCCCCCCGCACCACCCAGGAGCGGAGCCTGTGCGAGCAGTTCGCCCAGGTGCTCGGGCTGGGCACGGTCAGCATCGACGACGACTTCTTCGACCTCGGCGGCCACTCGCTCCTCGCCACCAAGCTGGTCAGCCGGATCCGCACCGCCCTGGGCGTCGAGATGACGATCCGCACCCTCTTCGACCACCCCACGGTCGGCGAGCTCGCCGACGCGCTGCCCGCGGCCCGCAAGGCCCGGCCCGCCCTCCGGCCGATGCGCCGGCCCGGCGGTCCGGCGTAGGGCCTCCCCGGTCCTCCCGGGTCCCCGCAGCTCGCCGCTCGTCGCAGGTCGCGCGGGCCACCGGCCGTCCCCGGTGGCCCGAACGCCCAGTCCCCACTCAGCACGTCATCCGTCGGAGGCAGACCGTGATCCCGTTGTCGTTCGCGCAGCAGCGGCTGTGGTTCATCGAACAGCTGGAGGGCCCGAGCGCGCTCTACAACACCCCGTTCGCCGTCCGGCTGACCGGTGGGCTCGACGCCGCCGTCCTCACCCTCGCGCTGCGCGACGTGCTCGCCCGGCACGAGGTGCTGCGCACCACCTTCCCCGCCGTCGACGGCCGCCCGCAGCAGTCGATCGCCGAGCCGCAGAGCCCCGCCGTCACCGCCGTCGAGGTGGCCGCCGTCCCGGTCGCCGACGAGGCCGAGCTGACCGCCCGGCTCACCGCAGCGGCCGGGCACGTCTTCGACCTCGCGACCGAACTGCCCATCCGCTGCTCGCTGTTCTCGCTCTCCGCCGAGGAGCACGTGCTGCTGGTGCTGATGCACCACATCGCCAGCGACGGCTGGTCCGTCCCCCCGCTCTTCCGCGACCTGGACGCCGCCTACCGGGCCCGCCTCGCCGGCGCCGCGCCGCAGTGGGAGCCGCTGCCCGTCCAGTACGCCGACTACACCCTCTGGCAACGCGAACTCCTCGGCGAGGAGGACGACCCGGAGAGCGTGCTCGCCACCCAACTCGCCCACTGGCAGCGCGCCCTGGCCGAGGCCCCGGAGGAGCTGGCCCTCCCCTACGACCGGCCGCGACCCGCCGCGCCCACCCGGCTCGGCGGCGCCGCCGAACTCGCCCTGGACGCCGAACTGTACGCGGACCTGGCCGAGTTGGCGGCGAAGGAACGGGCCAGCCTGTTCATGGTCCTCCAGGCCGCCGTCGCCACGCTGTACACCCGGCTCGGCGCCGGCACAGACCTCCCGCTGGGCACCGCGGTGGCCGGGCGCACCGACGAGGGCCTGGACGAGCTGGTCGGCTTCTTCGTCAACACCCTCGTCCTGCGCACCGACACCACCGGCGACCCCAGCTTCCGCGAGCTGCTGGCCCGCGTGCGCCGCCTCGACCTGGACGCCTTCGACCAGCAGGACGTGCCCTTCGAGCGCCTGGTCGAACAGCTCAACCCGGCCCGCGTCCCGGCCCGCCACCCGCTCTTCCAGACCATGCTGACGCTGGACAGCGACGAGGACCTCCCCGCCGACTTCGCCGGGCTCGCCTGCCGGGAGCACGTCCTCGACCAGCACCTCGCCAAGTTCGACCTGTCCTTCGCCTTCGTCGAGCAGCACGACGCACAGGGCGCCGCCAACGGCCTGACCGGCGCGGTGGAGTACGCGGCGGACCTCTTCGACCACACCACCGCCGCCACCCTCGGCGAGCGCCTCGCCCGGGTGCTGCGGGCGGCCGCCGCCGACCCGGACGCACCGATCGGCACCATCGAGATCCTCGACCCGGCCGAGCGCGAGGACCTGCTGACCGGCCGGCACGGGCCGGTGGCGCAGCTTCCGGCCGGTTCCGTGCCCGAGCTGTTCGAGGCGCAGGCCGCCGCGACGCCCGAGGCGATCGCCCTGGTCGCGGGCTCCACCGAGCTGACGTACGCCGAACTCAACGCCCGCGCCAACGGTTTGGCCCTGCGCCTGGCCGAGGCCGGGGTGCGGGCGGAGACCCCCGTCGCCCTGCTGCTGGAGCGCTCCCCCGCCCTGGCCGTCGCCCTGCTGGCGGTGCTCAAGGCCGGCGGCAGCTACGTCCCACTGGACGACGCCCAACCGCAGGAGCGCCTCGCGGCCGTGCTCGCCGACGCGGGCGCCCGGATAGCAGTCACCGACCGCGACCACCCCGCGCTGGCCGGGCTGACCACCCTCACCGTCGGCGAGGAGACCGCGGAGAACCTCGAACTGGCCATCGTGGACGACCGGTTGGCCTACGTCATGCACACCTCCGGCTCCACCGGCACCCCCAAGGGCATCGGCATCACCCACCGCGCGATCGTCGACCTCGCCCTCGGCGGGGCCTTCACCGGGGAGCACCTCGCCCGGGTCGCGGTGCACTCCCCCACCGCCTTCGACGCCTCCACCTACGAGTTCTGGGCCCCGCTGCTCTCCGGCGGCCGTCTCGTCATCGCCCCGCCCGGGCGGCTCGGCGTCACCGAACTCGCCGACCTGCTCGGCCGGCAGCAGGTCTCCGGCGCCTTCATCACCGCCGGCCTGTTCAACGTGCTGGCCACCGAGGCCCCGCAGTCCTTCGCCGGGATGCGCGAGGTCTGGACCGGCGGGGACATCGCCTCACCGGCGGCCATGCGACGCGTCCTGGAAGCCTGCCCCGGGCTGAAGGTGGTGAACGCCTACGGCCCGACCGAGGCCACCACCTTCGCCACCCTCCGCGCGATGACCTCCCCCGCCGAGGTGCCGGCCGCCGTGGTGCCGATCGGTCGGCCGCTGCCCAACAGCCGGGTGTACGTCCTCGACGACGCCCTGCGGCCGGTCCCGGTCGGCGTCCCCGGCGAGCTCTACCTCGCCGGACACGGCCTGGCCCGCGGCTACGTCGGCCGCCCCGCCCTCACCGCCGAACGCTTCGTCGCCGACCCCTACGGCGCCCCCGGCAGCCGGATGTACCGCACCGGCGACCTCGCCCGCTGGACTACCACAGGAGAACTGGAGTTCGCCGGTCGAACGGACGACCAGGTCAAGGTCCGTGGCTTCCGGATCGAACTCGCCGAGGTGGAGGCCGCGTTCGCCGCCCACCCGGCCGTCCGGCAGGCCTTCGCGACGGTCCGCCAGGACCGGCCCGGTGACAAGCGCCTGGTCGCCTACGTCACCGGCGACGCCCCGCTCGACGAGCTGCGCGCCTTCGTCACCGACCGGCTGCCCGGCTACATGGTCCCCACCGCCGTCGTGCCGCTGACCGCCCTCCCGGTCAACTCCAACGGCAAGGTCGACCGCCGAGCCCTCCCCGCCCCCGACTACTCCGCCGCCACCCCCGGCCGGGCGGCCCGCAACGCCACCGAGCAGACCCTGTGCGCGCTCTTCGCCGAGGTCCTCGGAACCGCCGAGCCGAGCATCGACGACAACTTCTTCGACCTGGGCGGGCACTCCCTGCTCGCCACCCGGCTCACCAGCCGCATCCGCACCGCCCTCGGCACCGAACTCCCCCTGCGCACCCTCTTCGACCACCCCACCATCGCCGCCCTGGCCCAGCACCTCGGCGCGGACACCACCCCGGGGCGGGCCGGGCTGACGGCGCGCACCCGCCCTGAGCCGGTACCGCTCTCCTACGCCCAGCAACGCCTTTGGTTCATCGACCAGTTCGAGG
This sequence comes from Kitasatospora sp. NPDC056076, assembly GCF_042266305.1. Lineage (NCBI taxonomy): Bacteria > Bacillati > Actinomycetota > Actinomycetes > Kitasatosporales > Streptomycetaceae > Kitasatospora > Kitasatospora sp. NPDC056076. Next base: position 81,144 of record NZ_JBHJWG010000030.1, read on the forward strand.
GCCCGAGCGCCCTCTACAACACCCCCTTCGCACTCCGGCTCACCGGCCCGGTCGACACCGGGGCCCTGACCGCCGCCCTGCACGACCTGCTGGCCCGGCACGAGGTGCTGCGCACCCTCTTCCCCGTCGCCGACGGGCAGCCCCACCAGCTGGTCACCGACTCCGTCGAGCCCACCCTGACCGTCACCACCGTCGCCGACGAGACCGAGCTGGCCGGGCTGCTGGACCGGGCGAACGCGCACGCCTTCGACCTCGCCACCGAACTGCCCCTCCGGGCGGCGCTGTTCTCGCTGCCCGGCGAACGGCACGTGCTGCTGCTCCTGCTGCACCACATCGCCAGCGACGGCTGGTCGGTCGCCCCGCTCTTCCGCGACCTGGGCGAGGCCTACCGGGCCCGCCTCGCCCACACGGAACCCGACTGGAAGCCGCTGCCCGTCCAGTACGCCGACTACACCCTCTGGCAGCGCGAACTCCTCGGCGACGAGGAGGACCAGGACAGCCTGATCGGGCGGCAACTCGCCTTCTGGCAGGCGTCCCTGGCCGACGCGCCGGAGGAACTGGCGCTGCCCTACGACCGGCCGCGACCGGCCGCGCCGAGCCACCGGGGCGAGCTGGTCGAGTTCACCGTCGACGCCGAACTGCACCAGCGGCTGGGCGAGTTGGCCACCGCCAACCGGGCCAGCCTGTTCATGGTCCTGCAAGCCGCCGTCGCCACCCTCTACACCCGCCTCGGCGCCGGCACCGACCTCCCGCTCGGCACCCCCGTCGCCGGACGCACCGACGAAGCCCTCAACGACCTGGTCGGCTTCTTCGTCAACACCCTCCTGCTGCGCACCGACACCTCCGGCGACCCCAGCTTCCGCGAACTCCTGGACCGGGTACGGCAGTCCGACCTCAACGCCTTCGAGCACCAGGACGTGCCCTTCGAGCGCCTGGTCGAGCAGCTCAACCCCACCCGCACCCCGGCCCGCCACCCGCTCTTCCAGACCCTCATCGCCCTGGAGAACCAGGCGAAGGCGCAGCAGACCTTCGGCGGCCTCCCCTGCGGCGAGCTGGAGTTCGACCTCAACGTGGCCAAGTTCGACCTCTCCTTCGGCTTCGCCGAGCTGAGCGGACCAGGCGGACCGGGCGGCCTCTCCGGCGCGGTGGAGTACGCGGCGGACCTCTTCGACCACGCCACCGTCACCACCCTCGCCGAGCGCCTGCTGCGCGTCCTCCGGGCCGCCGTCGCCGACCCCGACGCGCCGATCGGCACCATCGAGATCCTCGACCCGGCCGAGCGCGAGCAGCTGCTCACCGGCTGGCACGGCCCGGTGACGCAGCTGCCCTCGGGGAGCGTGCCCGAGCTGTTCGAGGCCCAGGCCGCCGCGACGCCCGAGGCGATCGCCCTGGTCGCGGGCTCCACCGAGCTGACGTACGCCGAACTCAACGCCCGGGCCAACGGTTTGGCCCTGCGCCTGGCCGAGGCGGGCGTCGGCACCGAGACCCCCGTCGCCCTGCTGCTGGAGCGCTCTCCCGCCCTGGTCATCGCCCTGCTCGCGGTGCTCAAGGCCGGCGGCAGCTACGTCCCGCTGGACGACGCCCAACCGCACGAGCGCCTCGCGGCCGTCCTCGCCGACGCGGGCGCCCGGATCGCCGTCACCGACCGCGACCACCCCGCCCTGGCCGGGCTGACCACCCTCGCGGTCGGCGAGGAACGAGCCGCCAACCTCGAACTCGTGGCCACCGGGGAGCAGTTGGCCTACGTGATGCACACCTCCGGCTCCACCGGCACGCCGAAGGGCATCGGCGTCACCCACCGCTCCGTCGTCGACCTCGCGCTCGGCGGCACCTTCGCGGGCGGCGCCCACGAACGCGTCCTGGTCCACTCCCCCACCGCCTTCGACGCCTCCACCTACGAACTCTGGGCCCCGCTCCTCTCCGGCGCCCGTCTCGTCCTCGCCCCCGCCGGACGCCTCGGCGTCACCGAACTCACCGACACCCTCCAGCGAGGCGGCGTCACCGCCGCCTGGCTCACCGCCGGACTGTTCAACGTCATGGCCACCGAGGCGCCGACCCTCTTCACCGGCCTCCGGGAGGTGTGGACCGGTGGCGACGTGGTCGCCCCCGCCGCCGTCCGCCGCGTCATGACCGCCTGCCCCGGCCTGGCCGTGGTCGACGGCTACGGCCCGACCGAGACCACCACCTTCGCCACCCACCACCGGATGACCACCCCGGCCGAGGTACCTGACAGCGTCCCGATCGGCCGCCCGCTCCCCAACACCCGGGCCTACGTCCTCGACAGCGGTCTGCGGCCCGTCCCGGTCGGCGTCCCCGGCGAGCTCTACCTCGCCGGACACGGCCTGGCCCGCGGCTACGTCGGCCGCCCCGCCCTCACCGCCGAACGCTTCGTCGCCGACCCGCACGGCGCCCCCGGCAGCCGGATGTACCGCACCGGCGACCTCGTCCGCCGCACCAGCGAAGGCGTGCTGGAGTTCCTCGGCCGTGCCGACGACCAGGTCAAGATCCGCGGCTTCCGGATCGAACTCGGCGAGGTCGAGGCCGCCCTCACCGCCCACCCCGCCGTCGGCCAGGCCCTCGCCCTGGTCCGCGAGGACCAGCCCGGCGACAAGCGCCTGGTCGGCTACGTCACCGGCGACGCCACCCCCGGCGAACTGCGCGCCTTCGCAGGCGAGCGCCTCCCCGGCTACATGCTCCCGGCCGCCGTCCTCGTCCTCGACGCCCTCCCCGTCACCCCCAACGGCAAGGTCGACCGCCGCGCCCTGCCCGCCCCCGACTACTCCGGCACCCCCGAGGGCCGCGCCCCCCGCACCGGCACCGAGCAGGCCCTCTGCGCCCTGTTCGCCGAAACCCTCGGCCTGCCCGCCCTCGGCATCGACGACGACTTCTTCGCCCTCGGCGGCCACTCCCTGCTCGCCACCAAGCTGATCAGCCGGATCCGCACCGCCCTGGACGTCGAACTCCCCATCCGCGCCCTCTTCGACCACCCCACCGTCGCCGCCCTGGCCACCACCCTGCCGACCGTCGACACCCCGGCCCGCCCGGCGTTGCGCCCGCAGGCCAGGCCCGCCCTGGTACCGCTCTCCCCCGCCCAGCAACGCCTCTGGTTCATCGACCAGTTCGAGGGCCCGAGCGCGCTCTACAACACCCCGTTCGTCGCCCACCTCAGCGGAGAGATCGACCCCGAGGCCCTGGCCGGGGCCCTGACCGACCTGGTCGCCCGCCACGAGGTGCTGCGCACCACCTTCCCGGCCACCGACGGCCGGCCTCACCAGCTGATCGCCGCGCACGCCGAACCCGCCCTGCACGCCCGCACGGTGGCCGACGAAACGGAGCTGCGCGCCGCCGTGGCCGAGGCCACCGGCGCGGTGTTCCGGCTCGCCGAGGACCTGCCGATCCGGGTCTCGCTGTTCTCGCTGAACGCCGAACGGCACGCCCTGGTCGTCCTGCTGCACCACATCGCCAGCGACGGCTGGTCCGTCGGCCCGCTGCTGCGCGACCTGGACACCGCCTACCGGGCCCGCCTGGCCCACACGGAACCCGGCTGGCGGCCGCTGCCCGTCCAGTACGCCGACTACACCCTCTGGCAGCGCGGCCTGCTCGGCACCGCGGACGACCCGGACGGCGCCCAGCACACCCAACTCGCCCACTGGAAGCAGGTCCTGGCCGAGCTCCCGGAGGAGCTGGCGCTCCCGTACGACCGGCCGCGACCGGCCGCCCCGAGCCACCGGGCCGGGACGGTGGAGTACCGGCTGGACGCCGAACTGCACCGGCGGCTCAGCGAGTTGGCCGCTGCCAACCGGGCCAGCCTGTTCATGGTCGTGCAGGCCGCCGTCGCCGCGCTGTACACCCGGCTCGGCGCCGGCACCGACCTCCCGCTCGGCACCCCCGTCGCCGGACGCACCGACGAAGCCCTGGACGACCTGGTCGGCTTCTTCGTCAACACCCTCGTCCTGCGCACCGACACTTCCGGCGACCCCGGCTTCCGCGAGCTGCTGGACCGGGTCCGCCGCACCGCCCTGGACGCCTTCGAGCACCAGGACCTCCCCTTCGAGCGCCTGGTCGAACAGCTCAACCCCACCCGCACCCCGGCCCGCCACCCGCTCTTCCAGACCGTCCTCACGGTGAGCAGCGGCCCGGCCCCCGTGCTCAGCCTGGGCGGGGTCAGCGGGGTGCTGGAGGGCGCGGGCGAGTCCCAGGCGCACTTCGACCTGAACTTCAACTTCACCGAGCAGCACGACGCGGACGGCACCCCGCTCGGCGTGGCCGCGGCCGTGGAGTACGCGGCGGACCTCTTCGACCACGCCACCGTCGCCACCCTCGCCGAGCGCCTGCTGCGCGTCCTGGAGGCCGCCGCCACCGACCCGGACGCGCCGATCGGCACCATCGAGATCCTCGACCCGGCCGAGCGCGAGCAGCTGCTCACCGGCTGGAACGACACCGCCGTCCCGATCGCCGACAGCACGCTGTCCGAGCTGTTCGAGGCCCGGGCGGCCGCCACCCCCGAGGCGGTGGCCGTGGTGTCCGACACCGGGCGGCTGAGCTACGCCGAACTCGACGCCCGGGCGGGCGCCCTGGCCGCCGTGCTGCTGGCCCGCGGGCTGGCGGTGGAGGAGCCGGTCGCGATCCTGATGGACCGCTCGGCCGAGCTGGTGACGGCGATCCTGGCGGTCACCAAGGCGGGCGGCACGTACGTCCCGCTGGACGCCCGGTACCCGCTGGACCGGATGCGGCACATCCTCGCCGACACCCGGGCGCAGCTCGTCCTGGTCGACCCGGCCCACCGCGACCACCCGGTCCTCGACAGCGGCACCGACGGCACCGGCACCGGCCCCACCCCCCTCGACGTCACCGAGGCCCCCACCGGCCTCGCCCCCGCCGCCCGGACCCCCAACGCCCAGACCCCCGCCGGCCGCCGCTCCCACCCCGGCCAGCTGCTCTACGTGATGTACACCTCCGGCTCGACCGGCCTCCCCAAGGGCGTCGCGGTGACCCACCGCAACGTCGTCGACCTGCTCACCAACCCGCACTTCCACCAGGGCCACCACGAGAGCGTCCTGCTGCACTCGCCCACCGCCTTCGACGCCTCCACCACCGAGGTGTGGGCCCCGCTGGTGACCGGCGGGCGGATCGTGCTGGCCGCCCCCGGACAGCTCGACCTCCCCGCGCTGGCCGCGACCATCACCCGGCACGCCGTCACCCTGGTGCAGGCGCCCTCCGGTCTGCTGCGGCTGATGGCCGAGGAGACCCCGGAGGCGTTCCGCGGGGTGCGCCAGGTGTGGACCGGCGGTGACGTGGTGCCCCCGGAGGCCGTCCGGCAGCTGTTCCGGGCGTGCCCGGAGACGGACGTGGTGGCGGTGTACGCGCCGACGGAGACCACGGCCATCAAGACCACCTTCACCATGACGCCCGGCGGGCACGTCCCGGCCGTGGTGCCGATCGGCCGCCCGCTGGCCAACACCCGGGCGTACGTGCTGGACGACGCCCTGCGGCCCGTCCCCGCCGGGGTGCCCGGTGAGCTGTACCTCGCGGGCAACGGCCTGGCCCGGGGCTACGTGGGCCGCCCGGGGCTGACCTCGGAGCGCTTCGTGGCCTGCCCGTTCGGCGGCAAGGGCGAGCGGATGTACCGCACCGGCGACATCGTCCGGTGGAGCGCGGACGGCGTGCTGGAGTTCCTCGGCCGCGCCGACGACCAGGTGAAGATCCGCGGCTTCCGGATCGAGCCGGCCGAGGTGGAGACGGCGCTGGCCGCCCACCCGGCGGTCGGGCACGCGGTGGCGACGGTCCGCGAGGACCAGCCCGGGGACAAGCGCCTGGTCGCCTACGTCACCGGCGACGCCACCCCCGACGAACTGCGGACCTTCCTCGCCGACCGGGTGCCCGGCTACATGGTCCCGGCCGCGATCGTCACCCTGGACGCGCTGCCGGTCACCGCCAACGGCAAGGTGGACCGCCGCGCCCTGCCCGCCCCCGACTACTCCGGCACCCCCGAGGGCCGCGCCCCCCGCAGCACCGCCGAACGGGCCCTGTGCGCCCTGTTCGCCGAGACCCTCGGCCTACCCGCCCTGAGCATCGACGACGACTTCTTCGCCCTGGGCGGCCACTCCCTGCTCGCCACCAAGCTGATCAGCCGGATCCGCACCGCCCTGGACGTCGAACTCCCCATCCGCGCCCTCTTCGACCACCCGACCGTGGCCGCCCTGGCCGGCCACCTGGGCGAGGGCACCGGCCCGGTCCGCGCCCGGCTGCTGCCCCGGCCGCGCCCGGAGCTGGTCCCGCTCTCCCACGCCCAGCAGCGCCTGTGGTTCATCGACCAGTTCGAGGGCCCGAGCGCGCTCTACAACACCCCGCTCGTGCTCCGGATCGACGGCACCCTGGACGCCGACGCCCTGGCCGGCGCCCTGGCCGACGTGGTCGCCCGGCACGAGGTGCTGCGCACCACCTTCCCCGGCGCCGACGGCCGGCCGCACCAGCTGGTCGCCCCGAGCGCCGAACCCGCCCTGCACACCCGCACGGTGGCCGACGAGGCGCAGCTGCGGGCCGCGCTGGCCGCCGCGAGCCGGGAGGCCTTCGACCTGGCCGTCGAACTCCCGCTGCGGGCCACGCTGTTCTCCCTGCCGCAGGGCGAGCAGGCACTGCTGGTGCTGATGCACCACATCGTCAGCGACGGCTGGTCCGTCGGCCCGCTGCTGCGCGACCTGGACGCCGCCTACCGGGCCCGCTGCGCGAACGCGGAGCCCGACTGGCGGCCGCTGCCCGTCCAGTACGCCGACTACGCCCTCTGGCAGCGCGAGCTGCTCGGCGCGGAGGACGACCCGGACGGCGCCCAGCACGTCCAACTCGCCTACTGGCAGCGGGCGCTGGCCGGTCTCCCGGAGGAGCTGACGCTCCCCTACGACCGCAAGCGGCCGCTGTCACCCACCCGCCGCGGGGACACCGTCGAGTTCCGGCTCTCGGCCGAACTCCACGCCTCCGTCGTCGAGTTGGCACGGGAGAGCCGTACCAGCGTGTTCATGGTGGTGCAGGCCGCGCTGGCCGCCACCCTGGGCCGGCTGGGCGCGGGCACCGACATCCCGCTCGGCACCCCGGTCGCCGGACGCACCGACGAGGCGCTGGACGAGCTGATCGGCTTCTTCGTCAACACCCTGGTGCTGCGCGCCGACCTCTCCGGCGACCCGAGCTTCCACGCGCTGCTGGAGCGGGTGCGGCAGGCCAACCTGGACGCCTTCGAGCACCAGGACGTGCCCTTCGAGCGGCTGGTCGAGGTGCTCAACCCGGCCCGCTCGACGGCCCGGCACCCGCTGTTCCAGGTGATGCTGACCTTCGCCGCCGGGCCCGAGGCCGAGGCCGCCCTGGACTTCGCCGGCCTGCCCGCCCGGGTGGAGCCCTCGGCGGCCGAACTCGCCAAGTTCGACCTGGCCTTCGGTTTCAGCGAGCGGCTGGCCGCCGACGGTTCCCCGGCCGGGATCGGCGTGGTCGTCGAGTTCGCCGAGGAGCTGTTCGACCCGGCCACGGTGACGGCGGTCGGCGAGCGCTTCGAGCGGCTGCTGACCGCCGTGCTGGCCGATCCGGCCCGCCCGGTCGACGCGGCGGAGATCCTCGACCCCGCCGAGCGGGCCCTGATCCTGGACCACTGGAGCGCGCCCACCGATCGGCCGGCGGCCGCCGAACCCCGCACCCTCCCGGAGCTGTTCGCGGCCCAGGCGGCCCGGACCCCGCAGGCCGTGGCGGTGGTCGACGAGGACGAGCGGATCGACTACGCCGAACTGGACGCCCGGGCGAACCGGCTGGCCCGGCTCCTCGCCGCCCGCGGCGTCGGCCCCGAGCGCCTGGTGGCGCTGGCGCTGCCCCGCTCGGTGGAACTGGTGGTCGCCGTACTCGCGGTGCTCAAGGCCGGCGGCGCCTACGTGCCGATCGACCCGGACTACCCGGCCGACCGGATCGCCTACACCCTGGCCGACTCCGCGCCCGCGCTGCTGCTCACCACCACCGCGGCCGCCGACCGACTGCCCGACCCCCAGCTGCCCTTGCTGCTGCTCGACGCCCCGGGGACGGCCGCCGAACTGGCCCGGACGCCCGCCGAGGCCCCCTCCCCCGCCCCCGCGCTCGGCCCGGACCACCCGGCGTACGTCATCTACACCTCGGGCTCGACCGGCCGGCCGAAGGGCGTGGTGATCCCGCACCGCAACGTCGCCCGGCTGTTCGCCGCCACCGACCACTGGTTCGCCCCGGGCCCGCAGGACGTCTGGACCCTGTTCCACTCCTACGCCTTCGACTTCTCGGTCTGGGAGCTGTGGGGCGCGCTGCTGCACGGCGGCCGCCTGGTCGTGGTGCCCTTCGGGACCAGCCGTTCGCCCCGGGAGTTCCTGGAGCTGCTGGTGCGCGAGCGGGTCACCGTCCTGAACCAGACCCCGTCCGCCTTCTACCAGTTGATGCAGGCCGACCAGGAGGAGCCGGAACTCGGCGCGCAACTCGCCCTGCGCCGGGTGGTGTTCGGCGGCGAGGCGCTCGACCTGGCCCGGCTGGCGCCCTGGTACGAGCGGCACGCCGAGGACGCGCCGGTGCTGGTCAACATGTACGGCATCACGGAGACCACGGTGCACGTCTCCTACCGCCCGCTGGACACCGCCACGGCCGCCGGGCAGTCCCGGTCGCTGATCGGCGCCGGCATCCCGGACCTGCGGCTGTACCTGCTGGACTCCCGGCTGCGCCCGGTGCCCGCCGGGGTGCCCGGCGAACTGTACGTCGCCGGGGCCGGCCTGGCCCGCGGCTACCTGGGCCGCCCGGCGCTGACCGCCGAGCGCTTCGTCGCCGACCCGTTCGGCGCCCCCGGCACCCGGATGTACCGCACCGGCGACCTGGCCCGCTGGACGGCCTCCGGCGAACTGGACTACCTGGGCCGGATCGACGCCCAGGTGAAGATCCGCGGCTTCCGGATCGAGCTGGGCGAGATCGGCTCGGTGCTCAGCCGCCGGCCCGAGGTGGCCTCCGCCGCCGTGGTGGTGCGCGAGGACGCCCCGGGCGAGAAGCGCCTGGTCGGCTACCTGGTGCCGGCCCCGGACGCCGGGGCGCCGGACCTGGACGCGCTGCGCACCCACCTGGCCGCCGAGCTGCCGGACTACATGCTGCCCGCCGCCCTGGTGCCGCTGGAACGCCTGCCGCTGACCCCCAACGGCAAGCTCGACGAGCGGGCGCTGCCCGCCCCCGAGCCGGGCCGGGCGGGCGGCGGCCGGGCGCCGCGCACCCCGCTGGAGGAGGTGCTCTGCGGGCTGTTCGCCGACGTGCTCGGCCTGGAGCGGGTCGGCATCGACGACAACTTCTTCGAGCTGGGCGGCCATTCGCTGCTGGCCGGGCGCCTGGTCGCCGGGCTGCGCGAGCTGACCGGCAGCGCCGAACTCGGCGTCCGGGCGCTGTTCCGGGCGCCGACCGTCGCCGGGCTGGCCGACCTGCTGGCCGCGGCCCGGGACGGCGCCCCCGCCGAGGAGGACTTCCCGGTGCTGCTGCCGATCCGCACCCGCGGCACGCGCCCGCCGCTGTTCTGCGTGCACCCGGCGGCCGGGATCAGCTGGGTGTACACCGGCCTGCTGCGCCACCTGGACGCCGAGCAGCCGATCTACGGCCTCCAGGCCCCCGGCCTGGCCGACCTCTCCCGCCACCCGGCGAGCCTGGCGGAGATGGCCCGCGACTACCTGGCCGAACTGCGCTCGGTGCGCCCCGAGGGCCCGTACGCCCTGCTGGGCTGGTCCTTCGGCGGCCCGGTCGCCCACGCCGTGGCGGCGCTGCTTCGGGAGCAGGGCGAGCGGGTCGACCTGCTCGCCGTGCTGGACGGCTACCCCGAGCTGGACGAGTACGCCCGGATCACCGGCGCCTCCCCCGACCGGATCACCGGCGGCTCCCGCCCCCGGTCCACCGGCGGCTCCCCCGACCGCGACCCGGCGCTGCTCGCCGCGATCCTGGAGTCCCTCGGGCAGCAGGCCGGCGAGATCACCGACTGGCCCGCCGACGAGGCGGGCTACGCCGAGCTGGTCCGGCACGGCGCCGGCCCGCTGGCCGGGCTGAGCGGCGCCGGGGTGGCCCGGGTGGTCGAGGTCTTCCTGGCCAACCTGGCGCTGGCCGGCGACGCCCCGCTGCCCGGCTACGACGGCGACGCGCTGGTCTTCGTCGCCGCCCAGGACCGCCCGGCCGACGCCCCCGACCCCGAGAGCTGGCGGCCCCACGTGGGCGGCCGGCTGGAGGTCCACCAAGTGCCCAGCACCCACGGCGCGATGACCGGCCCGGAGGCCCTCGCGGTCATCGGCCCGGTGCTCGCCGACCGCCTGCGCGACCCCGCGCAGGCCCCCACGCCCCGCCCCTGAGCCTCCCCTCACCACCGCACCACCCCGCACCACCGCGACACCCCCCGCACCACCACGCCAAGCGGCCGCGACCCGGCCCACACGAGGAATGGACACACCGATGCAGACTGCCGTCATCCCCGACACCTGGCGCGGCGTCACCCCGGCGCCGATCTCGTCGACCGACGCCTACAACGGCTTCATCGCCGCCAACGTGATCTTCGCGCTGGACCGGATCGGCGTGCTGGAGCAGATCGGCCGCGGCGAGGCGCTGTCCGCCGCCACGGCCACCTCCCAGCGCGGCGACACCGCCCGCACCGAGGCCGTGCTGCGCGCCGCCGCCGACTACGGCTACCTCAAGGCCGACGGCGCCGGCTACCTGCCCACCGAGGCGGGCATCGAGATCGCCGCCGCCCGCGGCTACTTCACCTGGGCGGTCGGCGGCTACCACGACGTGTTCGGCCGCGCCGGGCACCTGAGCACCGGCTCGCACCACTACAACCAGGACGTGTACCGCGACGAGGCGATGGTCGCCCTCGGCTCCGCCCAGTGCGACCAGTCGATGTTCGCCGCGCAGCTCACCGACGTGCTCTCCGGCATCGACTTCCGCACCATCGCCGACCTGGGCAGCGGCACCTCCGCCCGGGTGCGCCGGGTGGTCTCCCAGCGCGAGGGAAGCCGCGGCCTGGGCATCGACATCAGCCGCCCGGCCACCGACATCGCCCGCGCCGACATCGCCGCCGCCGGGATGCAGGACCGGGTCACCGCCGTCCGGGCCGACGTGCTGGGCCTGCTCGGCACCCAGATCGACAACGACGCCGAGGCCGCCGAGGTGGCCGAGGTCGACACCGTGATGAGCTTCTTCCTGCTGCACGACCTGCTCGCCGACCCGAGCACCCGCTCCTCGATCTTCACCCGGATGCGCGAGGCCTTCCCCAAGGCCCGCACCTTCGTGCTCGGCGACACCATGCTGCGCGGCCCGGGCGAGTCCCAGAGCGCGATGCCGGTCTTCTCGGTCGGCTTCGAACTGGCCCACGCGATGATGGGCGTGCCGCTGCACACCAAGGAGACCTACGAGCAGCTGTTCACCGACGCCGGGCTGCGGATCGACCGGGTCGAGGCGCTGGCCACCCCGCACAGCTGGCTCTACGTCCTCCAGGCCGACTGATGGCCGCCGCAGCCGGGGCCGCACACCTGCTGGCCCAGAACGAGCACCCGTACCCGCCGCTGCCGTCCGTGCTGACCGCCCTGGCGGGGGCGGTCGGCGACCTGAACCGCTACCCGGACTTCCGCCCGGAGCGCTTCGCCCGGATCATCGCCGACTGGCAGGACGTCCCGGCCGCGCAGGTCGTGGTCGGCCACGGCTCGGCCGGCGTCGCCCTGGACCTCTTCCACTCCGTCGTCCGCCCCGGCGACAACGTGGTGCACTCGGACCCCTGCTTCGACGCGTACCCGCTGTTCTGCGCGATCGCCGGCGCCGAGTCCCGGTCCGTCCCGCTCGGCCCGGACGCCCGGCACGACCTGGCCGCGATGGCCGGCCGGGTGGACGGGCGCACCCGGATCATCGTGCTGTGCAACCCGCACAACCCGACCGGCACGGTCTACTCCTGGGCGGAACTGACCGACTTCTTCCGCAAGGTGCCGGCCACCGCGCTGATCCTGCTGGACGAGGCCTACGTCGACTTCGCCCGGGGCTGGGCCGCCCCGGCGGTGCCGGACCGGATAGCCGAGTGGCCCAACCTGGTGGTGCTGCGCACCCTCTCCAAGTCGCACGGCCTCGCCGCGCTGCGGATCGGCTACGCCGTCGCCGAGGAGTCGGTGGCGCGGCGGGTGCGCGACGTCCAGGTGCCGTACGCGGTGAACCGGCTCCAGGAGGCGGGCCTGCTGGCCGCCGTCGCCGCCCAGGACGAGGTGGACCGGCGGATCGCCGAGATCGCCGCCGAACGCGACCGGCTGCGGGCCGAACTGCTCGCCCTGGGCCGGTCGGTGCCGCCGAGCCTGACCAACTTCCTCTGGGTGACGGCGCCTTCACCCGAGGAGCAGCTCCCGGTCAAGGCGGAGCTGGAGCGGCTCGGGGTGGCCGTCCGCTTCTACCCGGGCCAGGGCATCCGGATCGCCGTCGGCGAGAAGGACGCCGTCGACGCCGTGATCGAGGGCTTCACCCGCGCCCACCGGGCCGCCGACGCACCGCCCCGCTAGGCCTGCCAGACCCGCTGGACCCGCTGGACCCGCTGGACCCGCACCACCCACCGCACACACAGCAGTCAAGGACAGGACAGGACATGCACCCACTTCTGGCGCGGCCGGAGTTCCGGCTCTACATCGCGGGACAGACGCTGTCCGTCCTCGGGGACAGCGCGCTCTTCATCGCCCTCGGCATCTGGGCCAAGGTCCTGACGGGGAGCAGCTCGGCGGCCGGTCTGGTCATGTTCTGCTACGCCGTCCCGATGCTGCTGCTGCCGCTCGGCGGCCTGGTCGCCGACCGGGTCCGCCGACGGCCGCTGCTGGTCGCGGTCAACCTCGGTCTGGCGGTGGCGGTTTCGCCGCTGCTGCTGGTCGACGGCCGCGGCCACCTGTGGATCATCTACGGCACCGCGGTGCTCTACGGGCTGGCCGGGGCCGTCCTCACCCCGGCCCAGAGCGCGATGCTGCGCACCATCCTGACGGAGCGTCAGGACTTCGGCGCGGCCGTCGGGTTCACCCAGACCATGCGGGCGGGCACCACCCTGGTCGCACCGCTGGTCGGCTCCGGCCTGTACGGGTGGCTCGGCGGCCGGGCCGTCGCCCTGGTCGACATCGGCATCCTGCTCGCGGCCGCGCTCGCCTTCCTGGCGCTGCGGGTGCCCGAGTCCAAGCCGGAGCCGTCCGGGCGGCACTGGCGCACCGAGGTGCTGGCGGGCTTCCAGCACCTGCGCTCCACCGCCTCGCTGCTGCCGCTGCTGATCGCGACCACCGCCACCGCGACCGTGCTCAGCTTCCTCCAGCCGGTGCTGTTCTCGCTCATCCAGCACGGACTGGGCCGCTCGCCGCAGTTCCTGGGCGTGCTGGAGACGGTGGAGGCGGTCGGGGCGCTCGGCGGCTCGGTGCTGGGCGGCATCCTGATCGGCAAGCTCGGCCCCCGCAGGACCGTCATGCTCGGCTCGGCCACCTTCGGGGTCGGCGCCCTGCTGCTGCTGGCGCCCTCGGTGTGGGTGGTGGCGGCCGGTCTGCTGATCGCCGGGGCCGGCATGCCGGCCGGCGTGGTCGGCCTGGCCACCGCCGCCCAGTCGCTGACCCCGCCGCAGCTGATGGGCCGCACCCAGGCGGCCGTCAACCTCGCCCTCACCGCCCCGCAGGCGATCGCCATCGGCGTCGGCGCCGGCCTGGTGGCCGCGCTGGACTTCCGCACGGTGCTGGTCGCCATGGTGATCGGCGCGCTGCTGTCCGGCCTCTACCTGCTGGGCAAGCCCGACGCGGCGATCGAGGACGACGAGGACGAGGTGGAGTCGGCGGAGCAGCCCGCCCGAGAGCTCGCCCCGGCCCCGGCCCAGGCCCCGGCCGAGGAGACCGAGCCCGCCCCGCGCCTCCAGTCCACCTGACCGTCCCGCACCTCCCGTCCCCGCACCACCCAGGCCCGCACCACGCCACCGGCCCACCCGGCGGCGGCCCTGCCGCACCGCACCGCCGCCGGGGCGGGCCTCCGCGCACTCCTCACGAGAGAGCCCCTCAGATGCCCGACCGTTCCTCTCCCGAGCTCCCCACCGACCTCACCGACCTCACCACCGACGCCGGGGAGCCGCTCGAACTCGCCCTGGACCACGTCGAGTTCTACGTCACCGACCTCGCCGCCGACGTCGCCCGGCTGACCGCGGAGTACGGCTTCGACCTGCTCGTCCCGCCCACCGAGCGCGGCACGAGCGCCGAGCGCTGCGTCTCCGCCCTGCTCGGCCAGGCCGCGATCCGGCTGCTGCTCACCCAGCCGCTGGCCGCCGGCCACCCGGCCACCGCGTACCTGGCCCGCCACGAGGACGGCGTGGCCGCACTGGCCCTGCGGGTCCCGGACGCCACCGCCGCCTACCGCGCGCTGACCGGGCGGGGCGCCGACGGGCTGCGCCCGCCGCAGGCCGCGGACGGCTGTGTCACCGCCGTGGTCGGCGCCTTCGGCGACGTGGTGCACACCCTGATCGAGCGGGGCCCGGACGTCCCCGCCGACCGGATCCCCGGCCTGCCCGACGCGGCCCCCGTGACCGGTGCCGCGGAGGTGGGCCTGCGCTCCGTCGACCACTTCGCGGTCTGCGTCCCCTCCGGCGAACTGCGCGCGACCGTCCGGCACTACCAGGAGGTCTTCGGCTTCCGGATGGTCTTCGAGGAGCGGATCGAGGTCGGCGCCCTCGGCATGGACTCGATGGTCGTGCAGAGCCCCGACCACAGCGTCACCCTCACCCTGATCGAGCCGCTCACCCCGGACGCCGGCGGCCAGATCGCCTCCTTCCTCGCCGACCACGGCGGCGCCGGGGTCCAGCACGTGGCCTTCTCCTCCCAGGACGCCGTCCACTCCGTCTCCACCATGGCCGCCCGCGGCGTGCCCTTCCTGCGTACCCCGAGCACCTACTTCGACGCCCTGCCCGCCCGGCTGACCCCGCTGCGGCACTCCTTCGACCAGCTGCGCGAGCTGAACCTGCTGGTCGACCAGGACCACGACGGCCAGCTGTTCCAGATCTTCACCCGCTCCCAGCACCCCCGCGGCACCTTCTTCTTCGAGGTGATCGAGCGCATCCGGGCCCGCAACTTCGGCAGCAACAACATCCGCGCCCTCTACGAGGCCGTCGAACTCCAGCGCAACGCCAGCGAAGTGGCCGGATGAGCGCGCCGGTCCTGACCCCGCCGGGCGCGGGCACCGCCGCGCCGCGGCAGCCGCTGTCCGTGGCCGAGTACGAGCGGGCGGCCCGGGCCGTGCTGAGCGCCCCGGTCTGGGACTGGCTGGCCGGCGGTGCGGAGCAGGAGCGCACCCTGGCCGCCAACCGGGCGGCCTTCGACCGGCAGGCCGTGGTGCCCCGGGTGCTCGCCGACGTCTCCGCCTGCGACACCTCCGCGACCCTGGTGGCCAGCCGCTCGGCCCTGCCGGTGGCGGTGGCGCCGATCGCCTACCACCGGCTGTTCCACCCCGAGGGGGAACTCGCCTCGGCCCGGGCGGCCGCCGCGGCGGGGGTGCCGTTCACCGTCGGCACGCTCAGCAGCGTCGGCTTCGAGGAGCTGGCCGCGACCGGGGCCACGCTCTGGTTCCAGCTGTACTGGCTGCGCGACCGGGCCCGGCTGCTCGACCTGGTCGCGGCGGCCGAGGCGGCGGGCAGCGAGTGCCTGGTCGTGACCGCCGACGTGCCGTACATGGGCCGCCGGCTGCGCGACGCCCGCAACGCCTTCGCCCTGCCCGGGGACGTCCGCGCGGCGCTGCTGGAGGGCGGCGCCGCCGGGCGGGCGCACCGGAGCACCGCCGAGGTCTCGGCAGTGGCCGCCCACACCGCCGAGCTGCTCTCCCCCGCCGTCACCTGGGCGGACCTCGGCTGGCTGCGCGAGCACACCCGGCTGCCACTGGTGGTCAAGGGGGTGCTCGACCCGGCGGACGCCCTGCGGGCCGCCGAGCTGGGCGCCTCCGCCGTGGTGGTCTCCAACCACGGCGGCCGCCAACTCGACCGGGCGGTGCCCTCGTTGACGGCGCTGCCGGCCGTCGCCGAGGCGCTGGCCGGGCGCGGCTGCCAGGTGCTGCTGGACAGCGGGGTGCGCGGCGGCGCGGACGTGCTCACCGCGCTGGCCCTCGGGGCATCCGGGGTGCTGCTCGGCCGCCCGGCGATCTGGGGCCTGGCGGCCGACGGCGAACCGGGCTGTGCCCGGGTGCTGGAGCTGCTGGCCGCCGAACTGCGGCACGCCCTCGGCCTGGCCGGCTGCGCCGACCTGACCGCCGCCGCCGAGCTGCGCACCACCCCCCTGCCCTGCCCCGCCTGGAGTGCCCCGTGACCGTCACCGCCCCGCCGCACGAGCTGCGGCTGACCGACCTGCACCCCTCCCTCGCCGACCCGGCGATGACCTCGATGAACCTGCTCAACGAGATCTCCATCCGCTACCCGGAGGCGGTCTCCTTCGCGGCCGGCCGCCCGGCCGAGCAGTTCTTCGACCTGGACGCCGTCCACCGGTACCTGGACCGCTACACCGCGCACCTGCGCGGCGAGCGCGGCCTGTCCGAGGAGCAGGCCCGGCGCCAGGTGCTCCAGTACGGGCGGACCAAGGGGATCATCCACGAGCTGATCGCCGCGCACCTCGCGGTGGACGAGGGCATCGAGGTGCCCGCCGAGTCGATCGTGGTGACGGTCGGCTGCCAGGAGGCGATGTTCCTGGTGCTGCGGGCGCTGCGCCGCGGCCCCGAGGACGTGGTGCTGGCCGTCTCGCCCACCTACGTCGGGCTGACCGGCGCCGCCCTGCTGGCGGACCTGCCGGTGCGGCCGGTGGCCGACGGCCCGGACGGGCTCGACCTCGCCGACCTGCGCCGGCAGCTGGCCGACGCCCGGGCCGAGGGACTGCGCCCCCGGGCGCTCTACCTGGTCCCGGACGTGGCCAACCCGAGCGGCGCCAGCCTGCCGCTGGACCTGCGCCGGGAGCTGCTGGAGCTGGCCGCCGAGGAGGACTTCCTGGTCCTGGAGGACAACCCGTACTGCGTGTTCGCGGGCGAGGAGCGGCTGCCCTCGCTCAAGGCGCTGGACACCGCACGGCGGGTGGTCCACCTAGGGTCCTTCGCCAAGACGGCCCTCCCGGGCGCCCGGGTCGGCTACGTGGTCGCGGACCAGCTGGTGGCGGACGGCGCGGGCGGCAGCGTCCTGCTGGCCGACCTGCTCGGCATGGTCAAGAGCATGACCACGGTGAACACCTCGCCGATCGCCCAGGCCGTGATCGGCGGCGCGCTGCTCGAACACGGCCACAGCCTGCGGGCCGCCAACACCGAGGTCGCCGCGCTCTACCGGCGCAACCTCGCCCTGGTGCTGGCGGGCCTGGCCCGGCGCTTCCCGCCGGGCGGCGGGGTGACCTGGAACGAGCCGCGCGGCGGCTTCTTCCTGGTGCTCACGGTGCCGTGCGTGGTGGACGACGCCCTGCTGGAGCTCTCCGCCTCGCGGTACGGGGTGATCTGGACGCCGATGTCCCACTTCTACCCCGGTGCGGGCGGGGAGCGCCAACTGCGGCTCTCCGTCAGCCAGGTGGACCCGGCGACCGTCGACCGGGGCCTGGACGGCCTGGCCGCCCTGCTCGCCGCCCGGTCCTGAGCCGGGGCGCCGAGGGGGAGGACCTCTCCCCTCCCCCTCGGCGCCGAGGCACTACGGGATCGCCACCGCCGTGCCGGAGACCCGCACCCGGGTGTCCTCCGCCCGCAGTTCGACCCGCAGCACGCCCGGGCGCCCGAGGTCCTCGCCCTGGTGCAGGGTCAGCACGGCCGGGGCGGTCACCGCGCCCAGCTCGCGCAGGTAGGCACCGAAGGCGGCCGCGGCCGCGCCGGTGGCCGGGTCCTCGACCACGCCGCCGACCGGGAACGGGTCGCGGACGTGGAAGACCTCGGGGGCCTCGCGCCAGACCAGCTGCAGGGTGACCAGGTCGCGGGCGTTCATGAACGCGGCCAGCCCGTCGAAGTCGTAGTCCAGCCGGGCCAGTCGGGAGCGGGTGCCGGCGGCCAGCACCAGGTGCCGGGCGCCCGCGTAGCCGATCCGCGGCGGCAGCGCCGGGTCCAGGTCGGCGACCGACCAGCCGAGCAGCGCGAGCGCCTCCTCGACGTCCGCCGCCGACACCTCCTCGACCTTCGGCTCGACACTGGTGAGCGTCGCCCGCAGGCCGTCGGCGCCGCGCTCGACCTCGACCGGGACGTCCCCGGCCGCCGTGCCGAACACGTAGCGGCCCGGGCCGGACCGCTCGGCGACCGCGACGGCGGCGGCCACCGTCGCGTGCCCGCAGAACGGCACCTCCAGCAGCGGGCTGAAGTACCGCACGTGGTAGGCGCCCTGCTCGCTGCCCGGAGTCAGGAAGGCGGTCTCGGAGTACCCGACCTCGGCGGCGACGGCGAGCATCCGCTCGGCGGTCAGTCCGGTGGCGTCGAGCACCACGCCGGCGGGGTTGCCGCCCTCGGGGCGGATCGCGAAGGCGGCGTAGCGGAGGATCTCAGGAGCGTCGTCGGTCATGACCGGACGAACGTGTTCCGGCCGCCCGCTGTTCCCGCCGTTCCCCTCGTCCACGTACGGCCCGCTCACCGCAGCACCGCCTCCAGGAAGTCCGCGCCGAGCCGGGCGCTGCCGGACAGGTCCAGTTGGTAGAGCATGTACCGCCCACGCCGCTCGGTGACCAGCAGCCCGGCCTTGCGCAGCACCGCCAGGTGGCGGGACACCTCGGGGGCGCTCAACTGCCAGGCCGCGGCGAGTTCGCCGGTGGTGTGCGGGCCGCGGGCGATGGTGCGGGCCAGCCGCAGCCGGATCGGGTGGGCGAGCGCCTCCAGCCGCTGCTGGACCAGCGCGAGCGAGACCGGCTCGGGCAGCCCGGCCTCGGCCACCGGGTACTGCAGGACCGGCCGCCAGCCCGGGGCGTGCACCGCCAGCAGGTGGGGGCGGCCGAAGGCGGTGGGGATGAAGGTGACCCCGTTGCCGTCGGTGCCGCTGGTGCCGGAGTCCTGGAGCTTGTCGATGACGATCCGCCGCCGCCCGCCGCTCTCGTCCAGGCCGACGGACGGCGACAGCGCGCCGATGGCCTCGGCCAGGCCGCGGCGGGCGAGCAGGTCGGCCTTGTGCCGGGAGTCCGCGGCCAGCCCGGGCAGGACCCGCTGCCAGGCGTCGGCGAAGAACGCCGACTCGCAGTCCTCCAGCATCCGGCGCACCAGCGCCCGGACGGCGGGCGGGTCGGCGAGCAGCCGGTCCGCGAAGGCCGCCTGCCGGGGGCCGCGGGCGAGGGCCAGCTCGCGGGCGCGCTCGTTGGCGGCGGGGTCGCTGAGCGGGGAGGCCGTCCGCCGGTTGAGCCGGGAGGAGCCGCAGGTGGTGATCAGGGCCGCGGTCACGTACAGCTCGTCGTCGACCCGGTCGACGGCGTCGAGCTCCTCGGCGAGGGTGGCGGCGGGCTGACCGGGCACCAGGAAGTCGGCCCGCGAGGACCGCCAGAGGAAGTCCGCCTCCAGCAGCCGCTCGGACAGCTCCGGCGGGATCGCCGTGGTGGTGGAGGCCGCCCAGCCCTGCAACGCCGGGTGGTGCGCGGGCTCGGCGAGCACGTGCAGCATGGCGTTCAGCTCGGCGAGCGGCGAGGGCGCGAAGAGCAGGCGCTCCTCGGGCAGGCCGGTGATGTCGATGGTCACACTCATGCGCCCACCTCGCTGCGCTCGGCAGGGGCATTCGCCCACACGCACCTCTTGGCGGTTCGCTCGCTTCGCTCACTCACGATCGAAATCCTGCCACCGCCCGCACCCCCTCCCACGCCGATTGACGCTAACCGTCAATCCACGCGACACGCGGCGCCACCTGGGCGGACCGTACCGGCCATGAGCCCGATCCAGGAGAAGTCCGGCCACGACACCGCCTCCGTCCCCACCACCGAACCGCCCGCCCCGCCGGCCGGCACCGGCCGGGTCGGCCCGTCCGCGCTGCTGGGCCTGCTGACCGCCGCCGGCGGCCCCCGGTACGCGGCGGCCGTCGCCGTCGACGCGGTGGGCGGCGGCATGCTGCGCCCGTTCCTGCTGCTGTACGGCGTCGGGATGCTGCACCTGCCCGCCGGGGCGGTCGGCCTGGCCCTGTCGGCCGGGATGGTCGCCGGGCTGGTGATGGTGCCGCTGACCGGCCGTTGGATCGACACCGGCGCCCGCACCCTGCCCGCCGCCGTCACCCTGCTGCTGCGGGCGGCGGGCGCGCTGGTCCTGCTCGCCGCGGACGGGCTGCCGCTGTTCACCGCGGCGGCGGTGCTGTTCGGCATCGGCAGCCAGTCCTGGCCGACCACCCACACCGCCGTGGTGAGCACCCTGACCGAGGGCCGGCTGCGGGACGCGGCGCTGGCCGCCGGGCGCTCGCTGCGCAACGCGGGCATGGGCGCGGGCGCCCTGCTGGCGACGGTCGCGGTGGCCGGCGGGACGGACACCATCCGGGTGCTGGCCGGGCTGACCGGCACGGCCAGCCTGCTGGCCGCCGCCCTGGTCGCCTCGCTGCGGGTCCGGGCGCCGCAGACGGTGGCGGAGCGGGCCGGGGAGGCCGGGGACGGCGGCGAACCGCTGCGCCGGATCACCCTGTTGAGCCTGGCCAACCTGCCGTACGCGTTCTGCTTCGACGTGCTGGAGGTGGCGCTGCCCGCGCTGCTGGTGCTCCAGTTGCACGCCTCCGCGGCCTGGTCCTCGGGCGTGTTCGTGGGCAACACCGTGCTGGTGATCGCGCTGCAGCTGGCGCTGGTGCTGCGGTTGGCGAAGCGCTCCCGGCAGTCGGTGCTGGCGGCCGCGGGGGCGACGCTGAGCCTGTCGTACCTGGGTTTCTGGGCGGCCGGGTCGCTGGGCGGGGTCCCGGGCACGGTGGGCATCGTGCTGGTGTCCGTGCTGTACACGCTCGGCGAGATCCTCTACACCGGCTCCGGTACGGCCCTGGTGGCGGCCATCGCGCCGCCGCACCTGCTGGGGCGGGCGGTGGCCCGCTGGGAGCTGTCGATGGGGGTCGGCCGGGCGGCGGCTCCGGCGGTGCTGACGGCGCTGCTGGCCGCGGGGCCGGGTCTGCTGTGGGGCGGGCTGGCGGTGACCACGGCGGTCGGGGCGCTGGCGCTGCTGCGGCTGGCCCGTACGGAGGAGTAGGGCGCAGCCCGTCGATGGGATGATCATCCGCATGGTCCTGACCCCCTTCCAGCAGCAGCTCCGCGACCGGATCCTGGCTGCCGAGGTGATCCCCCCGCCGGCGCTGTGGCGGCAGGTCGGCCGGGGGATCGTCCCGGTCGGCGGGCTGCTCGGCATCGGCTTCGCCGTCCACCCCGACACCGGGCACGACCTGGTGCTGACCGTCTCCAGCAGCGGGCACGGCCTGTTCGACGCGGTGACGGGCGAGAAGCTGGAGCGCGAGTACGACCCGGAGGAGGACCCGGACGGCCCGGACCTCTCCTGCCCCGGCCTCGGCCCGGTCGCCGGCCTGCGGATCCCGGTGGCCGGCCTGTGGGGCGGCGGCCTGCACAGCGGGACGGACGACGGCTGGTCCGTCGACGTCCCGGCGCCCGAGTGGCCGCACCACCGCGTGCTGCTGGTCGGCGGCACGGCGCCCGAGCGGGGCGGGCAGCACGGGGAGACCTGGTGGCACGTCTTCCACTCCTCCTGGTCGACCTTCCGCACCGCCGGCTTCTCCCCCACCGGCCGCACCCTGGCCGTGGCCACCAGCAGCGACCTCACCCTCTGGACCAGGCACTGACGGCCGGACACTGACCGCCGGCACTGACGCCCGGGCCCCGACCGTCCGGGCGCCGACGTCCGGGCGCCGACCTCCGGGCACGCCGGTGGCCGGAGGCGCCGTCCTCGGCTCCTCCGGCCACGTCGTCAGGTCAGGCGCTCACGCGCGGGGCGGTCCGTCAGGCGCGCCCCCCGTGGACCTCGGGCACCGGGATGCGGTCGGCGTTCGTCCCCCACGGGTGGTCCGGCGGGTCGCACGGCTCGGGCGGGCACGGCTCCGGCGGGCAGGGCTCCGGCGGGCACTTGCTGTCCGCGACCGTGATCTCCACACACGGGCAGTCCTTGGTCAGTTCGACCGTGGACACCGCGTCCTGCGGCAGCTCGTACCCGGGGGGAGCGACGACCTCCTGCCAGTAGTACGTCCCCAGCGGGAGGTTGTCCGCCGAGCACACGCCGTTGACGTCGGTCGCGCACAGCGGGCCGACCGCCGTGTCCGGGTTGGCCCCGGTGGTCTGTAGGCCGGGCACGCCGTTGGTCTCCCGCCACAGCTGGAAGACGGCTCCGGCCAACGGCTTGCCCGTGTCGGCGTCCACCTTGGTGACGGTGGTCTTCCCGGTCTGCGCGGCCGTCTTCCGGTCCTTGACGGTGACCGGGACGTTCTGCCCGTTGGTGTCCAGCACGACGGTGGTCACCGGCTGCTGCGGCAGGTCGTACCCGGCCGGGGCGGCCGTCTCCTGCCAGTAGTACGTCCCCAGCGGCAGACCCGTCACCGAGCACACACCGGTGTCGGACGTGACGCAGGGCGAACCGACGGCCGTGTCCGGGTTGGCCCCGGTGGTCTGCAGGCCCGGTACACCGTTGGTCTCCCGCCACAGCTGGAAGACGGCTCCGGCCAACGGCTTACCCGTGTCGGCGTCCACCTTCGTCACCGAGGTCGAACCGGTCGGCGTGACCGTCTTGGAGTCCTTGACGGTGACCGGGACGTTCTGCCCGTTGGTGTCCAGCACCACCGTCGTCACCGGCTGCTGCGGCAGGTCGTACCCGGCCGGGGCGGCCGTCTCCTGCCAGTAGTACGTGCCCAGCGGCAGGCCGTCGGCCGAGCAGACGCCCGAGGCCGGGGTGGTGCAGGGCGAACCGACCGCCGTGTCCGGGTTCGCGCCGGTCGTCTGCAGGCCGGGCACACCGTTGGTCTCCCGCCACAACTGGAAGACCGCACCCGCCAACGGCTGCGAGGTCGCCGAATCGACCTTCGTCACCGAGGTCGAACCGGTCGGGGCGACGGTCTTGGTGTCCTGGACGGTCACCGGGACGGTCTGCCCGTTGGCGTCCAGCACCACCGTCGTCACGTTCAGGTCGGGCAGCTCGTAGCCGTTGGGCGCGGAGACCTCCTGCCAGTAGTACGTGCCCAGGGGCAGGCCGTGCGCCGCGCAGACGCCGTCCGCCCCGGTGGTGCAGGGCGAGCCGACGGCCGTGTCCGGGTTGGCACCCGAAGTCTGCAGCCCGGCGACGCCGTTGGTCTCCCGCCACAACTGGAAGACCGCACCGGCCAGCGGCTGCCCGGTGGCGGAGTCGACCTTGGTGACGGTCGTGGAGGCGGTCGGGGCCGCCGTCCTGGTGTCGGCCACCGTCACGCCGACGTTCTGCCCGTTGGTGTCGAGCACGACCTCGGTCACGTTCTGCTGCGGCAGGTCGTACCCGGCCGGGGCCGCCGTCTCCTGCCAGTAGTACGTGCCCAGCGGCAGGCCGGTCGCCGAGCAGACACCCGAGGCCGGGGTCGTACAGGGCGAGCCGACCGCCGTGTCCGGGTTCGCACCCGAAGTCTGCAGGCCGGGCACACCGTTGGTCTCCCGCCACAGCTGGAACACCGCACCCGCGAGCGGCTGGGAGGTCGCCGAATCGACCTTGGTCACGCTGGTCGACGCGGTCTCGACGACCGGGCTCTTGGTGTCGGCGACGGTCACCGGGACGGTCTGCCCGTTGGTGTCCAGCACCACCGTCGTCACCGGCTGCTGCGGCAGGTCGTAGCCGGGCGGGGCCGCCGTCTCCTGCCAGTAGTAGGTGCCCAGCGGCAGGTCACTGACGGAGCAGAGGCCGTCCGGACCGGTGGTGCACGGGGCACCGACCTTGGTGTCCGGGGTGGTGCCCGTGGTCTGCAGGCCGGCGACGCCGTTGGTCTCCCGCCACAGCTGGAACACCGCACCCGCCAGCGGCTGCGAGGTCACCGAGTCGACCTTGGTCACGCTGGTCGACGCGGTCGAGATCGGCGGGCTGCCGCAGTCGGGCAGGTCGCCGTTGAAGGGGTAGGCGTGGAACTCGGTGCCGGTCATGCCGGAACCGGAGTTGTGCAGCAACGAACCGGTGGTGAAGAAGCGCCCGTTCAGGCCGGGCAGGTTCATCGTGCTGGTGCTGGCCGGGTTGCCGACCAGCACGCTGCCCTGGAACTGCCCGGAGCCCGTGAGGGTGACGGTGCTCGCGGTCGGGAAGTTCCACAGCAGACGCGGGCGCAGCCGGTTCCACGGGTCGTTGTCGTCGAAGCTGCCGCTGAAGGTGTTGATGGTGCGGGCGCCGCCGGTGAGGTTGACCAGCACCGTGGCGTTCGCGGGGATGTTGGCGAAGGCGACGCCCTGGGCGCCGCCGCCGTTGCCGACCAGGTCGAAGTCGACGTTGAAGACCTGGAGCGCGGAGCTGCCGTCGCCGGTGAACAGGGTCTGGTAGCCCTGGTTGACGGCCGTCCCGGTGGCCGGGCGGGGCGTGCCGACCCCGGCGTAGCACTCGCTCGCGGACTGCAACTGGCCGCGCAGCGGCGTGTAGGCGGCGACGGCCTGGGCGTCCTGGACCGTCGTCCCGGTGATGGTGCCGGTGGCGGTGCCCGCGTAGCGGACCACGCCGCCGTCGGCCAGGAGCCGCTGGCCGGGGGCGACGGTGACGTTGCCGCCGGCGGTGAGGAAGTCCGCGCCGTCGGGCGGGGGCACCCGGGAGCCGACGCCGACGATGCCGATGTTGTACCCGGAGCTGGCTCCCGCGGCCTTGTTCTGGGAGAAGCTGCCGAGGGTCACCACGTGGCCCTCGGCCTCGGCGGCCGAGCCGCCGACGTTGAAGTCGCCGCCGACGAAGATGTTGATCCCGGCGTCGCGGCCCGCGAAGGGGCCGTTGTTGACCGGGGGGAACGGGGCCGGGCAGTCCGCGCCCAGGCAGGGCCCGAGCCCGCCGGGCAGGCCGGCCGCCGAGGCCTGGGTGGGTGCGACGAGCGAGATGGCGAAGGGTACGAGCGTCAAGGCCAGGGCGGAACTCATCGCCTTGCCTAGTCGGCGTCTCCAGCCGGTGGTCGGGGCCGCCGGTCTCTGACTGGGCTTCACCTCGGTCCTCTCATGACGTGAACACGATGGGGCCCTGGCAGTCTCCTGGGGCGCGGCCGGGGCGACCGGCGACGCGCACGGGATGTCCTCCGAGCACCGCCCACAGAGCACCCGATCAGCTTTCCCGGCATGCGCGGGCCGGTTCCGGCAGGGATGCTGGCGACGAGGCGTGCCCGGCCCGAGGAGGGACCCAGAAGCATGAGTGCACTCGACTTCGAGATCATCGACGCCCCCGACAGCTCGCTCAACAAGACCGCCGTCCTGGTCACCGGACCGAACGACGCGCTGCTGGTGGACGCGGGGTTCACCCGGTCCGACGGGCGCCGGCTGGTCGAGCGGGTGCGCGCCGGCGGCAAGCGGCTGACCACCGTCTTCGTCAGCCACGGCGACCCGGACTTCTACTTCGGCGCCCAGGAGCTCCAGGACGCCTTCCCCGGGGCACGCTTCCTGGCCACCGCCTCGACCGTCCAGCACATCCAGGACACCTACGAGTCCAAGCTGCGCGCCTGGTCGCACCTGGGCCCCGAGCTGCCGACCCGGCTGGTCCGGCCGGAGGTGCTGACCGGGGACGAGATCGTCTTCGAGGGCCACCGGTTCGAACTGCGCGGCGCCGACTTCCACCTCCCCGACCGGCACTACCTGTGGCAGCACCACCACCGCGCGGTGCTCGGCGGGGTGCTGCTCTTCGAGGGCCTGCACGTGTGGACGGCCGACACCCCGACCGCGGCCCAACGGGCCGCCTGGATCGACCTGTTGGACGGCATGGAGGCCCTCCACCCGACCTGGCTGGCGGCCGGCCACCGGGTCGCCGACGCGCCCACCGACCTCAACGCCCTCGACCACACCCGCGCCTACCTGCGGGCCTTCGAGACCGAGTTGGGCCGGGCCGCGGACGCCGCCGCCGCGAAGGAGGCGCTGGAGCGGCGCTTCCCGGACCTCGGGCTGCGGATCGCCGTCGACATCGGCACCAAGGTCGCCATGGGCGAGATGGCGTGGGGTTGAGCGCGCGATGATCGAGATCCCCAGGGACGTCGCCGGCTTCGCCGAGTCCGCCGCCCCCGCCGACGTGGTGCGCCGCCAGTACCTGGCCTCCGCCCGGGGCGACCTGGCCGCCCTGCGCAGCACCCTCGCCGACGACGTCGAGTGGACCGAGATGGCCGGCTTCCCGCTGGCCGGCACCTACCGCACCCCGAAGGGCGTCACCGCCAATGTGATGGAGCGGCTGGCCGCCGAGTGGGACAACTGGACGGCCCACGACGACCTGTACGTGGTGGACGGCGAGAACGTGGTGGTCCTGGCCCGCTACACGGCCGTCCACAAGGCCACCGGACGGCCGCTCGCGGTACGGGTCGCCCACCACTTCGTGGTGCGCGGCGGCCGGATCGTCCGCTTCGAGCAGTTCACCGACACCGCGCTGGTCAGAGACGCGGCGACGCCGTGAGGCCCGTCGTCGAACTCCCCCCGTTCACCCGTACGGGCGAGCGCGGCGCGGCGCGCCCGGCGCGGTCTCGACACACCACCCGTTCGGCGGCAGGCTGACCCCGGATCGTCCACGGAGAGCAAGGAGTCGGGCATGGCGGGCAGCGAACGGCCGATCGTGATCGTCGGGGCCTCCCTGGGCGGCGCCAAGGCGGCCGAGGCCCTGCGCGGGGCCGGGTACCGGGGCGGCATCGTGCTGATCGGCGAGGAGCACGAGCGCCCGTACGAGCGCCCGCCGCTGTCCAAGGGCTACCTGCTCGGCAAGGAGGCCCGGGAGAAGCTCCACGTCCACCCGCCGCAGTGGTACGCCGAGCACGACGTCACGCTGCGGCTCGGCACCCCGGTCGTCGCGATCGACCCGGCCGCCCGCACCGTGACCCTCGCCGACGACGGCGAGATCGGCTACCACAAGCTGCTGCTGACCACCGGCTCGGTGCCGCGCCGGCTGCCGGTGCCCGGCGCGGACCAGGACGGCGTGCTCTACCTGCGCCGGGTCGAGGACAGCGACCGGATCAAGGCCGTGCTGCGGCCGGGCGCCCGGATCGCGGTGGTCGGCGCCGGCTGGATCGGCCTGGAGGTGGCGGCCGCGGCCCGCGCGGCGGGTGCCGAGGTCACCGTCCTGGAGTCGCTGGAGCTGCCGCTGCTGCGGGTGCTCGGCCGCGAGGTCGCCCAGGTCTTCGCCGACCTGCACCGCGACCACGGCGTGGACCTGCGCTTCGGCGTGCAGGTCGCCGAACTGACCGGCGCCGACGGCACGGTGGGCGGCGTGAAGCTCGCCGACGGCACCGAGCTGGCGGCCGACGCAGTGGTGGTCGGCATCGGCATCTCCCCCGCCACCGCGCTGGCCGAGGCCGCCGGCCTGGAGGTGGACAACGGCATCAAGACCGACCAGCACCTGCGCACCTCCGACCCGGACGTCTACGCGGCCGGCGACGTCGCCAACGCCTACCACCCGCTGTTCGACCGGCACCTGCGGGTCGAGCACTGGGCCAACGCCCTCAACCAGCCGCAGACCGCCGCCCGGGCCCTGCTGGGGCAGCCGGACGCCGTCTACGACCGGGTCCCGTACTTCTTCTCGGACCAGTACGACCTGGGCCTGGAGTACGTCGGCTACGTCGAACCCGGCGGCTACGACCGGGTGGTCTTCCGGGGCGACCCGGCCACCCGCGAGTTCATCGCCTTCTGGCTCTCCGGGGGCCGGGTGCTCGCCGGGATGAACGTCAACGTCTGGGACGTGGTGGACCCGATCCGCGAACTGATCGTCTCCAGGCGCGTAGTGGACGCCGACCGCCTGGCGGACCCGGCCGTCCCCCTCACCGACGTCTAGGCCGCGGGGCGACGGGGTACGGGCTTGCCGTCGCCGGACACGGCCGTCGAGTGTTGCAGGGAGTGCAGGATCGCGAGGCCCTGGCTGACGATGCCGGCCGCCATCTGGTTGACGCCGTCGCTGCCGTTGAGGACGGTGAGTTCGGCTCCGGACATGCCCCGGGCGGCCGCGTCCGCGAGGGCCGGAAGGTTCTCCACGATCCGGTTGGCGGCGATGAGTTCCTGGTTGCCGCCGCGCAGGGAGTCCGCCCGGGCGGTGTTGGCGTCCGCCTGGGCCTGGGCGAGCGCCCGCTCACTGTAGGCGTTGCCGTCCGCCTCGAACTTCACCCGGTCACGGGCGGCTTCGGCCAGCGTCCGCTGCCGGTACGCCTCCGCGTCCGCCGGGCGCCGCACCTCCGCCTCCAACTGCTGCGCCGCCAGCCCGGCCCGACGCTGGGCGAGGGCGGTCTGCTCCTCGATGACGTCCTGGGAGGCCCGGGCCTCGGCGAGCGGGCCCGCCTGGGCGGCGCGGGCCCTGGACTGCTCCGTCTCGGCGAGGAAGCCGGCCCGCTTGATCGCGGTGTCGCGCTCGTACTCGGCCTTGAGGGCGGCCGCCTGCTGCTCCCGTTCGGTGGCCTCCTGGTCGGCCTTGGCCTGGGCGATCCGGGCCTGGCTGGCGACGGCCGCCACGTGCGGCGCGGCCAGGTTGTCGATGTAGCCGGTCGAGTCCTCGATCTCCTGGATCTGCAGCGCGTCGACCACGATGCCCAGCTTCTCCATCTCGCCGTGGCTGCCCGCCATCACCTCCTGGGCGACCCTGCTGCGCTCCCGGATGATCTGCTCCACGGTCAGCCCGCCGATGATCGACCGCAGGTGGCCGGCGAAGATCCGGCCGACGAGCTCCTCCATCTGGTCCTGTTCGGAGAGGAAGCGGCGGGCGGCGTTGGCGATCGACACGGCGTCGTCGCCGACCTTGAAGACGCAGACCGCACGCACGGTGAGCCGGATCCCCTGCTGGGTGACGCAGTCCTCGGCGATCTCCGCCTCCCGGAGGGCCAGGGAGAGCATCCGGACCTTCTGCTTGACCGGCAGGACCAGGCTGCCGTGGCCGGTGACGATGCGGAACTGGGTGTCCTGCGCCTGGTGCTTGGAACCGGAGATGAGCATCGCCTCGTTGGGCGCGGGAACGTGCCAGAAGAACATGATCGACCACCTGACCTGTTGGGCCACCTGACCTGCGGGATTGCGACGCGCGCCTCAAGGGCCGTCCTAGGCCGGCAGGAGTTCGACGATCACCGAGCGGGCCGAGAGCGCGTCCACCACGACCACCCGGACGTCCCGGCCGACCGGCTCCGAGCACCAGGCCGCGAACACCTCCGAACCGCCCCTCAGGGCCACCAGCACTTCACCCGGACCGTCCAGCGGAATGGGCACCGTCACCTTGCCGACGGCCCCGACCGGGCTCTGCCGGGCGTCATCGGCCGGGGACGTACGCGCATGCGCCACCGGCGCCTCCGGTCATCAGGTCCGCCGCACCCGGGCCGTGCACAGCCGCCCGGCGGCCGAGCACCCTGAGAAGCCCGGGCCGCCGACCGTGTCACGCACCGGGAACACCTGCGGCATCCGCCGACGGCAGTGATGCCTCGACGCCTTCCACGGTACTCCGGCCGCAGGCCCGCAGTGGACTGAACCATTCCTGGGGGTCAGGACCGCCCGCCCTCGGCGATACTGGGAGTTCGGGGAGTCTCGGGGCTGGCATTCGGGCTGGTATTTGGGCTGGGAGGCGTGCGGTGGGCGGGACGGCCGGGTTCGCCGTGGTGGTGTTCGGGGCGCTGGGCGGCGTGGTCGCCTACCTCGCCGGAGTGGTCGGGCTGCGCGAGTTGCGGCGGCTGCGCCGGGTCGGGGTCCCGGTCCCGGCCCTGGTGCGGTCCCGCGTCGCGACTCCGGAGGACCGGGCGCTGCCGCCGCGGCCGCTGCTCCAGTTCGAGACCGCGGACGGCCGGGTGGTCGAGGTGTTCTCCCCCGTCCCGTCCACCGCCCGCCACCCCCTGCCCGACGGCGGCTACGTCCCCGTGCGCTACGACCCGGCGGACCCCCGGCAGGTCCTGGTGGACGGGCGGGAGCGGGTACGGCTGGAGTACGGCTTCGTCGCGCTGGGCCTGCTGATGGTGCTGGCCTCGATCACCCTCGGTGCCGCTGTGCTCTGAGCTCGGTCACCGCGCCCACGACCGGATGACAGCTCCCCGTCTGGCCTGCCGCGCCCGCTCGGCCCGGAGCGCGCGTCGCCTCGCGCGCAGCCGACGCGAAACCGGCCGCTGGCTGATGTGGACGAACCACCAGTCGCCCGGCTGGTAGCGGAGAAAGATCCACACCCGGTAGATCCGCCCACCGAGGCGGGATTCGATGAAGTCGTCCATGTCAGCCTGCTTTCGCCCAGGTTGGCCACACCCCGGGACCGTGCAAGCGGTCGCCGGGTTCTTCCGTCACTCCACCACAAACGCGCTACCCTGGAGTGACTTGACTATGAGTCAGTCAAGTTCAGCGATGCGCCCATCACATGCCTGTGCTGCACAAGTGGGAGGTCAGACGGGTGACCAGGGACGAACGACCCGAGTACTTGACTCCGCTGCAGCGTTTCGGCCATGAAGTCAGAGAGGTCCGACGCGGTCGCAATATCACACAAAAAGGCCTAGGAATGGCGACCGGCTATTCCGAGGGGTACGTCAGCAAGGTCGAGAAGGGCACCATGATGCCCTCGGAGAGATTCGCTCAGAAGTGCGATCTCGTATTTCAGACTCACGGCCTCTTCACTCGCCTCCGCGAGGGGATCGCAGAGAGCGAAAGTCCCCCGTGGTTCGTTCCTTACCTCCAGCTGGAATGGACCTCGGCCGGGATCTTCGACTTCTCGGCCACCAGCATCATGGGAATCTTCCAGACCGAGGACTACGCACGAGCCATCTTCCGCGCGGGGCACCCGCGCGAGTCGCCAGAGGTGGTACACGGCAAGGTGGTGGCCCGCATGGCTCGTCGAAAGCTTCTGGAGAAGCCGGATCCCCCCATGTTGTGGGTGGTCCTCCACGAGGCGTGCCTGCGAACCCTGGTGGGCGGCCGGTCGGTCATGGCAGCACAACTGGAGCACCTCCTGCGGTCCGCGGAGTCCCCGGCCGTCGACTTTCAGGTGATCCCGTTCTCTGCGGGAGCAGTTGCCGCCCACACGAACCCGTTCACGCTGCTCACCTTCGAGTCAGCACCCACCGTGCTGTACGCGGGCGACCCGCAGGGCGGGAAGATGTATCGGTCAAGCGAGCTGGTCACCAGGTTCTCGCAGAACTGCGACAGGCTGCGCGCCCACGCACTGGCCCCTGACGACTCGTTGACCCTCATCGACCAGGTACGTAAGGAGCATCTGCTATGAGCCGGCTACGCCATCACATAGGCACCCACTGGGAGAAGTCGTCCTACAGCGGCTCGGACGGCGGACAGTGCCTCGAATTCTCACGGACCGCCGCCGCACACGGCCTCGTTCCCGTCCGCGACTCCAAGGACCCCGAAGGACCGTCGCTGCTCTTCTCCGCCGACGCCTGGACCGCGTTCGTCACCGAGCTCAAGTCCGGCAAGCTCTCAGCCTCCTGAGCCCTGCCCACTGCATCCACCCAACGGTGCGGCGGACTCCCGCTGAGCGCGCATTTCCCACTGCCCACCGCACGACAAGCCAGGAGCAGGAGATATGATCAACTCCCGCACAAATATTTCCACTTGGCGCAAGAGCACCTACAGCAACGGGGATGGTGGACAGTGCGTCGAAGTCGCCCACAACTACTCCGGGATCGTGCCCGTTCGCGACTCGAAGGACCCCGAAGGGCCGTCCTTGCTCTTCCCCACCGACGCCTGGGCGGCGTTCGTTTCCGGGATCAAGGCGGGCGACTTCTGACGCAGTTCAGCCGGGCCGCCCCACCGCGCGGTGGGGCGGCCCGGAGTCAGTGTCCGCTGACCTCGCCGGGCTCCCCGTCCAGCGAGAGCAGCATCAGCGCTGGGCTCACCGGGTCGGCCGAAACGCCTGACAGCCACTACATGCACACGACACGATGATCGCCCGTAGCCACGCGCGATTGCCGAGTTCACAGGGAGCTTCGTGGAACCCCTACAGTTCATCGGGATCATCTCCAACACGCCAGAGGTCGACTCGCCGACGATCTGGCGCGACCCGGAGAACGGCGACCTCCTCATCCAGTCGTACAAGGCCAGCGACGAGGACTTGAGGCGCTGCAAGGAGGTCGGTTCGATTCCCGGGCACTCGACTGACGTGCCTGAGCACGAGACCGTGATCCGCCTCCCGGAAGAAATGATCAAGTACGTCGTGGACCTCGCCGCACGGCTGGCGACTCAAGAGAACGAGAAGGAATAGCGTGGCCAACCCGATCGCCTCGGCCATGGCCGAGGCCAAATTCTCCGCCGTGCACCTGGAGATGCGTGACAGCTACACGCCGAACGACCCACAGTTCCGGCGCTATCGGGAGGGTCTTCGCTACGGCCCGGACGACCGCCCGGAGTGGTTCCAGAACTGGACCGCCTTCGCCGGGGAGGTGATCAACCGTGGCGTCATCATGCGTCGGGCCCGGATCGTCTCCGAGCCGGTCACGGAGTACATCCGCTACGAGCACCACGTGACATTCCTGAACCTGGCCATCGGTGAGCAGGTCCGCTGGCTTCCGCGCCGGTTGGCGGCAGACATCGCTCTGCCCGGAACCGACCTGTGGATGTTCGACGACTCCAAGATCATGTTCACCTTCTTCTCCGGCGACGGAGATGTGGTGGACCGGGAGTGGACGACCAAGCCTGACGTCGTTCGGCTCGTGAAGAATGCCTTCGAGACCGTGTGGCAAAGGGCGACTCCGCACGAAGAGTACGTGCTCAAGTAACCAAAAGAGATGCGTACTTCTCGCTCATCGAGCGTTCAGCAGGCCCGGAAGGCGCTAGCAGATCGGCTACGCGAGATCCGTCAGGATGCACACCTGACAGTGAGGATGTTCATGAGCGGTTCCCGGGCAGGTCTGACTCAACCTCTGACTGACCTCGGGTCCTCAACCGGATCTGTCGGCCTCGTCCG
>NZ_JBHJWG010000031.1:0-105631 GCF_042266305.1 Kitasatospora sp. NPDC056076
CGGCGATGACGATCTTCGCGGAGGTGGTGGCGCGGGTGGGGGCGGCCGCGTTAGAGCTTGCGAAGTCCACTGAGGACCCTTTCGAGCAGCGTGACGTCGGGCTGGTTTCCGGATTCGCCCCCGGAAGCGGGCTGGTGGATGGCGACGAGGCCGGCCTCGGCCAGGTCGGCCACGAGGATCCGGGCGACTCCCAGGGGAAGTGAGAGCAGCGCCGAGACCTCGGCGACGGACTTGACCTCCGTGCACAGCGTGCAGATCCGCTGGTGCTCGGGGAGGAGGGTGGACAGGCGCTGCGGATCGACGTCGGCGGAGACCAGGGCCTCCAGCGCGAGTTCGTAGCGGGGCCGGGTGCGACCACCGGTCATGGCGAACGGTCGGATCAGCGGGCCGGAGTCCTGCTCGTCCTCGAACTCCTCGACGTACCCGGGCTCCTGGGCCGGCCGGTGGCCGGGGGCCTGGGCGGGCACCTGGCCGGGCGGCGTCGGGTAGCCGGGCGGCGGGGTGTCGAAGGCGGGCTGCGGCCGGGCGTACGGGTCGTACTGCCCGTACTGCTCCTCGGGCCGGGCGTACGGGTGCTGCTGGGGCTGCCCGTACTGGTGCCGACCGTACTGCTGACCGTGGCCGGCGCCGGGTGCTCCGAAGGCGTCGTGGCCCGTGCCAGGGTACGGAACGCCGTACTGGCCGCTGCGGTCGTCGGGCGGTGTCACGGTTCCTCTCCTCACAAGGTGCGGCGGTGCGGTGCGGGCTTCGGTACGAGTCCGGAGCCGGTGGTGCGAAGGCCGTACAACGTCCGAACCCGAGCCCGCCGAAGCGGGCCCGGGAAGGACGCGGAGGTACTTCGAATACCTGGACGGTATCCGACGAACCGTCAGTGCAGGAGACTGCCCTGGAGTTCTGCGCGGAGCGCGGGGGTGAGGACGGCGCCGGCCCGGTCGACGAGCAGGGCCATCTCGTACCCGACCAGACCGATGTCGGAGTCGGGGGAGGCGAGCACCGCGAGGGCGGAGCCGTCGCTGATGGCCATCAGGAACAGGAAGCCGCGCTCCATCTCGACGACGGTCTGGTTGACCTCGCCGCCTTCGAAGATCCGGCTGGCGCCGGAGGTGAGGGAGGTGAGGCCGGAGGCGACGGCGGCGAGCTGGTCGGCGCGGTCGCGCGGGAAGCCCTCCGACATGCACAGCAGGAGGCCGTCCGCCGAGACCACCACGGTGTGGGACACCCCGGGGGTGTTGTCCACGAAATTGGTGATCAGCCAGTTCAGGTTCTGTGCGGCCTGGCTCATCTGAGTCAACTCAACGCTCCTGGTGGTTCGAGCCGCCGAAGAGATCGGTGCTCCGGTTCTGTCCGTTGCCGGACTGGTCTACCTGATCGGGGTCGATCCGGAAGCTTCCGGTGTTGCCGGCGCTGCGGCCCTGCTCGACGCCGCGGCGCAGGTTGGTGAGGCGGCCACGGACCTCCTCGGGGCTGCGGGAGACCTGCGGCCCTTCCTGCGGGGTCGGCTTGGCGTTGCCGGGCACCAGGTTCTGCTTGGGCACGCGCCGGGGCAGTCCGGCCCCGGTGGTGCCGGCGGACGAGGGCTCGCGCAGCTGCTCGGCCCGCTGCCAGTCACCGTCGTTCGGCGACTGCCAGGGGGAGGCGGTCGGGCCGGTCGGGCCGTAGCCGCCCAGTGCGGACACGTCGTGGCCGCGGGACTCGACGGGCGCCGAGGTGTCCTTGGCGCCGGCGAACCAGTTCGGGGTGTCCCCGGACGGGGTCAGACCGACCGGGGCGCTGCCCGGGCCGCCGCCCGCCAGCTGCTGGCCGGGGCGGCGCTGGGGCAGCCCGGACGGCAGGGTGGCGGCGGGGGCCGGCGCGGGCTCGGCGGTGGGCAGGGCGGGCGGCTCCGGGGTGTACGGGTGGCCCGCGGGGGCCTCCACGGCCTGGTGGCCGTAGCCGTCCTGGGCGTACTCGTCCTGCTGGTAGCCGCCCTGGTCGTAGCCGTAGCGGTCGTCGGCGTAGCCGTCCTGCTGGTAGCCCTGCTGCTGCGGGTACTGGCCGTAGCCGTCCTGGGCGTACTCGTCCTGCTGGTAGCTGTTCTGGTCGTAGCCGTACTGCTCGTCGGCGTAGCCGCCCTGCTGGTAGCCCTGCTGCGGGGCGTACTGGTCGTAGCCCTGCTGGTAGTCCTCCTCGACCTCGGCGTCCAGCACCTGCTCCTGCGGGCCGCCCTCCAGGGCCGCGCGGCGGACCTGGTCGAGGCGCTGCGAGCGCTGGACGGCCTCCAGGGCCGGGCTGAACCCGGAGGAGCCGGCGTTGCCGATGCCGGTGAGGTGGTCGTCGAAGCCGAGCTCGGCGGCACTGCGGCCGCCGTTGTCCGGGGCCCACTCGGCGGTCGGCTCCTGGTCGGCGAAGATCCGGGAGACGGTGAACTGCTCCTCCGGCTCCGGCGCCATCGCGGACTTGGTGACGAACGGCGGGAGCATGACGAGCGAGGTGGTGCCGGCGGACTCGCCGGACGGGCGGAGCTGGACGCGGACGTCGTGCCGCTGGGAGAGCCGGCCGACCACGAAGAGGCCCATGCGGCGGGAGATGGTGGCGTCGACCGTGGGCGGCTCGGCCAGCTTCTCGTTGATCTCCGCGAAGTCGTCGGCGGTGAGGCCGATGCCCTTGTCGTGGATCTCGACCAGCACCCGGCCGTCCGGCAGGCGGGTCGCGTTGACCAGCACCCGGGTCTGCGGGCTGGAGAACGAGGTGGCGTTCTCCAGCAGCTCGGCGAGCAGGTGGACGAGGTCGGTCACGGCGGCGCCGACGACCTCGACCTCGGGGATGCCGGACAGCTCGACGCGCTCGTACTGCTCCACCTCGGAGGCGGCGGCGCGCAGCACGTCGACCAGCGGGACCGGGGTGTTCCAGCGGCGGCCGGCCTCCTCGCCGGCGAGGACGAGGAGGTTCTCACCGTTGCGGCGCATACGGGTCGCGAGGTGGTCCAGCTTGAAGAGGTTCTCCAGCTGGTCCGGGTCGGCCTCGTTGTTCTCCAGGTCGGTGATCAGTGCCAGCTGGCGCTGGATCAGGCCCTGGCTGCGGCGCGACAGGTTGGTGAAGATCGCGTTGACGTTCCCTCGCAGCAGGGCCTGCTCGGCGGCGAGCGCCACGGCCTGCTGGTGGACCTGGTCGAAGGCCCGGGCGACTTCGCCGATCTCGTCCTTGCCGTGCAGCGGGATCGCGCTCACCGAGGTGTCGACCCGGTCCGGGTCGGTCTTGGAGAGCTTCTCGACCAGGTCCGGCAGGCGGTGGTCGGCGATCTCCAGGGCGGCGCTGCGCAGGGTGCGCATGCCGAGGATCATCGAGCGGGCGACGTAGCCGGTGAGCAGGCCGGCCAGGATCAGTGCGGCGACGACGATGACCGTGTTGAGGATGGCGTCGTAGAGCGCGTTGTCCTTGAGGTTGCGGGAGTCGGTGAGGACGGCGTCCAGCAGCGCGACTTCGGTGTTCCGCAGGGCCTGGATGTGGGTTCCGGCGGCCTGGTTCCAGTTGTCCGGGGTCAGACCGGAGTTCTTGGCCTCGGCGTACGCGGCGTCGGCGGCGGCCTTGCCCTTCTGCTGGCCGATGGCGGCGGCCTCGGCGTAGTTGGCGGCCAGCGCCAGCAGGCCCCCCATGGTGGGTGCGGTGCCGTTCGGCATCTTGTAGGCCGAGCGGTCCTGGGCGGTGGCCAGGGCGACCTGGGCGTCCGCGTACTTGCGGGCGTCCTCGGGGGCGGCACCGGTGTTGAACTCGGAGAGCGAGACCTGTTCCAGCTTCTCCGCGACCAGGATCTGCTGGGTCATGTCCTGGTTCTCGTAGCGCGTGGTCACGCCCTGCGAGGCACCGACCAGCAGGCTCAGCATCAGCGAGCGCTGGGTCGAGGCGGAGGCCTTGGCCAGCGACATCGCGTAGATCGCGCGGCCCTTGCTGGTGGCGTTGGCGGAGCCGTTGCCGACCGAGTTGTCGTAGGCCAGCAGCGGCGCGAACATCGCCGAGTAGGCGCTCGCGGTGGCGCTGGCGAACAGCTCCCTGCCGTACGCGACCTGCCGCAGGTGCGGGAGGTCGACCACGAGGGTCTGGAAGGCCTCGTGGCGGCGCGGGAGCTCGCCGGACTTGTCGGAGGCGTCGTACGCGGCGTTGTAGGCCTTGAGCGCGGCGTCGGTGTCGGCGCGGCGCTTGGCGACCTCGTTGTTCGGGTCCTGCCCGGTGAGCAGGGGTATCAGGGTCTTGTCGCGCTCGTTCTCGAGCGCCTCGGCGAGTTCGGTCGCCGCCTTGGCGAGCTCGGCGGTCTTCTCGGCCTTGGAGGCCTTGATGTAGCCGTCGACCGAGGTGTTCACTCGCAGACCGCCGAAGACGAGACTGATGATCACGGGGATCAGCAGGATCGCGATCAGTCGGGTCGGCACGCGCCAGTTGCGCGGACGGAGGAAGTCGTACCGGCTGGACGGCCCGCCTTCGCCGGACTGACCCGCCGCACCCGTGCGCGGCTCCGTGGAGGCCGTCGGGGGCTTGGGGGCCGGGGTGGTCTGGGGACGCTCCTCGGTGGGAGTGAACGCGGAGAATCCGGCCGGTTCCGCGGCGCCGCCGTTCGGCGCGCTCTGGCGGGGCTCGGAGCGCCGCTGCGGGGCGGGTTGCTGCTTACGCCTCACTCGACTACTACCTCTCGGCCGACTTGCCGGCCATGGATCAATCCAGCGCTACCCCCGGGGCCCTGGCCCGCCGCCGGACGGCCGGAGCGGGATGTTCAGGGGTAGCTGGAATTTCAGCACGTGCAGGGATGGGGGACAAACAGCCGTCGCAAGGCACCCGCGTCGGAACAATACGGACAATCAACGACATGACGGAGCAAAACCGTGGTGATCTGGCGCTGAGTGACGCTGATTCGCCACGCTGCGTCATTGTTGATCACAAAATGCCTACCGAACTGTTATCCGCTGCTTATACACGGGTCTTGCGCGCGGCCCCGGGAGGACACCGGCCGGTAAAGCACCGCCGCCCCGGCGACCCGTCAGTGTGACGGTTCGCCGGGGCCGCTCGGTTCCCGCGGGTGCTCGCGCGCCCACCGGTGCCCGTGTGCCCGGCTCGTCAGCGGAGTCGGGCGAGGAGGGCGTGTTCGACGAGGGTGATGAGGGCGCTCTTGGCGCTGTCGCGTCGGCGGGCGTCGAGGGTGACGACGGGGGTGTCGGGGCCGAGTTGGAGGGCTTCGCGGACTTCGTCGCCGGTGTGGGGCTGGTGGCCGTCGAAGCCGTTGAGGGCGACGACGAAGGGCAGGCCGCTGTTCTCGAAGTAGTCGAGGGCGGGGAAGCAGTCGGCGAGGCGGCGGGTGTCGACGAGGACGACGGCTCCGATGGCGCCTCGGACGAGGTCGTCCCACATGAACCAGAAGCGGTCCTGTCCGGGGGTGCCGAAGAGGTAGAGGATGAGGTCTTCGTCGAGGGTGATGCGGCCGAAGTCCATGGCGACGGTGGTGGTCGTCTTGCCGGAGACGTGGCTGATGTCGTCGATGCCGGCGGAGGCCGAGGTCATGACGGCTTCGGTGCGCAGGGGGTTGATCTCGGAGACGGCGCCGACGAGCGTGGTCTTGCCGACGCCGAAGCCGCCGGCGATGACGATCTTCGCGGAGGTGGTGGCGCGGGTGGGGGCGGCCGCGTTAGAGCTTGCGAAGTCCACTGAGGACCCTTTCGAGCAGCGTGACATCGGGCGTTCCGCCCGACTCGCCCGCGGCGGCGGGCTGGTGGATGGCGACGAGACCGGCCTCGGCCAGGTCGGCCACGAGGATCCGGGCCACACCGAGCGGAACGCCGGCCAGTGCGGAGATCTCCGCGATGGACTTGACCTCGCGGCAGAGACCGACGATCCGGGCGTGCTCGGGCAGCAGCCCGGTGGTGCGCTCGGCCGAGCCCGTGGTCGAGATCAGGGCCTCGATCGCGAGCTGGTAGCGGGGGCGGGTCCGGCCGCCGGTCATCGCGTAGGGGCGGACCAGCGGCTGCTGCTCGTAGCCGTCGGACTGCTGCCCGCCGTAGCCGCTGCCGTACCCGTTGCCGTACGAGCCGGCGGGTGTCGAGGGCGGGGTCATGGGTCCTCCTTGTGCTGCGGCCTTGGGCAGCCGGTTCCAGCTGGGGCGGTGCCAGCTGAGGCGGGATCAGCTGCCTGAGGGTAGCTGAGGGTGAGGCGCCGGGTCCGGTCGGGTCGGACCCGGTGCGGGGTGGAACGGTGGATGGTCCGCGTGGGTTCCGGTCAGTGCAGGAGACTGCCCTGGAGTTCCGCGCGGAGTGCGGGGGTGAGGACGGCGCCGGCCCGGTCGACGAGCAGGGCCATCTCGTACCCGACCAGACCGATGTCGGAGTCGGGTGCGGCCAGGACGGCGAGGGCGGAGCCGTCGCTGACGGCCATCAGGAACAGGAAGCCGCGCTCCATCTCGACGACGGTCTGGTTGACCTCGCCGCCCTCGAAGATCCGGCTGGCGCCGGAGGTGAGGGAGGTGAGGCCGGAGGCGACGGCGGCGAGCTGGTCGGCGCGGTCGCGCGGGAACCCCTCGGACATGCACAGCAGGAGGCCGTCGGCGGAGACCACCACGGTGTGGGACACCCCGGGGGTGTTGTCCACGAAGTTGGTGATCAGCCAGTTCAGGTTCTGTGCGGCCTGGCTCATCTGGTTCAACTCAACGCTCCTGGTGATCTGCGCCGTTGCCGTCGCTCCGGCCACCGAAACTATCGAATCCGGGCTGCTGGGCACCATGCTGGGAGCCCGGCTGGTTGGCGGCCTGCTCGGCCCCGGCCCGCCGGCCCTGCTGGATGCCGCGGCGCAGGTTGGTCAGGCGGCCGCGGACCTCCTCGGGGGCCCGGGAGACCTGGGGACCGGTCAGCGGCGAGGCCTCGGCGGTGCCGGAGACCAGGTTGGCCTGAGGGGTCCGCCGGGGGAGGCCGGACATGGTGACCCCGCTGGTCGAGGGCTCGCGGACCTGTTCGGCACGGCGCCAGCGCTCGTCGTTCGCGGACGGGCGCCAGGGCGCGTCACCGACGCCCGGCTGCGGCGGCTGCGGCTGGCCCTGCGGGGCCTGCTGCTGGGGCGCCTGCTGCTGGGCCTGTGGGGCCTGCTGCCGGGGCGCCTGGCCCTGGGGGGCCTGGGGGCGCTCCTGCCGGGGCTGCTGCTGCGGGGCCCGCTGCGGCCGGCCCGGCTGCTGGAGGTCCGGCGCGGAGGTGCCGGGCCGGCGCGGCTGGTACGAACGGGGCCGGCCCTGCGGCTGGCCGTCGGCCTGCTGCGGGTACCAGGGCTGCTCGCCGGTGGCCTCGGACGGGCCGGTCGGCAGGGCCATCGGCTCCTGGCGCTGCGGCTGCTGCGGCGCCTGCTGCTGCGGGGCCGGCTGCGGCTGCTGGGGCTGCGGCTGGGCCGGGCCCGGCACGTTCGGCAGCACCGGCTCCACCAGGCCGAGGCCCAGCGGGTCCCGCGGGTCGATCTGGCTGGCCTCGAAGCGCGGCCGGGCGAACTGCTGGGTGCTCTCCACCGACGCCGGCTCGGCCGACGGCAGCGGCTGGGGCTGCTGCTGCGGGGGCAGCTGGGGCTGGCGGCCCTGCTGGGGCGCCTCCGGGCCGGGACGCTGCGGGCGGCGCTGGCCCTGCGGACCCTGCGGCCCTTGGGGACCCTGCGGACCGGGCCGGCCCGGCTGACCCGGGCCCTGCGGGCCCTGCTGACCGGGGGTGCGCTGCGGTAGGCCGTCCTGCGGACGGTTGCCCGGACGGGCACCCTGCTGCGGGGCACCGGGACCGCCGGGGCGGCCGTGCTGCGGCTGCTCGCCGGTCCGCGGCGCGGGAGCGCCCGGAGCACCGTCGAACTCGCCGCCGGGACGCGGACGTTCCTGGCCGGGGCGGCCCTGGCCGCGGCGCGGCAGGCCGTTCGGGCCGCCCTGCGGCGGGCCCTGACGGCCGGGGGCGCGCTGCGGCAGCGCGCCCTGCGGCGCCTGCTGCGGCTGGCCGGGGCCCTGCGGACCGGGCTGACCCGGTCCCTGCTGGCCGGGCTGGCCGGGGGCCTGCTGGCCGGGTCCCTGCGGGCCCGGACCCTGCGGCGCCGTGGCCGGTCGGCCCTGGCCGCGCCGACC
This sequence comes from Kitasatospora sp. NPDC056076, assembly GCF_042266305.1. NCBI lineage: Bacteria > Bacillati > Actinomycetota > Actinomycetes > Kitasatosporales > Streptomycetaceae > Kitasatospora > Kitasatospora sp. NPDC056076. Next base: position 8,093 of record NZ_JBHJWG010000031.1, read on the forward strand.
CGGCTGACCCGGGCCCTGCGGGCCCTGCTGGCCGGGGGTGCGCTGCGGCAGGCCGTCCTGACCGGACCGGCCCGGAGCCTGCTGGCCCTGCGGGGCCGGGGGGGTCTCGCGCAGCGACTGGCCGACCTGACGGGTCGGCAGTCCGGCCGGCCCGCCGGTCCGGCCGCCGGGCGCACCCGGGCCGGTCGGCGCGGCGGGGGCGGACGGACCGCCCTGGCCGAGCTGCGGACGGCCGCCCTGCGGGGCACCGCCCGCCGGGCCCTGGCCGAGCGCGGCCGGACCGCCCTGGCGGGCGGGCGGCACCTGGCGCTGCTGGCGCGGCGTCGGGGCGGCCCCGCGCTGCTGCTTGCCCGCTGCGCCGGGGCCGGGACGGCCGCCGGGGCCGCGCCGGTCGGCGGAGTTGGTGACGTCGACCGGGAGCATGACCAGCGCGGTGGTGCCGCCGGAGTCGCTCGGACGCAGCTGGATCCGGATGCCGTGTCGCAGGGACAGGCGGCCGACCACGAAGAGGCCCATGCGGCGGGAGACCGAGACGTCCACCGTCGGCGGGTTGGCCAGGCGCTCGTTGATCTCGGCCAGGTCGTCCGGGCTGAGGCCGATGCCGGTGTCGTGGATCTCGACCAGCACCCGGCCGTCCGGCAGGGCGTGGCCGGTGACCCGCACGCGGGTCTGCGGGCTGGAGAACGAGGTGGCGTTCTCCAGCAGCTCGGCGAGCAGGTGGACGAGGTCGTTGACGACGCGGCCGGCGACCTCGGCCGACGGCACGGCGGCGAGTTCGATGCGCTCGTACTGCTCCACCTCGGAGGCGGCGGCGCGGAGCACGTCGACCAGCGGGACGGGGCGGGTCCAGCGGCGGCCCGGGTCCTCACCGGCGAGGACGAGGAGGTTCTCGCCGTTGCGGCGCATGCGGGTCGCGAGGTGGTCGAGCTTGAAGAGGTTGGCCAGCTGGTCCGGGTCGGCCTCGCGGCTCTCCAGTTCGGAGATGAGCGACAGCTGGCGCTGGATGAGGCCCTGGCTGCGGCGCGAGAGGTTGGTGAACATCGCGTTGATGTTGCCGCGCAGGAGGGCCTGCTCGGCGGCGAGGCGGACGGCCTCGCTGTGCACCATGTCGAACGCGTGGGCCACGTGGCCGATCTCGTCGGTCGAGTCGACGGCGACCGGCTCGACCGTGGTGTCGACGTCGTGCGGGTCGCTCTCGGAGAGCGTCTTGACCAGCTCGGGCAGGCGGCGCTCGGCGACGTCCTCGGCCGCGGTCTGCAGGCGGGTCAGCGAGCGCACCATCGAGCGGGCGATCAGACCGGCGCCGCCGAGGGCGATGATCAGGGTCAGGGCGACGGCGGCACCGATGATCAGGGCCTCGGTGTCGGCCTGGGACTGGAGGTCCTGGGCCTTTCCGTCGAGGTCCTCGATCAGCTTGGCCTCGATCCGGCGCTCGGCCGTGATCTTGGTGGTGGCCTTCTCGTACCAGTCCTTGTACGAGACCGCCTCGGTCTGGTGGATGCCGCCCGGCTGGAGGATCGAGCGCGAGTAGCGGTCCGCCTCGGCGATGACGTTGTTGTAGCTCAGCTGGCCGCGCAGGTTGTCCAGGTCGTGCGAGGTGTAGATGTTGTTGAAACTGGTCAGCGCGTTGTCGTACGTGGTGCGCAGGCGGATGCCGAAGGACTCGTCGCTCGCGCTCAGGTCGGGGGCCTTGGGGTTGCCCAGACCGGCGCTGATCAGCGCGCGCTGCTGCGAGGTGGCGTCCTTGGCGAGCGAGAACTGCTGCAGCGCGCGGGTGGCGATGAGCAGGTCCTGGTTGTTCGAGGCGAGCGCGATGTCCTGGGTGATGCCCAGGAGGTCGCGGATGATCACGTCGTACGCGGTGATCGTCGCCTGGATGTTCTGGTTGTTCTGGTACGGCGTGTTGCGGGCGTCCGCGATCGAGTTCAGGTCCTTGCGGATCTGGAACAGCAGCGCCTTCCCGCCGGAGAGCTGGAGGTTCTCGAACTTGTCGGAGGAGGCGGTGAAGGTGCGGCTGAGGTCGTCGGTGCTCTTGCGGGCGGCGACGATCTCGTCGTCCAGCGGGTCGTTCGGCCGGTTGGTGATGTAGCCGGCGCTGATGTCGCGTTCGGTCTGCAGGGCGTCCGCGAGGTTGGTCGCCTTCTTGGCCAGGTCCGACAGGTTGGCCATCTGGGCGAGCTGCTGCGAGTTCTGCATCGAGGTCTGGATGCGCAGGCCGCCGAGGACCAGCGAGACCATGACCGGCAGCGCGAGCAGGGCGATCAGTCGGGTGCGGATGCGCCAGTTGCGCATCGCGAGCCGGCTCAGACCGGTGGCGCGGCGCCTGGTCAGGGTGGTCCGGAGCTTGTCCCGGGCGGACTTCCGTTCCTGGCCGTCGTCGTCCGGCCGGGCGAGGGCCTCGGGCGTCACGGGGTCGGTCGGGCCGCCGGGGGCCGCCGCCTGTTGAGGGGCTGCCACGGGCTCGCGCGACTCCGGGTTACCCGCGGCGCCGCTACCCCTTTTGAAACGTCCCTGCACTGGCGTCGCAACCTCTGGACCGGGCGTCCCGCCGCGTCGCCACGGCCTGGACGGTGTCGAGTTTCCTTCCGCACCCCGGCCGGTCCGGGAGAGCGGGTCGCCGGGGTGGACTGCTCCCTACCCACGGTCCGTGGCATTCCAGCACAGCGAGGGAATCCCAACAAGGGCCGCCGGAACCGACGGTCGGGTACTACCGACCGCATGCGTGATCTCACTGACTGTGCGGTAACCGGACCGGAATACCGCCTTTTTCGGACACTCGCCGGATACATGCCAACGTGGCCGGAGATCGACAAGAGTCGCAGACCTGCCGGAATGACCGTTCCGGGCGAATTGTCGGGAAATTCCGATCCGGCGATATGTCGGATATTCGTGATTTGTGCGTCAATTTGTGAGCAAAATCACAGGTGAATGTGTAGCTTTGGTCACGGCCCGTATGGAAAGAGATCTCGTAACCTTGGCTGTCTCCTGAGCACGGCCCCGATCAGCCTGCCCAGAACCCCTCCGAATCAATCGGAATCACGCAGGCCGGTGCGGATCCCTGGCGGACCGCCCGGCCACGACCACGAGGTGCTCTCGATGTCCCTGGCGAAGAAGGCCACCAAGTCCACGCTGTCCTGCCGCTCCACGGCGAACCCGCGCCGGACCACGCTGGCCTCGGTCGAGGACTTCAGCAGGATCCCGGGTGCCCGCAAGCCCGAGGACGTCGTCACCTACGGCACCGAGCTGCCGGCCGTCACCGCCAACCCGCGCCGCGTCCAGCTGATGGTCGCCCCCGTCATCACCCCCCGGGACTGATCCCGCCCCTGGCGCGACCCGAGGGCGCCGTCACCGCGAACAGCGGTGGCGGCGCCCTCGTGCGTCCCGGGTCGGGGCCCTCCGCCCCGACCGCGCTGAACAGGGCCGAAGGGGTCGCGGGAGGCCCCACGCGATAGCCTGGGCGCGATTGACGGGGCCGCGCCCGTGGCGGGCGGGGCGCCCAGCAGCGCCCGGGGGCGCCCCGGGCGGCCGACGAAGCGAGGGGTAGCCCAGCCGTGCGCATTGCCAGGTTTTCCGTCCGGGAGGGGAGCCCTGCCGCCGGCAGTGTTTCCTTCGGCGTGGTCGAGGGGGATCCGTCCCGGCCCGACTCGCTGGTCGTGCACGAGCTGGCCGGTCACCCGTTCGGCCAACCCCAGCCCACCGGTGAGAGCTACCGCTTCCAGGACGTCCGGCTGCTCAGCCCGATGCTCCCCAACAAGATCGTGGCGGTCGGCCGCAACTACGCGGCGCACGCGGCGGAGCTGGGCAACGACGTCCCGGACGTCCCGCTCACCTTCTTCAAGCCGTCCACCTCGGTCATCGGCCCGACCGAGAACATCGCGTACCCGCCGTTCTCCTCGGACGTCCACCACGAGGCCGAACTCGCCGTGGTGATCGGCCGGATGTGCCGCGAGGTGCCGCTGGACCGGGTGCCCGAGGTGATCCTCGGCTACACCTGCGCCAACGACGTCACCGCCCGGGACGTCCAGCAGCGCGAGGGCCAGTGGGCCCGGGCCAAGGGCTTCGACACCGCCTGCCCGCTGGGCCCGTGGATCGAGACCGACCTCGACCCGTCCGACCTGGCGATCACCTGCACGGTCAACGGCGAGCTCCGCCAGACCGGCCGCACCTCCCTGATGATCCGCTCGGTCGCCGAATTGGTCGTCCACATCTCCGAGGCCATGACGCTGCTGCCCGGCGACGTCATCCTCACCGGCACGCCCGCAGGGGTGGGCCCGCTCAACGTCGGCGACGAGGTCGCCGTCTCCATCGAAGGCATCGGCACTCTCGCCAACAAGGTGATCAAGCGTGGCTAACACTGACCCGGCCGTCCGGGTTCGCTTCTGTCCGTCCCCGACCGGCAACCCCCACGTGGGCATGGTCCGCACGGCCCTGTTCAACTGGGCCTACGCCCGCCACACCGGCGGCAAGCTGGTCTTCCGGATCGAGGACACCGACTCCGCCCGCGACTCGGAGGAGTCGTACACCCAGCTGCTGGAGGCCATGAGCTGGCTCGGCCTGGACTGGGACGAGGGCCCGGAGGTCGGCGGCCCGCACGCGCCGTACCGCCAGTCGCAGCGGATGGACATCTACGCCGACGTCGCCCGCCGCCTCCAGGAGGCCGGCCACGCGTACCACTGCTACTGCAGCACCGAGGAACTGGACGCCCGGCGCGAGGCCGCCCGCGCGGCCGGCAAGCCCTCCGGCTACGACGGCCACTGCCGCGAGCTGACCGAGGAGCAGGTAGCCGTCTACAAGCTGGAGAAGCGCGAGCCGATCCTGCGCTTCCGGATGCCCGACCGGACCATCTCCTTCGACGACCTGGTGCGCGGCACGCTCACCTTCGAGCCGGAGAACGTCCCGGACTACGGCATCGTCCGCGCCAACGGCGCCCCGCTGTACACCCTGGTCAACCCGGTGGACGACGCCCTGATGGGCATCACCCACGTGCTGCGCGGCGAGGACCTGCTGTCCTCCACCCCGCGGCAGATCGCGCTGTACGCGGCGCTCGCCGAGATCGGCGTCGGCGAGGGCGCCACCCCGCGCTTCGGCCACCTGCCGTACGTGATGGGCGAGGGCAACAAGAAGCTCTCCAAGCGCGACCCGCAGTCCTCGCTCAACCTGTACCGCGAGCGCGGCTTCATCCGCGAGGGCCTGCTCAACTACCTGTCCCTGCTGGGCTGGTCGCTGGCCGAGGACCGCGACCTGTTCGACATGGACGAGATGGTCGCCGCCTTCGACGTGGCCAAGGTGAACTCCAACCCGGCGCGCTTCGACCTCAAGAAGTGCGAGGCGATCAACGCCGAGCACGTCCGCCGGCTGGCCCCGGAGGACTTCGTCCGCCGCCTCGTGCCGTTCCTCCAGGGCCCCGGCCTGCTGCCAGCCGAGCCGACCGCCGAGCAGCTGGACCTGCTCGCCCGGATCGCGCCGCTCACCCAGGAGCGGATGGTCGTGCTGAGCGAGATCGTCAACATGGCCGGCTTCCTGTTCGTCGACCCGGCCGACTTCGCGGTGGACCCGGACGACGCCGCCAAGGTGCTGACCGCGGACGCCGGTCCGGTGCTGGAGGCCAGCGTCAAGGCGCTGGAGGAGCTCGCGGACTTCACCCCGGAGCCGATCCAGACCGCGCTGCGCGGGGCCCTGGTGGAGGGCCTGGGCATCAAGCCCAAGTTCGCCTTCACGCCGCTGCGGGTGGCCGTCACGGGCCGTCGGGTCTCGCCGCCGCTGTTCGAGTCGATGGAGCTGCTCGGCCGCCCCGAGACGCTGCGCCGGCTCCGTTCCGCCCTGGACGCGCTGCCGACGGCCTGAACGGCCCGCGCAAGCGCCTCCTGAGCAGCCCGCGGGCCCGGCTCCGTGCCGGGCCCGCGGCGCACCCGGAGGTCATCGGACGGCCTCCCCACCGCTGCCTGCGGTTATCGATTTTGGAGCCAGGGCAGACGTCGGGTAATGTTCTTTCTGCGCCGCCCGGGAGGGAACGGACGAGGGAGCGAAAGCCCCTCGGAACGGGACCGACCGAGAGGCGCAACGCCTGAGAAGGGCCCGCAGGGGTTCAACTCTGGTGGGGTATGGTGTAATTGGCAGCACGAGTGATTCTGGTTCATTTAGTCTAGGTTCGAGTCCTGGTACCCCAGCGCAGTACGATCGGCAACGGTCACCCAGCAGTACAAATGAAGATCCAAGCCCCCGTTGTGTAGCGGCCTAGCACGCTGCCCTCTCACGGCAGTAGCGCCGGTTCGAATCCGGTCGGGGGTACTGATCCCGCAAGGGATCGCCAGGATGCCCCCGTTGTGTAGCGGCCTAGCACGCTGCCCTCTCACGGCAGTAGCGCCGGTTCGAATCCGGTCGGGGGTACTTCAAAGCACGAAGCCGGTGGCTGTGTTCTTTTCGAGGACATGCCCATCGGCCCTTGCTTTGCGTTGGGGTATGGTGTAATTGGCAGCACGAGTGATTCTGGTTCATTTAGTCTAGGTTCGAGTCCTGGTACCCCAGCCAGAAATATGGAAGACCCCGTCCGCGGGGTCTTTTTGCTTTTCCGCCGCGCAGGTGTGCGAAGGGCCCCGCTCGATCCGAGCGGGGCCCTTTCGCGTGCGGTGGGGGAGTGGGGGATTCGGGTTCGGGGGAGTCGGCGGGGTGGGTGGGGGAGTCCGCCGGATCAGCTGCGCCGCAGGGCCTCGGTGAGCCGGTTCGCGGCCTCGATGATGGCCTGGGCGTGCAGCCGGCCCGGGTGGCGGGTCAGGCGCTCGATCGGGCCGGAGACGGAGACGGCGGCCACCACGCGGTTGGAGGGGCCGCGCACGGGAGCGGAGACGGACGCGACGCCCGGCTCCCGCTCGCCGATCGACTGGGCCCAGCCGCGCCGCCGGACGCCGCTGAGCGCGGTGGCGGTGAAGCGGGCGCCCTGGAGGCCGCGGTGGAGCCGCTCGGGCTCCTCCCAGGCCAGCAGGACCTGGGCGGCCGAGCCGGCCTTCATCGGCAGGGTGCTGCCGACCGGGACGGTGTCCCGCAGACCGGAGAGCCGCTCGGCGGCGGCTACGCAGATCCGCATCTCGCCCTGCCGGCGGTAGAGCTGTGCGCTCTCGCCGGTGACGTCGCGCAGGTGGGTCAGGACCGGGCCCGCGGTGGCGAGCAGCCGGTCCTCGCCCGCCGCGGCGGAGAGTTCGGACAGGCGGGGGCCGAGGATGAACCGCCCCTGCATGTCCCTGGTGACCAGACGGTGGTGTTCGAGTGCGACGGCGAGTCGGTGGGCCGTGGGGCGCGCCAGACCGGTGGCGGCGACCAGCCCCGCCAACGTGGCGGGGCCCGACTCCAGTGCGCTGAGCACCAGAGCGGCCTTGTCGAGAACGCCGACGCCGCTAGAGTTGTCCATGCCCTAAGACTGCAGTCTCATTCCGCGAGACGCAAGTTCAATCTTCCGGGAAAAGCGCCACTCTGGATGCAGCAGCCCGGGAGACATCCAGGATGGGGCCTCGTCAGAGTGTCCGCATCGTGGACAGCGATCCGGCGTGCAGGTCTCGCGAACACGCTCCCCACGGGCGGGCGCGCAATGACCTCGACGACACGAGAAGGCCGGCAACGCGGCCGGCTGGAGGGAATCCGATGGGACGGACACTCGCAGAGAAGGTCTGGGACGACCACGTCGTGCGGCGCGCGGAGGGCGAGCCCGACCTCCTGTTCATCGACCTGCACCTGCTCCACGAGGTGACCAGCCCGCAGGCCTTCGACGGGCTGCGGCTGGCCGGCCGTACGGTCCGCCGCACCGATCTGACGATCGCCACCGAGGACCACAACACCCCGACCCTGGACATCGACAAGCCGATCGCGGACCCGGTCTCCCGGGTGCAGCTGGAGACCCTGCGCCGCAACGCGGCCGAGTTCGGCGTACGGATCCACTCGCTCGGCGACGTCGAGCAGGGCGTGGTGCACGTGGTCGGCCCCCAGCTCGGCCTGACCCAGCCCGGCACCACCGTGGTCTGCGGCGACTCCCACACCTCCACCCACGGCGCCTTCGGCGCGCTGGCGTTCGGCATCGGCACCAGCCAGGTCGAGCACGTGCTGGCCACCCAGACCCTGCCGCTGGCGCCGTTCCGCACCATGGCGGTCACCGTCGAGGGCGACCTGCCCGAGGGCGTCACGGCCAAGGACCTGATCCTCGCCGTGATCGCGAAGATCGGCACCGGCGGCGGCCAGGGCTACGTCCTGGAGTACCGCGGTTCGGCGATCCGGAGCCTGTCGATGGAGGCCCGGATGACCGTCTGCAACATGTCGATCGAGGCGGGCGCCCGGGCCGGCATGATCGCCCCGGACGACACCACCTTCGACTACCTCCAGGGCCGCCCGCACGCCCCGCAGGGCGAGGACTGGGACGCCGCCGTCGCGTACTGGCGGACCCTGGCCACCGACGAGGACGCCGTCTTCGACCACGAGGTGTTCATCGACGCGAGCGAGCTCACCCCCTTCGTCACCTGGGGCACCAACCCCGGCCAGGGCGCCCCGCTCGGCGCGGACGTCCCGAACCCCGCGGACTTCGCCGACCCGCAGGAGCGCGCGGCCGCCGAGAACGCCCTCGCGTACATGGGCCTGGAGGCGGGCACCCCGCTGCGCGAGGTCGCCGTCGACGCGGTCTTCGTCGGCTCCTGCACCAACGGCCGGATCGAGGACCTGCGCGCCGCCGCCGCCGTGCTGGAGGGCCGCAAGGTCGCCGACCGGGTGCGGATGCTGGTCGTCCCCGGCTCCGTCCGGGTCGCGCTCCAGGCCGTCGAGGAGGGCCTGGACAAGGTGTTCACCGCCGCCGGGGCCGAATGGCGGCACGCCGGCTGCTCGATGTGCCTGGGCATGAACCCCGACCAGCTCGCCCCGGGGGAGCGCTGCGCCTCCACCTCGAACCGCAACTTCGAGGGCCGCCAGGGCAAGGGCGGCCGCACCCACCTGGTCTCCCCGCAGGTCGCCGCCGCGACCGCCGTCCTGGGCCGGCTGGCCGCCCCGTCGGACCTGTCCGCCAACTCCGCCAACGTCGCCGTGGAGGCCTGAGCCATGGAGAAGTTCACCACCCACACCGGCCGGGCCGTCCCGCTGCGCCGCAGCAACGTGGACACGGACCAGATCATCCCGGCCCATTGGCTCAAGAAGGTCACCCGATCCGGTTTCGAGGACGGCCTGTTCGAGGCCTGGCGCAAGGACGAGTCGTTCGTCCTCAACCGGCCCGAGCGCGAGGGCGCCACCGTCCTGGTGGCCGGCCCCGAGTTCGGCACCGGCTCCTCCCGGGAGCACGCGGTCTGGGCGCTGCAGAACTACGGCTTCCACGCGGTCATCTCCTCGCGCTTCGCCGACATCTTCCGGGGCAACTCGCTGAAGAACGGTCTGCTGACCGTCGTGCTGCCGCAGGAGACCGTGGAGCGCCTCTGGTCGCTCACCGAGAGTGACCCTTCGGCCGAGATCACCGTTGATCTGGAAGCACGGGAAGTCCGGGCCGAAGGCATCACCGCGACCTTCGAACTGGACGACAACCTCCGGTGGCGGCTGCTCAACGGCCTGGACGACATCAGCATCACGCTGCAGAACGAGGGGGACATCGCCGCCTACGAGGCGACCCGTCCGGCGTTCAAGCCCCGTACTCTGCCGGTGTCCTGAGTTCCCCTCAGAACAAGCATTCTGACGATCCACCGGATGGCCCGCGCTCCCCCTCGGGGGGGCCGGGCCATCCGTCGTTCCGGAGCACGAGTTAGCACCGGGGGCTCCCCGGATTGCCCATTCGGCTTTGCGGAAGAGGGCCCCGCGCAAGTACAACTGCGGGTAGATGGCACAATCAGTACATGCACCGGCACCATGAACCTCCGTACGCGGGCGGCGAACCCGCGTCCGAGGAGTCCACGGGCCGGGGATCCGAACGCCGAATTGACGATCGGCCGGACGTCACCTCCGCAACACCAGCTGAGGCGCCGGACGACCAGGAAGTCGCAGCGCTCTACGCGCTTGTGGCCGAGCGGTTGAAGCAAGCTCACGCCCGCGTGCATGCGCTGAACGTGTCTGTCGATGCAAAGACCGCTCTCACCCGTCAACTGCTCATCGTCACGGAGACCGCCAAGCGCGATCTTCCGGAGGCGGCAAGGCGGTTGAGTCGCTTTGTACATGACCTCGACGAGGGGCACCCGCCCCGCGCCTGAGGTCGCGGACGCGCAAATCCATTGCGACACTAGGGTGATTCGCGCGTTTGGTAATTGAAAGTCCGCAGATACATACCTAACGTGCGAAAAGAACGGATGGAATCATCCGGCGCCCGTTTCCGAAGGGGAAGACGTGAACAAGGCTCAGCTTGTCGAAGCGGTGGCCGAGCAGCTGGGCGGTCGCAAGGCTGCCGCAGAGGCCGTCGACGCAGTGCTCGACACCATGGTCCGTGCCGTTGTGGCCGGTGACCGGGTTTCGGTCACCGGTTTCGGCACCTTCGAGAAGGTGGAGCGCTCCGCGCGCTTCGCCCGCAACCCGCAGACCGGCGAGCGGGTCAAGGTCAAGAAGACCTCGGTCCCCCGCTTCCGTCCGGGTCAGGGTTTCAAGGACCTGGTCAGCGGCAGCAAGAAGCTGCCGAAGGAAGGCCCCTCGGTGAAGAAGGCCCCCAAGGGCTCGCTCACCCCGGGCAAGACCGGTGTCGCCGCGACCCCGGCCGCCAAGCGTGCCGCCACCAAGCGCGCCGCCACCGCTGCCGCCGCCGCTCCGGCCGCCAAGAAGGCCGCGGCCAAGAAGGCGACCACCACGGCTGCCGCCAAGAAGACCACGGCCACCGCCGCGAAGAAGGCGACCGCCACGGCCAAGAAGGCGACCACCACCGCCGCCGCCAAGAAGACCACGGCCACCGCCACCAAGGCGGCTGCGACCAAGGCCGCGGCGACCAAGAAGACGGCCGCCGCCAAGAAGGCGACCACCACGGCTGCCGCCAAGAAGACCACGGCCACCGCCAAGAAGGCGACCGCCACGGCCAAGAAGACGGCGCCGGCGAAGAAGACCGCCACCCGCAAGACCACCGCGCGCAAGGCCTCGGCCAAGTAAGTCCCGCGCGACTGTCCTCGGACGGCCTTCGGCACAGAGCCGCGGCACCCCCTTCCGCGAATTGCGGAGACCGGGTGGCCGCGGCTCTTTCGATTTCCGGGCGCTTAGTCAGGATTCACCGGCAGCCGCCGTCCGGGCGCGGAAATCCGCGGGAACTGCGGGAACTGCGGGAACTGCGGGAACTGCGGGAAGGGCGGGAACGGCCGGAGGGGGGACGGCGCCGTCAGCGGTCGTTGACGCCGTCAGCGGCCGTCGGCCGGGTCGGGGAAGGTCTGCAGGGTCACGAAGACCACCCGGCGGGTCTCGCCCGCGCCCTCGGTGCGGATCCGCACCCGCTGGCCGGGCCGCAGCAGCAGCAGGCCGCCGGCGTCGAAGGCGGCCGCGTCGAACGGCACCGGGGTCCCGTCGTCGAGCAGCACCGAGCCGGCTCGGGTGGCGGGGTCGAAGGTGAACGCGGTGGCCTGCATGCCAGCAGCATAGCGAGCGGGTCCCACGGGCCCGCTGGTCAGGAGCCGCCCAGACGGGCGAACAGCGCACTGGTGTACGGGCCGAGGCCGAGCCCGGCGGCCTCGCCGAGGTCGGCGCCGGTGTCGACGTCCCGGCGCACCGACTCCACGTCCGCCAGGCGCAGTTCGAGCGCCCCGCCGGCCGCGTGCCGGGCCCGCGAGCCGTCCCCGAACGCGGGGGCGAGCGGACGGCCGGGGCCGCAGGCGAGCAGGGTGGTGCCCAGGCCGGGGGAGTCCGGCAGGAAGGCCCGGCCGTCCGACGGCACCGCGCCCAGCACCCGGGCGAGTTCGGCCGGGCGCAGGGCCGGCAGGTCTGCCGAGAGGGCGGCCAGCGGCGCCCGCGGGGCGAGCGCCCGGGCGGCCGAGGCGCCGTGCGCCAGCGCCCGGTTGAGGCCGCCGCCGGGCTCGTCGGCGACCACCAGGGCGCCCAGCCCGGCCAGCCGGGCGCCGGCGGTGGCGTCCGGGGTGACCACCAGGACGCGCGAGACGCCCGGGGTGGCCAGCGCGGCGGTGACCGTGTCGAGGGCGAAGGAGAGGGCCAGCTCGGCCCGGTGCGGGCCCGCGTACGGGGCCAGTCGGCTCTTCGCGAGGGCGAGCGGCTTGAGCGGTAGCACCAGCGACCAGTCGGCGGCGGGTGCGGCGGGCGCGACGGGCTCGCTGGGGCGTACGGTGTCCTGGGTCATCGGCGTCATTGTGACGCCGGTCCCGGAACCCTCGCCAGGCCGTCCGAGCTGTGCGGACGTGCGTTTGATCACGCCCGCCCGGCGGGTTGGCGCGGCCGCTCGACAGCCGGTGAGCAGGCGGGCGACACTGTTCCGCGCCCGTGCCCCGGGCACCGGTCGCGCCGGTGCGCGGCACGGGAGGCCATGACCGCGGCACCCCACGTGCCGCATGCGATGAGAAGGAGCTTGGGGTGGCCCGCCGCTCGTACGCCAAGTTCGGCAACGCCGACTACGGCATCTGGTACCGCTTCGCGGCCGTGCTGGTGAAGCCGGTGACGACCGCGTTGGTGAAGCCCGACTGGCGGGGCTGGGAGCACATTCCGGAGAAGGGCGGCTTCATCGCCGCCGTGAACCACAACTCGATCATCGACCCGGTGATCTACGCGCACTGGCAGTACAACAGCGGCCGTCCGCCGCGGATCCTCGGCAAGTCCTCGCTGTTCTCGATCCCCTTCATCGGGTTCATGCTGCGCAAGACCGGCCAGATCCCGGTGTTCCGCGAGTCCACCGACGCGGCGCAGGCCTTCCGGGCCGCGATCGACGCCGTCAACAACGGCCAGTGCGTGCAGTTCTACCCGGAGGGAACGCTCACCCGGGACCCGGACCTGTGGCCGATGACCGGCAAGAACGGGGTCGCCCGGGTCGCGCTGATGACCGGCGCGCCGGTCATCCCGGTCGCGCACTGGGGCGCCCACGAGATCATCCCGCCGTACGGCCGGGCCGGTTTCGGCAAGGGCAGGTTCAACCTGTTCCCGCGGCACCGGGTGACCGTGGCCGCCGGGCCCGCGGTGGACCTGAGCAAGTACGCGGGCATGGAGCTCACCGGCCAGGTGCTCAACGACGCCACCGAGGACATCATGGCGGCGATCACCGAGGTGCTGGCCGGGGTCCGCGGCGAGGAGCCGCCGGCCGAGCGCTACGACATGCGCAAGGCCGCCCGCGAGCGGGCCGCCGCCGCGCTGGCCGAACGCCGCCGCGCCAAGGGCGGCCGGAACGACAACGACGAAGAGGGGACGGGCCGGTGACCCGCTGCGCCGTGATGGGGACGGGCTCCTGGGGCACCGCGTTCGCGATGGTGCTGGCCGACGCGGGCTGCGAGGTCGTGCTGTGGGCCCGCCGCCAGGAGCTGGTGGACGCCGTCAACTCCACCCACGAGAACCCGGACTACCTGCCGGGCGTCCGGCTGCCCGACACCGTCCGGGCCACCACCGACGCCGCCGAGGCGCTGGCCGGCGCCGACTTCGCGGTGCTGGTGGTGCCCTCCCAGACGCTGCGCGACAACCTGGCCGCCTGGGCGCCGCTGATCGAGCCGCAGACCGTGCTGGTCAGCCTGATGAAGGGCATCGAACTCGGCACCGCCAAGCGGATGAGCGAGGTGATCGACGAGGTCACCAAGGTCGGCCCGGAGCGGGTCGCGGTGGTCAGCGGGCCCAACCTGGCCAAGGAGATCGCCAACCGGCAGCCCGCCGCGAGCGTGGTCGCCTGCACCGACGAGGCGGTCGCCAGGCGGCTCCAGGCGGCCTGCCACACGCCGTACTTCCGGCCGTACACCAACACCGACGTGATCGGCTGCGAGCTCGGCGGCGCGGTCAAGAACGTGATCGGCCTGGCCGTCGGCATGGCGGCCGGCATGGGGCTCGGCGACAACACCAAGGCCACCCTGATCACCCGCGGACTGGCCGAGACCACCCGGCTCGGCGAGGTGCTGGGCGCCGACCCGCACACCTTCGCGGGGCTGGCGGGGATGGGCGACCTGGTCGCCACCTGCTCCTCGCCGCTGTCGCGCAACAACACCTTCGGGATGAACCTGGGCCGGGGCATGTCGCTGGCCGAGACCATCGCGGCCACCCGGCAGACCGCGGAGGGCGTCAAGTCCTGCGAGTCGGTGCTGGACCTGGCCCGGCGCAGCGGGGTCGACATGCCGATCGTCGAGGCGGTGGTGGACGTGGTGCACAACGGGCGGCCCACCCGGGAGGCGCTGCAGGTGCTGATGTCCCGCTCGGCCAAGGCGGAGCGGCGCTGAGGCCCGGCTCGTCGGGCCCCGCACCCGGTGGTGGGCGCGGACTCTCCGGGCCGGCGTTGACTTCCCGGAAACACCTCGCACGGTAGTCTCAAACCCGATATGAGCATCGAACAGACCACCCCGGACCCGTCCGCCCCCAAGCCGCGCGTCGCGCTGGTCTTCGGCGGGCGCAGCTCCGAGCACGCGATCTCGGTCTCCACCGCGGGCAGCGTCCTCCGGGCGATCGACCGTGACAAGTACGACGTGCTGCCGATCGGCATCACCCACGAGGGCCGCTGGGCGCTGACCAGCGACGAGCCGTCCCGGATGGCCATCACCGACGGCCGGCTGCCGGACGTGGCCCACGTCGCCGAGGCCGTCGACGGGCAGGTCGCGCTGCCGGTCTCGCCGGGCAGCCGGGAGGTGCTGCTGAGCGAGCCGGGGAGCGCCCCCAAGGCCCTCGGCGAGGTCGACGTGGTGTTCCCGCTGCTGCACGGCCCGTGGGGCGAGGACGGCACCCTCCAGGGCCTGCTGGAACTCTCCGGCGTCCCGTACGTCGGCAACGGCGTGCTGGCCAGCGCGGCCGGCATGGACAAGGAGTTCGCCAAGCGGATCCTGGCCTCGCACGGCCTGGGCGTCGGCCACTACACGATCGTGCGGCCGCGCGACTGGGAGACCGAGCAGGGCCGCGCCGCGGTGCGCGAGCGGGTCGCCGAGCTGGGCCTGCCGGTGTTCGTGAAGCCCTGCCGGGCCGGCTCCAGCATCGGCATCACCAAGGTCAAGGACCTGGCCGAGCTCGACGCCGCGATCGAGGAGGCCCGCCGGCACGACCCCAAGCTGATCATCGAGGCGGGGGTCTCCGGTCGCGAGATCGAGTGCGGGGTGCTGGAGTTCGAGGACGGCCCGCGGGCCAGCGTCCCGGCCGAGGTGCTGGTCGGCGAGGGCTTCGACTTCTACGACTTCGAGGCCAAGTACATCGACTCCTCCGAGGTGCGGATCCCGGCCGAGCTGACCGCCGAGGAGGTCGCGGAGATCCGGCGCCAGGCGGTGGCCGCGTTCGAGGCCTTCGGCTGCGAGGGCCTGGCCCGGGTCGACTTCTTCCTGCTGGACGACGGCAGCTGGATGATCAACGAGATCAACACCATGCCGGGCTTCACCCCGATCTCCGCCTACCCGAAGATGTGGGAGGCCAGCGGGGTCTCGTACGCGGAGCTGATCGACCGGCTGCTGCAGACCGCGCTGCGCCGCTCGACCGGGCTGCGCTAGCGGGCCCGTACGCGTGACAGGGGCGGGCCGGGAGCTGCCGGCCCGCCCCTTCGGCTCGGGGCGGGTACGGGCTCAGCCCGGGATGTTCGCCTTCACCGCGGGGGTCAGGGCGGCCGCCGGGTCGAAGGGGTTCTGCGCGGCCCCGGCCGGGACGGTCACCTCGACGTAGGCGGCCCGCATGGTCGCCACGAAGCGGTAGCCGCCGTCGGCGAGCTGCTGCGACCACCAGGTGACGTCGTCGACGGTCGGCGACAGGTCCTTGGCGTGCGGGCCGTCCAGCTCCTCCGGGCGGTCGATGCCGCACCGCAGCACCACCCGGGGCGAGTCGCCCCAGGCCGCCACGTACGGGGAGGCCGGGGACGGGTCCCGGCGGGCGCGGCCGAGCAACTCCTGGGGCAGGGCGGCGCCCAGCGCCCGGCAGTGGTCCGCGGCCTTCCCGCTCGGCCGCGGGACCTCCACCGCGGGGTCGTCGGCGGAACTCCAACTGCCGATGAGCACCACCACGGTGCAGGTCAGCGCGACCGGCGCGGCCAGCCAGCGGACCGGCGCGGGAAGCGCGGTCAGCGCCCTGGGGATGCGGAGTTCTCTGGCCACCCGCCGATGGTAGCCGGGGTCAGAGGTGCACCACCGGACAGGTGAGGGTGCGGGTGATGCCCTCCACCTTCTGGACCTTGGCGACCACCAGGCGGCCCAGGTCGTCGACGGTGTCGGCCTCGGCCTTGACGATGACGTCGTACGGGCCGGTGACGTCCTCGGCGGTGATCACACCGGGGATCTTCGCGATGGTCTCGGCCACCGCGGTGGCCTTTCCTACTTCGGTCTGGATCAGGATGTATGCCTGTACCACGGGTGACCTCCCGGCGGCCGGTTGGGGGGATCGCCGCCGGGACCGCCCGGGCTGGTGCAGGGGTGGGTGCGGGCGCACCGGCAGGCTGATCACCACGCTACCGCGCAGCGGGCCGGGGAGGGGAGACTTCGGTGCCCCCGGAGGGCGTACGCTGCGCGCGGGGGGAGCGACGGGGACCGTATCCCGGGCGGCGGTGCCGTCCGGGGAGGAAAGGCGAGAGGACGGCAGATGCAGGGGACCGTGGGCGAGCTCGGCGAGTTCGGTCTCATCAGGGAGCTGACCGCCCGGGTACCGCTCACCGACGCGGTCGACCTCGGCCCCGGGGACGACGCCGCGGTGGTGAAGGCCCCGGACGGCCGGGTGGTGGCCACCACGGACGTCCTGATCGAGAACCGGCACTTCCGCCGGGACTGGTCCACCGCCTACGACGTGGGCCGCAAGGCCGCCGCCCAGAACCTCGCCGACGTGGCCGCGATGGGCGCGGTGCCGACCGCGATACTGCTCGGGCTGGTCGCCCCCGCCGACCTGCCGACCACCTGGGCCACCGAGCTGATGGACGGGCTGCGCGACGAGTGCCAGGTCGCCGGGGCGACGGTGGTCGGCGGCGACGTGGTGCGCGGCGACACCGTCATGCTGGCGATCACGGCGCTCGGCGACCTCCAGGGGCGCCCGGCGGTGACGCGCTCCGGCGCCCAGGTCGGCGACGTGATCGCGGTGTGCGGCTGGCTCGGCTGGTCGGCGGCCGGACTGACGGTGCTGCAACGCGGCTTCCGCTCCCCGCGCGCCTTCGTCGAGGCGCACCGCCGGCCCGAGCCGCCGTACCACGCGGGCCCGGCCGCCGCCGAGTTGGGCGCCACCTCGATGATCGACGTGAGCGACGGGCTGGTCGCCGACCTCGGCCACGTGGCCCGGGCCAGCGAGGTGGACATCGACCTCAGGGCCGCCGACTTCGACGTCCCGGCGCAGATGGCCGACATCGGCCAGGCGGTCGGGGTGGACCCGCTGGTCTGGGTGCTGTCCGGCGGCGAGGACCACGCGATCGTGGCGACCTTCCCGCGCGGGGTCCAACTCCCCTCCCGCTGGCGGGTGGTGGGCGAGGTGACCGGCCGCCCGCGGGGTTCGCGCAGCGGACGGGTGACGGTCGACGGCGCGCCCTGGGACCGGGTCGGCGGCTGGGACCACTTCGCCGAGTGACGTACGGAGGACGGCTGACGGGGCGTGGACGCCGGTACGGCGCGTAACGCTCCGGACGTGCGGCGGACGGGCTTCGAGGGTGCGTTTTGCGTAGGCTTGCGCCATCCGAGCCCGCCCGCCGTCGGCTGCGGCCGGGCCGAACCACGGCGAGCGGGAGCACACCACACATGCGCATCGGTGTCCTGACCAGCGGCGGCGACTGCCCCGGCCTCAACGCGGTGATCCGCTCGGTGGTGCACCGGGGCACGGACGTGCACGGCGACGAGATCGTGGGCATCGAGGACGGCTTCCTCGGGCTGATCGAGGGCAGAACCCGGCCGGTCTCGCACGACGACGTCACCGGTCTGCTCACCCTCGGCGGCACCATCCTGGGCTCGGCCCGGGTGCAGCGCGAGCGGATCGCCTGGGCGGTGGAGAACGCCAAGACGCTGGCCCGGGACATCGGCATCGACGCGCTGGTCGCGATCGGCGGCGAGGGGACGCTGACCGCCGCCAAGCTGTTCAGCGACGCCGGACTCCCGGTGGTCGGGGTGCCCAAGACCATCGACAACGACATCGACGCCACCGACGTCACCTTCGGCTTCGACACCGCGGTGCACGTGGCGACCGAGGCGATCGACCGGCTCAAGACCACCGCCGAGTCCCACCAGCGCGTCATGGTGGTGGAGTTGATGGGCCGGCACACCGGCTGGATCACCCTCACCGCGGGCATGGCCGGCGGCGCCCACGGCATCCTCATCCCGGAGAAGCCCTTCGACATCGAGGCGGTGGCCCGGATGGTCGAGGACCGCTTCGCCCGCGGCAAGAAGTTCGCCATCATCGCCGTCGCCGAGGGCGCCGCCCCGACGCCCGGCACCATGCGCTTCGACCACGGCGAGGTCGACCAGTACGGCCACCGGACCTTCGGCGGGATCGGCAACCGGCTCGCCCACGAGCTGGAGAACCTGCTCGGCAAGGAGGCCCGCCCGGTCATCCTGGGCCACACCCAGCGCGGCGGCACCCCGACCGCCCGGGACCGGGTGCTCGCCACCCGCTTCGGCTGGCACGCGGTGGAGGCCGTCCACCGGGGCGCGTTCGGGCACTTCACCGCGCTGCGCCGGACCGGCATCGAGCTGCTGCCGATCGGCGACGCGGTGACCAGGTTGAAGACGGTGCCGGAGGACCGCTGGGCGGAATCGGAAGCGGTGCTCTGACGGCGGCGCCCCGAACGCGCGCGGGTAGGTTGGGGGCCATGGATTCGACCGCACCTCCCCGCGTCCTCACCGTCGCCGGTTCCGACTCCGGCGGCGGCGCCGGCATCCAGGCCGACCTCAAGGCGATGCTCGCCCTCGGCGTCCACGGCATGAGCGTGATCACCGCCGTCACCGCGCAGAACTCGCTCGGCGTCCAGGGCTACTGGGAACTGCCCGCCGAAGCCGTCCGGGCGCAGTTCCGCAGCGTGGTGGACGACATCGGGGTGCAGGCGGTGAAGACCGGCATGCTCGCCTCGATCGAACTGGTCGAGACCGTCGCGGAACTGCTCGCCGGGGTGGACGCCCCGGTGGTGGTCGACCCGGTCGGCGTCTCCAAGCACGGGGACGCGCTGCTGGCCGCCGAGGCGGTCGCCACCGTCCGCGAGCGGCTGCTGCCGGTCGCCACCGTGGTCACCCCCAACCTGCACGAGGTGACGCAGCTCACCGGCCGGACCGTCGAGGACGAGTCGCAGATGCTGGCCGCCGCCGAGGCGCTGCTGGACCTCGGGCCGCGCTGGGTGCTGGTCAAGGGCGGGCACCTGGCCGGCGAGGCGGCCGACCTGCTGTACGGCGGGCCCGGCGAGGTGCACTGGTACCGCGCGCCGCGCTACGACAACCGGCACACCCACGGCACCGGCTGCACCCTGGCCAGCTCGATCGCGGCCGGCCTGGCCAAGGGGGAGTCGGTGCCCGGGGCGGTGGGCTCGGCCAAGGAGTACGTCACCGGCGCGATCGCCGGGGGCTTCGCCCTGGGCGCCGGGATCGGCCCGGTCGACCACGCCTGGCGCTGGCGCTGACCCGCGGCCCCGGCCGGAACGCGGCGACGGGCGGACCCCCTCGGGGGTCCGCCCGTCACGTGTGCGTCCGGAAAGCCTGACCGGTCCCGGAAACAGCGAAGCCGGTCCATCCGGGGATGAACCGACTCACTGGAGGACCGGCATGCCGGTCTGCGCGTCAGCGCGAGACCTTACCGGCCTTGATGCACGAGGTGCAGACGTTGAGCCGCTTCGGCGTACGCCCAATCACAGCGCGCACCGTCTGAATGTTGGGGTTCCAACGACGGGGGGTACGGCGGTGAGAGTGGGAGATGCTGTTGCCGAAGCCCGGCCCCTTGCCGCAGACGTCGCAGTTGGCAGCCACAGGAGTCACTCCAAGACTTCAGATCAGATACTTTCGAAAACCCACTCACCCACCAGAACACTCGCGTGCACCGGACCGGACAAGGGGGTGAGCCTGGACGGTTCCAGGCAACCGGAAGAGCATACAACGCTTGCTTCCGTCCCACGAAACTACCATGACCGGCCGGGTGATCGCTCCGGTCAGGGGCCCCGGCGGCCCTCCCCGAGCCCCGATAACCTGCCGGTATCACCCCTCGCCGCGGCCCCCGGGCCGGTCCGGCGGCCCGTCCCGGAGGAGACCTGGTGCTGCACACGCTCGACGCCCCGGCCGTGCGCACCTGGTGCCAGCTCGCCCTGCGGGCGCTCGGCCAGGCCCGCGAGGAGATCGACGCGCTCAACGTGTACCCCGTCCCGGACGGCGACACCGGCACCAACCTCTACCTGACCGTCGAGTCCGCCGCCGCCGAGGTGGAGAGCCGCTTCGCCGACCCCGAGTCCGGGCCGGCGCCCGGGCTGGCCGACGCCGTCCGCGCGATGGCCCGCGGCGCGCTGATCGGCGCCCGCGGCAACTCCGGGGTGATCCTCGCCCAGTGGCTGCGCGGCACCGCCGAGACGCTGGCCGAGGGCGGCGGCGCCGACCAGCTGCGGGCCGCCCTGCTGCGCGCCGCCGACTCCGCCTACCAGGCCGTCGCGGAACCCGTCGAGGGCACCCTGCTCACCGTCGCCCGGGTCGCCGCCCGCGAGGCGGTGCGGGCCGGGGACGGGCTCGCCCAGGTCGCCGACACCGCCCACCGGGCCGCCCGGGACGCCCTGCGGCACACCCCCGAGCAGCTCGCCGTGCTGGCCGAGAACGGGGTGGTGGACGCCGGCGGGCGCGGCCTGGTGGCGGTCCTCGGCGCGCTCGCCGACGCCGTCGCCGGGCAGCAGCCGATGGGGCCGGTCGCGCTGCGCGGGGACGTCCGGGCGGTGGAGAGCTGCGAACCGCACCGGCGGCCGCCCGGCCCGGGCCACCCCGCCTTCGAGGTCATCTACCTGCTGGACGCCGAGGACGAGGCGCTGCCCGCGCTGCGCGAGCGGCTCGGCGGGCTCGGCGACTCGCTGGTGATCGGCGGCGGCGACGGCCTGTGGAACGTGCACGTCCACGTGGACGACGCGGGCGCCGCCGTCGAGGCCGGGGTCCGGGCCGGGCGCCCGCACCAGATCCGGATCACCCACTTCGCCGAGGCCGCCGCCCGGGCCGGCACCGCGGCCGAGCGCGGCGAGCGCGAGCACCGGACCCGCGCGGTGCTCTCGGTGGTGTCCGGCGACGGGCTGGCCGACCTGTGCGAGCAGGCCGGCGCCGTCGTCCTGCACGCCGACCCGGACCGCCGCCCGGCCAGCGCCGAACTCGCCGACGCCGTCCGCGGCGCGGCCGCCCGCGAGGTGGTGCTGCTGCTCAACGACCCCGAACTGCGCGCCGCCGCCGGGGCCGCCGCCGACCAGCTGCGCGAGGAGGGCGTGCGGATCGCCGTCCTGCCCACCCGCTCGCCGGTGCAGGGCCTGGCCGCGCTCGCCGTGCACGAGGGCGGTCGCCGCTTCGACGAGGACGTGGTCGCCATGACCTCGGCCGCCGGGGCCACCCGGTACGCCGAACTCGCCGTCGCCGAGGGGGAGTCCTGGACCATGGCCGGGGTCTGCCAGGCCGGCGACGTGCTCGGCCTGATCGACGGGGACGTCGCGGTGATCGGCGCCGGACTGGCCGAGGTCGGCCAGAGCGTGCTCGACCGGATGCTCGGCGCGGGCGGCGAACTCGTCACCCTGATCCTCGGGGAGGGCGCCGACCGGGCGCTCGCCGACCGGCTGGTGGCGCACGTCCGCCAGCAGCGGCCGGAGGTGGACTCGGTGGTCTTCCACGGCGGCCAGGAGTTCACGCCGCTGCTCATCGGCGTGGAGTAGCGGTCCGTCCGTCGGTGTTCGTCGGTGCCTTGGTGTAAACAAGGG
Source organism: Kitasatospora sp. NPDC056076 (assembly GCF_042266305.1). Classification (NCBI taxonomy): domain Bacteria; kingdom Bacillati; phylum Actinomycetota; class Actinomycetes; order Kitasatosporales; family Streptomycetaceae; genus Kitasatospora; species Kitasatospora sp. NPDC056076. Next base: position 30,033 of record NZ_JBHJWG010000031.1, read on the forward strand.
CCTGATGGGCGCTCTCGATGAACCACTGACCAAGCTCGTCGGCGACCGCACCGCGAAGGTGCTCGCCGACAGTCTCAAGCTGCGCACGGTCGGGGACCTGCTGCACCACTACCCCCGCCGCTACGTCGAGCGCGGCCAGCTCACCAGCCTGGACGAGCTGGAGGTCGACGAGCACGTCACCGTGCTGGCCCGGATCGAGAAGGTCACCCTGATCCCGTTCCGCGGCCGCAAGGGGGACCGGCTGGAGGTGGTCGTCACCGACGGCCGCAGCCGGCTCTCGCTGGTGTTCTTCAACCAGGGCTGGCGGCAGAAGGAGCTCAGGGCCGGTGCCCAGGGCCTGTTCGCGGGCAAGGTCGGGGTCTTCAACCGCAGCCGCCAGCTGGTCTCGCCCGACTACCAGCTGCTCGACGAGGAAGCGGGCTCCGATGCGGCGAAGCAGTTCGCCGGCCGGCTCATCCCGGTGTACGGCGCCAGCGCCCAGATGCCCAGCTGGAAGCTGTCCATCTGCATCGAGACCGCGCTCACCAAGCACCTCGGCGACGTCGGCGAACCGCTGCCCGCCGAACTGCGTGAGCGCCACGACCTGATCCCGCTGCCGGAGGCGCTGGAGCTGATCCACCGCCCGGGCAGCCAGGCCGACCGCGAGCGCGCCCAGGGCCGGCTGCGCTGGGACGAGGCCTTCGTCCTCCAGGTCGCCCTCGCCCAGCGCCGGGCCGCCGACTCCGCGCTGCCGGCCAAGCCCCGGGTGGCCCGGGCCGGCGGCCTGCTGGACGCCTTCGACGCCCGGCTGCCGTTCACCCTCACCGAGGGCCAGCGGAAGGTCTCCGCCGAGATCGCCGCCGACCTGGCCACCGAGCACCCGATGCACCGGCTGCTCCAGGGCGAGGTCGGCTCCGGCAAGACCTTGGTGGCGCTGCGGGCGATGCTCGCGGTGGTGGACGCCGGCGGCCAGGCCGTGCTGCTGGCGCCCACCGAGGTGCTGGCCCAGCAGCACCACCGCTCGATCGTCGAGATGATGGGCGACCTCGCCCAGGGCGGGATGCTCGGAGGCTCCGAGCACGCCACCCGGGTGGTGCTGCTGACCGGCTCGATGGGCACCGCCGCCCGCCGCCAGGCGCTGCTGGACATGGTCTGCGGGGACGCGGGGCTCGCCATCGGCACCCACGCGCTGATCGAGGACAAGGTCGGGTTCCAGGACCTCGGCCTGGTCGTGGTGGACGAGCAGCACCGCTTCGGCGTCGAGCAGCGGGACGCGCTGCGCGCCAAGGGGCAGCAGCCGCCGCACCTGCTGGTGATGACCGCCACCCCGATCCCGCGCACCGTCGCGATGACCGTCTTCGGGGACTTGGAGACCTCCGTCCTGGACCAGCTCCCGGCCGGCCGCTCGCCGATCTCCACCCACGTCGTCCCCGCGCTGGAGAAGCCCAACTTCCTCACCCGGGCCTGGGAGCGGGTCCGCGAGGAGGTCGGCAAGGGCCACCAGGCGTACGTGGTCTGCCCCCGGATCGGCGACGAGGAGCCGGCCGCCGACCCGAAGGCCGCCAAGAAGAGGCGGAAGGCGGCCGAGGAGGACTTCGAGGAGGTCGGCGACACCGACGCGGGCGCCGGGAGCGACGAACGGCGGCCCCCGCTCTCGGTGGTGGAGACCGCCGAGAAGCTGGTGAAGGGCCCGCTGGCCGGACTGCGGGTGGAGATCCTGCACGGCCGGCTCGCCCCCGACGCCAAGGACGACGTGATGCGCCGGTTCGCCGCCGGGGAGGTGGACGTGCTGGTCGCCACCACCGTCATCGAGGTCGGCGTGAACGTCCCCAACTCCACCGTGATGGTCATCATGGACGCCGACCGCTTCGGCGTCTCCCAGCTCCACCAGCTGCGCGGCCGGGTCGGCCGGGGCAGCGCGGCCGGACTGTGCCTGCTGGTCAGCGACATGCCGGCGGCCAGCCCCGCCCGGGCCCGGCTGGACGCGGTGGCCGGCACCCTGGACGGCTTCGAGCTCTCCCGGATCGACCTCGAACAGCGCCGCGAGGGCGACGTGCTGGGCCAGGCCCAGTCCGGGGTGAAGTCCTCGCTCAAGGTGCTGTCGGTGCTGGAGGACGAGGAGGTCATCCTGACCGCCCGGACGGAAGCCACCCGGCTGGTCGCCGAGGACCCGGAACTGGCCGCCCACCCGGAGCTGCGCACCGCGCTGGAGAGCCTGCTCGACGAGGACCGCGCCGCCTACATGGAGAAGGGCTGAGCGGGCTCCGGCACCGCCCGACTGTCAGACCCCCGGGAGAGAATGTAGTTGTTCAGGGCGCACCCCCAAGGTGCGTTCCTGGCACGACACTTGGGGGTCCTGCCATGGCATTCCGTCATCTCAACGAGCTCCCGCTGGGCGACAAGGTCTTCCGGATCGAACTCGCCAGCGACGACGACCGCGAGGTCACCCTCACCCTCACCGGCTGGCGTGAGGGGGCAGCCGCCGCGCCGCTGGCCTCGGGCAAGCTCCGCCTGCCGGTCGAGGACGTCGCCTCGCTGCGGATCGCGCTCAACCGCGCGCTGCGGGCGCTGGCGATCGTCGCGGACGTCGCCGAACCCATCCCCGACCGCGACGTGCTGCGCGAGCTCTACCCCGGACACGGCGCCCCGTGGGTGCCGCAGCACGAGGAGGAGCTGGTCCGGCGCTTCCACGACGGCGAGACCGTCGCCCGGATCGCCGCCCGCTTCGGCCGCACGCCCGACTCCGTCCGGACCAAGCTGCGCGAGCTCGGGCACGACCCGCGCCGCCCCGAGTTCTGCCCGCCCGACGGCTGCCTGTCCTGGTCCCGCTACGCCTCGCCGGCACTGCTCGGCGCGGCGGTCCCGAGCCAGGGGGCCGGCTCCGAGGCGAGCTAGCGAGTGTCCGCCGGGGCCCCGCCGACCCGTCGGCGGGGCCCCGGCCGTTATCCACCGCTCGCCGGCGTTTGCCCGCTCGCCGCCGGGGCGGGATAGCGTGGTCGGGCAGCGACGAAAGGACCTCCCACCACCATGACCCGCGTGATCGCCGGGGCGGCCGGCGGCCGCCGACTGGCCGTACCGCCCGGCCGGGGCACCCGCCCGACCTCCGACAAGGCCCGTGAGGCGATGTTCTCCACCCTGGAGGCGTTCCGCGGCACCCTGCACGGGGCTCGGATGCTGGACCTGTTCGGCGGATCGGGCGCGGTCGGCCTGGAGGCGCTCTCGCGCGGCGCCGAGCACGTCCTGCTGGTCGAGGCGGATGCCCAGGCGGCCCGGGTGATCCGGGAGAACGTCCGCACGATCGGCCTGCCGGGCACGGAGGTCCGGGCGGCCAGGGCGGAGAAGGTGATCGCCGGGCCGCCCCCGCAGACCCCGTACGACCTGGTGTTCCTCGACCCGCCCTACGTGGTGACGGACGACGAGGTGCGCGAGATGCTGATCACACTGTCGGCTGGGGGCTGGCTCGCGGAGGACGCACTCGTCACCGTGGAGCGCAGCACCCGCGGCGGCGAGTTCGGCTGGCCCGAGGGCTTCGAGGTGCTGCGCTCCCGCCGCTACGGCGAGGGCACGCTCTGGTACGGTCGCGCCGCCGCCGAGGCCAGCGATCAGGAGTAGCGGGCCGCGGCCCGCAGCAGCCGTCACCCCACGAGGGAGCACACACGCCATGCGCCGAGCCGTCTGCCCCGGTTCGTTCGACCCGATCCACAAGGGCCACCTGGAGATCATCGAGCGGGCCTCCAAGCTGTACGACGTGGTGCATGTCGCGGTCCTGATCAACCGCAACAAGCAGGGCATGTTCACCGTCGAGGAGCGGATCGGCCTGATCGAGGAGGTCACCGTCCCGTTCGGGAACGTGGTGGTCGAGTCGCACCACGGCCTGCTGGTGGACTACTGCCGGCAGCGCGACATCCCGGCGATCATCAAGGGCCTGCGGGCGGTCAGCGACTTCGACTACGAGCTGCAGATGGCCCAGATGAACCACGGCCTGACCGGCGTCGAGACGCTCTTCGTGCCGACCTCGCCGACGTACAGCTTCCTCTCCTCGACGCTGGTCAAGGAGGTCGCCTCGTACGGCGGCGACGTCTCGCACCTGCTGCCGGAGACGGTGCACCGCCGGCTGGTGGAGCGGATCGCGGAGCGTAAGGCCGAGCAGTAGGGCCGGACGGCGGGCCGGGCTCATTCCTGCCGGTTCGTCATGGCTTGTCCGGGGCGGTGGAGGCCGGTTCGGCGCAGGCGTTGTGAGCTCGCCGCGCGGGGGCCGTACAGTCTGTAGTCCTGCCCTGCGGTGAGGTCCACCGCGCCGGGCCTGCCTCCGCCGGACCGTCGGCGGCACACGGAAAGACGAAGCCCCGTGGACGTGCAGAACAAGGTCGACGAGATCGTGGCGGCGGTCGAGAACGCCCGCTCGATGCCGATGTCGGCCTCCTGCGTGGTGAACCGGGCCGAGCTGATCGGCCTGCTCAACGACCTCAAGGCGGCCATGCCCGCCGAACTCGCCCAGGCCCAGTCGGTGATGGCCGACCACGAGCAGGTGGTGGCCGACGCCCAGGCCGAGGCGGACCGGATCATCCAGGGCGCGCACTCCGAGCGCGGTTCGCTGATCTCCGACACCGAGGTGGTCCGCCGGGCCCAGAACGAGGCCGACCGGATCCTGGCCGAGGCCCGGGCCGACGTCGACACCCAGCGTGCCGAGGCCGACGACTACGTGGACAGCAAGCTCGCCAACTTCGAGGTGGTGCTGACCAAGACGCTCGGCGCGGTCGGCCGCGGCCGGACCAAGCTGCGCGGCGACGCCGGCTTCGAGGTCGAGGCCGAGAGCGACGGCGAGGAGTTCCAGCCGCAGCGGCACAGCCCGAGCCCCGAGGTCGACGAGTACGTCGACGTGAAGCTCGCCACGCTGGAGAACGTGCTCAGCGCGACCCTGGAGGCGGTCGGCAAGGGCCGGGACAAGCTGCTCGGCAAGAAGCCGATCGACGACCTGGGCGCCTACCTGGCCGCCGCCGACGAGGCCCAGCAGGCCAAGGAGCGCGCCGAGGCGGTGGCCGCCGGCTTCGCCGAGGACGCCGACGGCGCCGACCTCGCCTGGTACCGCGAGGACGTCCCGCAGCAGCAGACCTGGCCGGAGCAGACCCCGGCCGCGGCGGGCTGGCAGGCCCCCGGCGCGGACCAGTACGCGGCCACCGCCCAGCACCAGACCGGCCAGCACCAGGGCGACCAGCACCAGCACCAGCAGCACCAGACCGGCCAGCACCAGGCCGGGCAGTACGCCGAGGTGTACGGGGGCGGCTTCGACCCGGCCGGCCAGGGCGACCCGTACAACACCCAGTGGGGCCAGCAGCAGGGCGGCTACCCCCAGCAGCAGCCCCACTACGACGGCCAGCAGCACCAGGTCCAGCACCAGGGCCAGCACCAGGACGCCTACGGCTATCCCCAGCAGCAGGACGGCTACGCGGCCCAGCCGTACGACGGCTACGCCTACCCGCAGCAGCCCGCCCTGCCCCCGGCCGTGCCGCACCAGCAGCAGCAGAACCTGGACGAGACCAGCTTCTTCGACACCAGCATGATCGACATGACCAGGCTGAGGGAGCTCGGCGGCCGCTGAGCGGCCGCCCCGGAGCCTCCCGACGGGACCGAAGTTGGGCCTGGCGGGAGACTCCGGTAGTCTGACCACTCCGGCATCCCCATGTCCGGCTGTCGGCTTGCCCTCGCAACGCCGGCGCGTGACGGGGGGCACGGCGTTGATCCCTATGGAAGTCAGGACACCTTGAACCGCCTCGACCACCGCGACCCCCTCGTGTTCGACACGCACGAGCTCGGCCGTCGCCCGGGCTCGATGCGTAAGGTGAGCCGGACCCTGGAGGCCCCCGAGGGCTTCGGGATCATCGACGTGATCGGCGTCCCGGAGAAGAGCCCGATCGAGCTGGAGCTCCGCCTGGAGTCCGTGGTCGAGGGCGTGCTGGTCACCGGCACCGCCGACGCCCACGTCGAGGGCGAGTGCGTCCGGTGCCTGGAGCCCGTCGACTTCGACATCGACGTGGACTTCCAGGAGCTGTACTACTACCCGGAGTCCGACGAGCGTCACCGCGCCCGGACCACCGGGACCGAGGACCTCGACGAGGACTCGGAAGAAGAGACTTACCGCCTGGAGGGCGACCTGTTCGACCTCCAGCCGGTGCTGCGTGACGCGGTGGTGCTCGCACTGCCGCTGCAGCCGGTGTGCCAGGAAGACTGCCTGGGCCTGTGCTCCGAGTGCGGAGCACGCCTGAGCGACGACCCGGCGCACCACCACGACGCCGCCGACCCCCGGTGGGCGGCTCTGCAGGGACTCTCCGCCGCCCCCGGCGACGAGGGTGACGGGATCAAGAACAGCGACACCCGTGAGGGTGCCGCCGAGAACCAGGAGAAGTAGCCGTGGCTGTTCCGAAGCGGAAGATGTCGCGCAGCAACACGCGCCACCGTCGGTCCAACTGGAAGGCCGTTGTTCCGGCTCTCGTGGCGTGCGACCGCTGCCACGAGCCGAAGCTCGGCCACATCGCGTGCCCCAGCTGCGGCACGTACAACCGCCGCCAGGTCCTCTCGGTCTGATCGGCGGGGTGCACGGATCGATGTCGGACGGTAACTCCACCCGCAAGGCGTCCTCTGCCTCGAAGGGTTCTTCGGGCAGCGGCAAGGCCGGTGGGCCGGCTTCGACCGAATACGACGTCCTGGAAGGGCGCCTCGGGTACACGCTCGAGCGCGCCCTTCTGGTACGTGCCCTGACCCACCGCTCGTACGCGTACGAGAACGGGGGTCTGCCCACCAACGAACGCCTGGAATTCCTCGGCGACTCGGTGCTGGGCCTGGTGGTGACGGACACCCTCTACCGCGTCCACCCGGACGTCCCGGAGGGCACGCTCGCCAAGCTGCGCGCCGCGGTGGTCAACTCCCGCGCGCTCGCGGACGTCGGCCGGGGCCTCGAGCTCGGCACCTTCATCCGCCTCGGCAAGGGTGAGGAGGGAACCGGCGGCCGCGACAAGTCGTCGATCCTCGCCGACACCGTCGAGGCCGTGATCGGGGCCGTCTACCTGGACCAGGGCCTGGACGCGGCGACCGAGTTCGTCCACCGACTGTTCGACCCGCTGATCGAGGAGTCCTCTCAGCTGGGTGCCGGACTGGACTGGAAGACCAGCCTCCAGGAGCTCACCGCCTCGGTGGGCATCGGCGTGCCCGAGTACGTGGTCATGGAGTCCGGTCCGGACCACGAGAAGACCTTCACCGCGGCGGCCCGGGTGGCCGGCGAGGACTTCGGCAGCGGCGTCGGCCGCTCGAAGAAGGAAGCCGAGCAGAAGGCCGCCGAGAGCGCCTGGCGCGCGATCAAGGAGAAGTACGCCGACCGGCTGCCCGCCGGGGCCTGACCGGCGAGTAGCCTGGCCTCCTGCCGGATCGTCGTACGCAGGAGGCCTGTTCCCGTGCCCGAACTCCCCGAGGTCGAGGTCGTCCGCCGAGGTCTGGCGAACTGGGTCGCCGGGCGCACCGTCGCCGACGTCCAGGTGCTGCACCCGCGCGCGGTCCGCCGCCAGCCCGGCGGCGCGGCCGACTTCGCGGACCGGCTGACCGGCACCGTCCTCGGCGCCGCGCAGCGCCGCGGCAAGTACCTCTGGGTGCCGCTGGGCGGCCCCGGCGCCGGCTCCTCGCTGATCGGCCACCTCGGGATGAGCGGCCAACTCCTCGTCCAGGACCCGGCGGTGCCGGACGAGACCCACCTGCGGGTCCGGCTGCGCTTCGCCGACGGCGGGCGCGAGCTGCGCTTCGTCGACCAGCGCACCTTCGGCGGCCTGGCCGTCGAGGAGGCCGAGGAGGACGCCGAGGGCACCCCGCTCTCCATCGCGCACATCGCCCGCGACCCGCTCGACCCCCGCTTCGACGACGCGGCCTTCGTCGCCGCGCTGCGCGCCAAGCGCACCACCGTCAAGCGCGCCCTGCTCGACCAGACCCTGATCAGCGGCGTCGGCAACATCTACGCCGACGAGGCGCTGTGGCGCTCGAAGCTGCACTACGACCGGCCGACCGCGACCCTCACCCGCCCGCAGTCCGAACTGCTGCTGGCCAACGCCCGGGCCGTGATGACGGCCGCGCTGGCCGTGGGCGGCACCAGCTTCGACAGCCTCTACGTCAACGTGAACGGCGAGAGCGGCTACTTCTCCCGGGACCTCGACGCATACGGCCGCGAGGACGAGCCCTGCCGCCGCTGCGGCACCGCGATCCGGCGGGCCGCCTGGATGAACCGGTCCAGCTACTTCTGCCCCCGCTGCCAGCGCGTGCCGCGGAACCGCAGCGGGGACTGACACAGCGGGGACCGAGGCAGCGGGGGCCGATCGCCGCTACTTGTGGGCGAGTTCGGGACGGTCGGCGGGCGTCCCGCCGGGGTTGCCGTGGGTGTCCTGGCCGAAGTAGGCGACACCGACCGCGGAGACCACCGCGAGCAGGAAGCCGGCCACCCCGAGCCAGCCCAGGCCCGCCTTCGACGAGTCGCCGAGCCAGAGCACGCCGATCGCGCCGGGCAGCACCGTCTCGCCGACCACCAGGGCGGCGGTGGCGCCGTTCACCGAGCCGATCTGCAGCGCCACGGTGTGCACGTACATGCCGCCGAGGCCGCCGACCAGGATCGCGTAGAGCGCCGGGTCGGAGATCAGCCGGACCAGGTCGAAGGGCTCCACGCCGTTCAGGATGCGCACCCCGACGCCCAGCGCGCCGAAGCCGAGGCCGGAGAGCAGACCGGCGACGATCGCCCCCTTGGAGCCCATCCGGCGCACCAGCAGACTGCCGCCGGCCAGCAGCACGGTGGTGACGATCAGCAGCCCCCAGTGGAAGGCCATCGACGCGTGGTGGCCGCCCTCCGGGCCGGCCGAGACCGCCAGCAGCACCAGGGCCGAGCAGAGCACGCCGATCGAGGCCCACTCCAACTGCTTGAGCCGGATGCCCAGCAGCTTGATGCTGAGCACCGCGGTGATCACCAGGTTGGCGCTGATGATGGTCTGGGAGAGGAACAGCGGCAGTAGCCGCGCGGCCAGCGCGCCGAGCCCGAAGCCGATCAGGTCGAGCACCGTGCCGGTGATGAACTCCCAGGTCACGGCGGCCTTGGCGGTGGAGGACAGACTCGGGCCACCGTGCTCGGTGGTCGAGCCGGCGGCGCCCTTGGCCGCCTCCTCCCGCGCCGAGCGGCGGGATCCGACGGCCTGGAGGACCGAGCCGGTGCCGTAGCAGGCGGATGCCGCCACAGCCGTGACGAGGCCGATGATCACCGAGCGCTCCGATCGGGAGTTGGGTCAAGAAGAAGTAATGGGACCGGCGGTCCGGGAACAGTCTGCCCCGTCGCGCGGTACGGTCGGGACGCCCCCTCGCACCGGGCCGGAGCGGCCCACGCGGTGCCCCCGGGCCCGCCGGGACGTACGTCCGGCCGCCTCATGTGGTTCCCGCGCCCCACCCGTATCGGGGTCGACTCGGGGAAATGTCATCCGCGAGAAGGGGAGCCGTCCGGCCGGACGGCGGGGAATCTTGTCATCACCAGTATGCGAAGGGTATGGCGTGCTCCGCCGCTGGTCACGGTAGCGTCGGGGGTTATGAGAACCCTTGCACGACGTTCCCGGGGCGCCGGGCCACTTGCCCTGGTGGCGGCGCTGCTCGGGGCGCTGCTCATGTTCGCCCCGGCGGCCTCGGCCGCCGGCGGTCTGAGCGACGCCGCAGCCACCCTCAAGAAGGGCCAGGTCTACGTCGCCCCGGCGATGCAGGACCGATTCAGTCAGGCCCAGGCGGACGCCCTGACCAAGAAGATCGAGAAGGCCGACAAGCCGATCTTCGTCGCGGTCGTCCCCGACAGTGCCAACAAGGACACCATCTTCAAGGACCTGCGCACCCTGGTGGGCATCGACGGCGTCTACGCCGTCTGGCTCGGTGCCGACGGGTTCAGGGCGGACGCGGACGGCGGCGCCATGAAGCCGAACGTGGTGAAGAACCTCTACGGAGCCGTCTCCCGCGCCCACGGCGGCGACATCAACGCCACCCTGAACGACTTCGTCGACCAGGCCGCCCCGCAGACCAAGGGCACCGGGGTCAACCACAGCTCCTCGACCTCGATCGCCTGGGTGATCATCCCGGTCCTGCTGCTGGCCCTGGCCGGCGCCGGTGTCTTCTTCCTCTTCCGCCGCGCCAAGCAGCGCAAGGAGGAGCAGGCCCGGGCCGAGCTGGAGCAGCTGCGCCGCGTCGTCGACGAGGACATCACCGCCTTCGGCGTCGAGCTGGAGCGGCTCGACTTCAACCCGCGTGCCGCCGACGCCGACGATGCCCAGCGCACCGACTACAGCCACGCCCTGGACTCGTACGAGAAGTCCAAGCGGCTGATGGAGGAGGCGAAGAAGCCCGAGGACGTCAAGCAGGTCACCGAGGCGATCGAGGAGGGCCGGTTCCAGCTGGCCACCCTGGCCGCCCGGCGCGAGAAGCGCCCGCTGCCCGAGCGGCGCCCCCCGTGCTTCATGGACCCGCGGCACGGCCCGTCCGTCAAGGACGTCGACTGGGCCCCGGCCGGCGGCTCCGCCCGCCCCGTCCCGGTCTGCCAGGCCGACGCGGACCGCGTCGCGGCCGGCCTCGACCCGGCGGTGCGCACCGTCGACACCGAGCACGGCCCGCAGCCGTACTGGAACGCGGGCCCGGCCTACGCGCCGTACGCCGGCGGGTACTACAGCGGCTTCGGCGGCGGCAGCCTGCTGGGCGGCCTGCTGGTCGGCACCATGCTCGGCTCGATGATGAGCTCCCCGGCCTACGCGGCGGCCCCGATGATGGAGGGCGGCCACGGCGGCTACCAGGACCAGTACGAGGGCGGCGACTTCACCGGCGCCGACTTCAACTCCTCGGACTTCGGCGGGTTCAGCAGCTCCGACTTCGGTGGCGGCGGCGACTTCGGCGGCGGTGGCGGGGACTGGTGACCCGCTGATCCGCTGATCCGTCCGCGATCCCCACGGCCCCGCCGGTTCCGACCGGCGGGGCCGTTCGCCGTCCCCGGCAGGCCTGGAGCGGTGACCTGCCCCGGGGCCCGTTAGGGTCGGGGGCATGCACGGTCGCGATGCCCACAGTGAGGAACCGGTCCGGGTGACCGCCTGGGTCCGGGGGAAGGTCCAGCAGGTCGGGTTCCGCTGGTGGACCAGGGCGCGGGCGCTGGAGATCGGCCTGACCGGCTACGCGAGCAACCTCGGCGACGGCCGGGTGCAGGTGGTGGCCGAGGGCCTGGCCGCCGACTGCGAGCAGCTGCTGGCCCAGCTGCGCGGCCCCGACACGCCCGGCGCGGTGAGCGGCGTGACGGAGATCTGGACCGCCGTCGGCGCAGGTTACGAGGGTTTCGAGATCCGCTGAGCCGTCTCCCCGCAGGGCGTCGGCGTCGCGCCCCGGAAATGATCGGCAACCGTCGGTGTCATACGGTTGCCATTCGGGCAGACTCGTGGTTGACTCCGCATCGAACGATGATCCACGAGCACGTGGTGGACCCGGGCCCGAGACCCCCAGGCGTGACGACACCGCCGGGCAGGTGACAGGGGCGCGGTAGCGTGCGGTGATCGTGTTGACCCTTTCCGTCTTTGGTGAGACGCTTGAAGCCCGCGCACACGATCGCGTTCCCCGGCAGGCGCATGCTCTCGTGAGCCCAGCTCACGGCGGTTGTGCCGTAGTGCCCAGCCAGCACTTCCGGTGCGCGCCGCGCGTGCGTCCCCCTTCCCCCTAGACCTGTACCGTTCCGGTTCGGTCACTCAGCGTGGAGGACCATTCATCATGGCAAAGGCGCTTCTCGGGTACGTCGGCGGCCCCGACCCGCGAATGCTCTCCGAGATGCGACGGCTTCAGCAGCGCGTCCAGGATCTTGAGTCCGAGCTCCTTCGGATGCAGGCTGAGAACGACGCGCTCACCGCTGTCGCTGACGAGCACTCGCTGCTCAACAGCATCGATCTGGACCAGCGGGAGCCGGCGCTCACCTGAGCCCCGCCCCGGTCCTCCCAGATCGACGCCGCTGTGCACTGAGCCGCCCCGAAAGGGACGCAGCTTTGCAAGGGACGCCCGGATGTGGCGTCCCTTCGTCGTGTCGGACTGCGGATACAGTCGGTTCCCGTCGTGAGCGAATGAGGGGACCGGCCGCGTGCACCTGAAGAGTCTGACGCTGCGCGGGTTCAAGTCCTTCGCCTCCAGCACCACCCTGCGCTTCGAACCGGGCATCACCTGCGTGGTCGGCCCGAACGGCTCCGGCAAGTCCAACGTGGTGGACGCGCTGTCCTGGGTGATGGGCGAGCAGGGCGCCAAGTCGCTGCGCGGCGGCAAGATGGAGGACGTCATCTTCGCCGGGACCAGCGGGCGCGCCCCGCTGGGCCGCGCCGAGGTCAGCCTCACCATCGACAACGCCGACGGCGCCCTGCCGATCGACTACGCCGAGGTGACGATCACCCGGACCATGTTCCGCAACGGCGGCAGCGAGTACGCGCTCAACGGCGAGACCTGCCGCCTGCTGGACATCCAGGAACTGCTCTCCGACTCCGGCATCGGCCGCGAGATGCACGTCATCGTCGGGCAGGGCCGGCTCGACTCCGTCCTGCACGCCGACCCGATGGGCCGGCGTGCCTTCATCGAGGAGGCGGCCGGCGTCCTCAAGCACCGCAAGCGCAAGGAGAAGGCGCTGCGGAAGCTGGACGCGATGCAGGCCAACCTCAACCGGGTCCAGGACCTGGTCGCCGAACTGCGCCGCCAGCTCGGCCCGCTCGGCAAGCAGGCCAGGGTCGCCCGCCGGGCCGCCGGCATCCAGGCGGACCTGCGCGACGCCCGGCTGCGGCTGCTCGCCGACGACCTGCTGGCCCTGCGCCGGGCCGTCGAGGCCGAGGTCGCCGACGAGTTGGCCCTGCGGCTGCGCCGGACCACCGTCGAACAGGAACTGGCCCGGGCGGTGCAGCGCGAACGCGTGCTGGAGGCGCAGGTCCAGCAGCTCGGGCCGGGCCTGGAGGCCGCCCGGCAGACCTGGTACCGGCTCTCCGCGCTCGCCGAACGCACCCGCGGCACGATCGGACTGGCCGAGGCCCGGGTCCGGCACGCCGTCGCCGGGGGCACGGTCGAGGAACGCCGCGGTCGGGACCCGGAGGAGCTGGAGCGGGAGGCCGAACGGGTCCGCGAGGAGGAGGCCGCACTCGCCGAGGCGCTGGAGGAGGCCCAGTACGCGCTGGCCGAGGCGGTCGAGCACAAGAGCGGACTCGAATCCGCGCTGGCCGCCGAGGAACGCCGGCTGCGGGACGCCACCCGGGCCATCGCCGACCGCCGGGAGGGCCTGGCCCGGCTCCAGGGGCAGGCCGCCGCCGCCCGCTCCCGGGCCGGTTCGGCGCAGGCCGAACTCGGCCGGCTCACCGAGGCCAGGGACGAGGCCCTGCTGCGCGCCGGGGCCGCCCAGGGCGAACTGGACGAGCTCCAGCAGCAGGTGGACGGCTCGGCCGTCGAGGACGGACGGGCCGAGGACGGCTACCGGCGGGCCCGGGCCCGGCTGGCCGACGTCGAACGGGAGCTGGCGGCGGCCCGGGAGGCGGCCGGAGCCGCCGAACGCGAGCGGGCCGCGCTGACCGCGCGGCACGAGGCGCTCTCGCTCGGACTGCGCCGCAAGGACGGCACCGGCACGCTGCTGGACGCGGGGGAGCGACTGGCCGGCGTGCTCGGCCCGGCCGCCGCGCTGCTGCGGATCGAACCCGGCCACGAGGTGCCGCTCGCCGCCGCGCTCGGCGCGGCCGCCGACGCGGTGGCGGTCGACTCGCCCGGCGCCGCCGCCGGGGCGCTGCGACTGCTGCGCGCCCAGGACGCCGGGCGGGCCGCACTGTTGGTCGCCGGGGCCGCCGAACTGCCCCGGACCGAGGGCGAGTTGCCCGAAGGAGTCCGCTGGGCCGCCGAACTGGTCGACGGGCCGCCCGAGTTGCTCGCCGCCGTACGCAACCGGCTGGCCGGGGTGGCCGTGGTCGCCGACCTGGACCAGGCGCTGCGCCTGGTCGCCGAACGCCCCGGACTGTCCGCCGTCACCGCCGAGGGCGACCGGCTGGGCGCCGGCTTCGCCGAGGGCGGCTCCGCCGGCGCGCCCAGCGAGCTGGAGACCCGGGCGGCGGTGGACCGGGCCGCCCGGGCGATCACGGAGGTCGACCTGCGCTGCGCCGAGTCGGCCGGGCGGCTGGCCGAACTCACCGCACTGCGCGGGGAGTCGGCCGCCGAACTGGAGCGGCTCGGCGAACAGCGACGGCAGGCCGAGCAGGAACGGGCCCGGGTGGCGGGCTCGCTCGGCCGGCTCGGCGGGCAGGCCCGGGCCGCCGCCGGGGAGGCCGAACGGCTCTCGGCCGCCGCCGCGCGGGCCGAACAGGGCCTGGCCGAACTGCTCACCGCCGCCGAGGAACTGGCCGAACGGCTGGCCGTCGCCGAGGAGTCGGCGGACGCGGGGGAGGACGAGCCGGACCGGGCCGAGCAGCAGCGGCTCACCGAGGCCGCCTCGGCCGCCCGGCAGGCCGAACTGGAGGCCCGGCTCTCGGTGCGCACCCACGAGGAGCGGGTCCGCGCCCTGACCGGCCGGGCCGACCAGCTGGACCGGGCCGCCCGCGCCGAGCGCGAGGCGCGCGCCCGGGCCGCCGAGCGCCGCCGGCGCGCCGAGCACGAGGCCCGGGTGGCGAACGCCGTCGCGGCGGGCGCCCGGCAGCTGCTCGCCTGCCTGGAGGTCTCGCTGGCCCGCGCGGACGCCGGGCGGGCGGCCGTCGAACAGGCGCTCACCGAGCGGGAGCGCGAGCTCCGGGAGCACCGCGAACACGGGCGCGGACTCAAGGAGGAGCTGGACAAGCTGGTCGACGCCGGGCACCGGGACGAGGTGCTGCGGGCCGAGAAGCGGCTGCGGATCGAGCAGTTGGAGGCCCGCGCGCTGGAGGAGTTCGGCATCGACGGCGGCGAGCTGCTGGCCTCGTACGGGCCGGACCGGCCCGTCCCGCCCTCGGCGGCGGAGGACGGGCAGGAGCCGGGGGAGCCGTACCCGTACGTCCGGGCCGAGCAGGAGAAGCGGCTGCGGGCCGCCGAGAAGGCGTACCAGCAGCTGGGCAAGGTCAACCCGCTGGCGCTGGAGGAGTTCGCCGCGCTGGAGGAGCGCCACACCTTCCTCGGCGAGCAGCTGGACGACCTCAAGCGCGGTCGGCGCGACCTGCTGGACATCGTCCGGGACGTGGACCAGCGGGTCGAGCAGCTGTTCAGCGCCGCCTACCACGACACCGCCGCCCAGTTCGAGGGCGTCTTCGCCCGGCTCTTCCCCGGCGGCGAGGGGCGGCTGGTGCTGACCGACCCGGACGACATGCTCACCACCGGGGTCGAGGTGGAGGCCCGTCCGCCCGGCAAGAAGGTCAAGCGGCTGTCGCTGCTGTCCGGGGGCGAGCGCTCGCTGACCGCGGTGGCCCTGCTGGTGGCGATCTTCAAGGCCCGGCCCAGCCCGTTCTACGTGATGGACGAGGTGGAGGCGGCGCTGGACGAGACCAACCTGCGCCGGCTGGTCGGGATCATGGAGGAGCTCCGGGAGAGCTCCCAGCTGATCGTGATCACCCACCAGAAGCTGACCATGGAGTCCGCCGACGCCCTGTACGGCGTGACCATGAAGGGCGACGGGATCTCCCAGGTGATCAGCCAGCGACTGCGCGAGGAGCACCGGGAGCACCGGGAGCGGCGGCCGGCAGGCCTCCGTACGGTGACGGTCTAGCCGCGCTGCGGTCCGGAACGGCTCCGGTCACGGATACTGGTCGGGTTATGGAATACGTGATCCTTGCCGTAGTCATCGCCGTGGTCGCCGTCGGCGCGATCGCGGGCCTCGTCGTTTCCGGCAGACGACGCCAGCAGCTGCCCCCGAAGTCGCAGGCGCCGGTCATCACGGCGCCGAAGACCACCCCGCAGGAGCCCCAGGTCGGCGAGGAGGCCGCGCCGCCGACCGAGGAGCCCCGCCGTACCGTCGAGGAGGTGCCGCTCCCCGAGGCCGTCGAGCCCGCCGAGGAGGTGGTGGTCGAGGCCCCGGCCGAGGCCGAGGCGGCGCCCGCGGTCGAGGTCCCCGAGCCCACCGCCGGCCGGCTGGTCCGGCTGCGCTCCCGGCTCTCCCGCTCGCAGAACTCGCTGGGCAAGGGCCTGCTCTCGCTGCTCTCCCGCGAGCACCTGGACGAGGACACCTGGGAGGAGATCGAGGAGACCCTGCTCACCGCGGACGTCGGCGTCGCCCCGACCCAGGAGCTGGTCGAGCGGCTGCGCACCCGGGTGAAGGTGCTCGGCACCCGTACCCCCGACGAGCTGCGCGCCCTGCTGCGCGAGGAGCTGGTCGAGCTGGTCGGCAAGGACGCCGACCGCACCGTCCGCTCCACCAAGCACGAGGAGGGCCCGGCCGTGGTCCTGGTCGTCGGCGTCAACGGCGTCGGCAAGACCACCACCACCGGCAAGCTGGCGCGCGTGCTGGTCGCCGACGGCCGCACCGTGGTGCTCGGCGCGGCCGACACCTTCCGCGCCGCCGCCGCGGACCAGCTGCAGACCTGGGGCGAGCGGGTCGGTGCGCGCACCGTGCGCGGCCCGGAGGGCGGCGACCCGGCCTCCATCGCGTTCGACGCGGTCAAGGAGGGCATCGCCGAGGGCGTCGACACCGTGCTGATCGACACCGCCGGCCGGCTGCACACCAAGACCGGCCTGATGGACGAGCTGGGCAAGGTCAAGCGGGTCGTCGAGAAGCACGGCCCGGTGGACGAGGTGCTGCTGGTGCTGGACGCCACCACCGGTCAGAACGGCCTGATCCAGGCCCGGGTGTTCGCCGAGGTGGTGGACATCACCGGCATCGTGCTGACCAAGCTGGACGGCACCGCCAAGGGCGGCATCGTGGTCGCGGTCCAGCGCGAGCTGGGCGTGCCGGTCAAGCTGATCGGTCTTGGCGAGGGCGCGGACGATCTGGCGCCGTTCGAGCCGGGTGCGTTCGTGGACGCGCTGATCGGGGACTGACCGGGACTTCCCGTCGGTCGGGGTCCGCTCCTTCGGGGGCGGGCCCTTTCGCCTGTCCGGGGTCCGGGGAGGCCGGGGGGCGGGTGCCGGTGTCCGACGTTCGACGTTCGGCGTCCGGGAGGAGTCCTACGAGGCGATCCAGGCGGGCTCGGCGGTGCGCTCGCGGCTGCGGTGGCAGGCGTACGCGAGGGTGCCGAGCAGCAGCCGGGCCTCGGGCGGGCAGCCGGCGTTGTCGCGGGTGGGGCGGCGCAGCCAGCGGACCGGGCCGAGCTCGCCGAGCACGGTGGGCGGGGCGGCGACGTAGCTGCCCTCGCCGTGGCAGGTGAGGTCGAGCGCGGCGTCGTCCCAGCCCATCCGGTACAGCAGGTCGGGCAGTCGGCGGGCGGTGCCGGCGGAGACCAGGAACTGCAGTCGGCCGGTGGGCGGGGCCAGTACCGGGCCGACCTGGGTGCCCATCCGCTCCAGCCGGACCAGGGCCTGGAGGCCGGCCGGCTCGGGGACGTCCAGCACGTCGAAGGCGCGGCCGGTGGGGAACAGCACCGAGCCCTCGGCGTCGGCGGCGTCGGCCGGCCCGGTGGTGCCGGGCACGGGGTGCAGGCCGGGGGCGGCGCAGCGGCGGGAGCCGCAGGGACAGCGGGTCGGGGCGGTGGCGCCGGCGGCCGGTTCGCCGGTGGCGACGGTCCAGCCCCAGCGGCCGGTGTACTCCGCGGCGGCCCGGGACGCGGTGACCTTGGTGCGGCGGCGCGCGCCCAGCGGTGCCAGCCGCAGGTGCCCCAGTCGAAGTTCGCCGAACAGGTTGTCCATGCCTCCCCCAACAGGTTCTCGTTGCCGATGGTTACGGGACGGTGACTGTGTGTTGATTGTCCGGTGTGTGGTGCGTGGTGCGGTGGCGGCGCGCAGCGCTTGGCGTGCGCCTGTTGTGGCGGTGTGCCTCGGGCGCCGCCTTGTGGGGGCGGCGCCGATGCCGGATCGTCGTGTGCGCGGGACGGTTGCCGTCCCGAGTGGGCGCCGAACTCGCCTGGGACTGCGATGGATTGCGGGGTCTGCCGGGTCTGCCGGGGTTGGCCGGGGGACTTGGCGGCCCGCATATGCCGGACCGTCGCGACTACCCAGTCAAGCGTGTGCCCCCGGGGTTCGGTTCACTCCTGGGGGTGGCGAAAGGTGGCGTTTCGCCAGGGGCGCTCCCACGGGTGCCTCACGGGGCACTACGTTCAGCACACGGACGTCGTCGAAGCGCCTGCT
This sequence comes from Kitasatospora sp. NPDC056076, assembly GCF_042266305.1. Classification (NCBI taxonomy): domain Bacteria; kingdom Bacillati; phylum Actinomycetota; class Actinomycetes; order Kitasatosporales; family Streptomycetaceae; genus Kitasatospora; species Kitasatospora sp. NPDC056076. Next base: position 48,273 of record NZ_JBHJWG010000031.1, read on the forward strand.
CCGAGCCGTCGGGGAACGGGAGTTGGGGACCTGACGGACCGTCCGGGACGATGGCACACCAGTACGACGAGCGGTACCGCGAGGGCAGGACGGGCGGCACCGCGACACCTCAGGCACGGCACGTCTGGCAAGAGCCCGCAACCGTCGGGCGGTCACGATCGGGGGCCCCGCAGGGGCCGGGCGGGATGGGGACGTTCCCATGGCAGAGAAGCAACCCAACGAGAAGCTGACCACGTGGTTCGCCCGCAGCGGCTGGTCCAAGGGTGAGTTGGCCCGCCAGGTCAACCGCCGGGCCCGGCAGATCGGCGCCCACCACGTGTCCACCGACACCTCCCGGGTGCGCCGCTGGCTCGACGGGGAACAGCCGCGCGAGCCGATCCCCAAGATCATGTCCGAGCTGTTCTCGGAGCGCTTCGGCTCGGTGGTCTCGGTCGAGGACCTCGGCCTGCGCGCCGCCGTCCCGGTCTCCACCGTCGGCGGCGGCGTCGACCTGCCGTGGAGCGCCCCGCAGACCGTCCAGCTGATCAGCGACTACTCCCGCAGCGACCTGATGCTCAACCGCCGGGGCTTCCTCGGCACCTCCCTCGCGCTGACCGCCGGCGCCGCGCTGATCGAGCCGATGCAGCGCTGGCTCACGCCCGGCCCGACCGGCGTCCCCACCCCGATCCTCACCGCGGCCAACGGCGGCGAGGCGTTCACCGGCCGGCTCTCCGAGCCGGAGCTGGAACTGCTGGAGCAGACCACGGTCATGTTCCGTCAGTGGGACGCCCAGAACGGCGGCGGGCTGCGCCGCAAGGCCGTGGTCGGCCAGCTCCACGAGGTCACCGACCTGCTGCAGGAGACGTACAGCGAGGACACCACCAAGCGGCTGTTCCGGCTCACCGCCGAACTCGCCCACCTGGCCGGGTGGATGTCGTACGACGTCGGGATGCACCCGAGCGCGCAGAAGTACTACGTGCTGGCGCTGCACGCGGCCAAGGAGGCCGGCGACCGCCCCTTCGGCGCGCTGATCCTCACCGACATGAGCCGCCAGATGATCCACCTCAACCGGGGCGAGGACGCCCTGGAGCTGATCCACCTGGCGCAGTACGGCAGCCGGGACACCGCCACCCCGCGCCAGCAGTCCCTGCTGTACGCGATGGAGGCGCGCGCCTACGCCACCATCGGCGAGATCAACCGCTGCGCCCGGGCGATCCGGCTGTCCGAGGACACCTTCACCGACATCCGTGACGGTGACGGCGACCCGGACTGGCTGAAGTTCTTCTCGCCGGCCGAGCTGAACGCCGAGAACGCCCACTCCTACCGGGACCTCGCGTACCACTCGGACAACGCCCAGCTGTACGCCTCGCTGTCGGCGCCGGTGATGGAGCGCGCGGTCGACCTGTTCCGGCAGGACGACGACCACGTGCGGTCGTACGCCTTCAACCTGATCGGCATGGCCAGCGTGCACCTGCTGCAGCGGGAGGCCGAGGAGGCGGCGAGGTACGCCGAGCAGGCGGTCGACATCGCGACCAAGGTGCGCTCGGAGCGGCTGAACTCCCGGGTGCGCAAGACCACGGAGGCCGCGGCGGCCCGGTTCCAGGGCGTGGACGCGGTGAGCCGGCTCAAGGAGCGGGTGGTCCAGGACATCCCGGAGTTCGTCTCGGTGGTCTGAGCGACTCCGGCGGGGCTCCACCGACCGTGACGGCCGCCGCCGTCACGGTCGGTGGCACGTCCGGGGCGGCCCGGGCGGTGCGATGAGGCGGTACCGGACGGTGCGGTGAGGCGGCACGGTAACCCATCCGGCCCCGCGTCCGGGCCGCGGTTCACGTGCCCGTAACCCGCGCGACGCACGCGTCACGGCCGCGAAACAACCGGTCGCACTGGCCGAAACCAGCCTTCGGCACTCTCCTCTTCATCGCCGCCACCCCGGGTGGCACGGGACAGGTACCCGGGGGTGGAGCGGCACTCACGCAGAGGAGACGCCGATGCCGGACGGCTTCAGCGCGGGCGACACCGCCTTCGTACTCATCAGTGCGGCCCTGGTCATGGTGATGACCCCGGGCCTGGCCTTCTTCTACGGGGGCATGGTCAGGGCCAAGAGCACACTGAACATGCTGGCGATGAGCTTCCTCTCGCTCGGCATCGTCAGCGTGCTCTGGGTGCTCTACGGCTACTCGCTCAGCTTCGGGCCCGACTCCTTCGCCGGTCTGATCGGCAACCTGGACTTCCTCGGGATGCGCAACATCGGGCTGAACGAACTCACCGGATCGATCCCGGTCACGGCGTTCGCGGTCTTCCAGCTGATGTTCGCGATCATCACCCCGGCGCTGATCAGCGGTGCGATCGCGGACCGGGCCAAGTTCTCCGCCTGGGGCCTGTTCATCGCGCTCTGGGTGACGGTGGTCTACTTCCCGGTCGCGCACTGGGTGTTCTTCTTCGACAACGGCAACGGCGGCTGGCTGGGCGACCGCAACGGCGTGATCGACTTCGCCGGCGGCACGGCCGTGCACATCAACGCCGGTGTCGCGGGCCTCGCGCTCTGCCTGGTGCTGGGCAAGCGGGTCGGCTTCAAGAAGGACCCGATGCGCCCGCACAGCCTGCCGCTGGTGATGCTCGGCTCCGGGCTGCTCTGGTTCGGCTGGTTCGGCTTCAACGCGGGCTCGGCGCTGGCCGCCAACGGCGTGGCCGCGATGGCGATGGTGAACACCCAGGTCGCCACCGGTGCGGCGCTGGTCGGCTGGCTGGTCTTCGAGAAGCTCAAGCACGGCGCGTTCACCACGCTGGGCGCCGCCTCCGGCGCGGTGGCCGGGCTGGTCGCGATCACCCCGGCCTGCGGCTCGGTCAGCCCGCTCGGCGCGGTGGCGATCGGCCTGGTCGCGGGCGCCGTCTGCGCCGCCGCCGTCTCGCTCAAGTACCGCTGGGGCTTCGACGACTCGCTCGACGTGGTCGGCGTGCACGCGGTGGGCGGGGCGATCGGCTCGCTGCTGATCGGCCTGTTCGCCACCGGCGGGGTCGGCCAGACCGCCAAGGGCCTGTTCTACGGCGGCGGGCTCGGCCAGCTCGGCAAGCAGGCGATGGGCGTGGCGGTGGTCGCCGCGTACTCCTTCGTGCTGTCCTGGCTGCTGGCCAAGGCGGTCGACAAGCTGGTCGGCTTCCGGGTCCCCGAGGAGGTCGAGGTGGCCGGCATCGACCAGGCCGAACACGCCGAGTCCGCCTACGATTTCAGCGCCGTCGGCGCGGGGCTGGCCCGGGCGCTCCCGACCGTGGGCGCCGGTGCCGCGTCCGGTGGGAAGCCCGCCGGGAAGCCCGCCGACCCGCCCGCCGGAAAGTCCGCCGACACGTCCGTCGGGACGTCCGTTGAGAAGACCGAGGTCGACGCCTGATGAAGCTCATCACCGCCGTGATCAAGCCCTACCGCCTGGACGAGGTGAAGGCCGCGCTGCAGGCCTTCGGGGTCCACGGCCTGACCGTCACCGAGGCCAGCGGCTACGGCCGCCAGCGCGGCCACACCGAGGTCTACCGGGGCGCCGAGTACACCGTCGACCTGGTACCGAAGGTCAGGATCGAGGTCCTGGTCGAGGACGAGGACGCCGACGACCTGATCGACGTCCTGGTGAAGGCCGCCCGCACCGGCAAGATCGGCGACGGGAAGGTGTGGAGCGTCCCGGTCGACACCGCCGTCCGGGTCCGCACCGGCGAACGCGGCCCGGACGCCCTGTGAGGCACTGACCGATCCGGCGGATCCGCCCCCTGCCCGGGGCGCGGGTCCGCCCGTCGGCGCATCCCCGCTCAGCCGTACGACGGCTCGGCCCCGCGACGCCCGGCCCCGCGACGGCCCAGCCCCACCGGCCGGCCCCCACGACGGCTCATCCGCACCACGGACGGGACCCACGCGCATGACCACCGAGACCAGCCCCTCCGACCCCCTCGGCCACGCGGCGGCCAGGACCGCGCTGCTGGAGCGGCCCGGGCTGACCGGCCGCCCGCGCCGGGCCGCGCTCGCCCGGCTCACCGACGACTGGCTGGCCGCGCTGCTCGCCGACGCCGGGGCCCCGGCGTCCGGCGTCGCGCTGGTCGCCGTCGGCGGCTACGGCCGGGGCGAGCTGTCCCCGCGCAGCGACCTGGACGTCCTGCTGCTGCACTCCGGCCCCGTCCCGCGCGAGCTGCCGGAGCGGATCTGGTACCCGGTCTGGGACACGGGCGCCAAGCTCGACCACTCGGTGCGCACCGTCGCCGAGGCCCGGGCGGTGGCCGCTTCCGACCTCAAGGCCCAGCTCGGCCTGCTGGACGCCCGGCACCTCGCCGGGGACCGGGAACTCACCGCCGCGCTGCGGTCCGCGGTGTTCACCGACTGGCGCGCGAGCGCCCCCGTGCGGCTGCCCGAACTGCGCGAGCTGGGCCGGGAGCGGGCCGAGCGGCACGGCGAACTGTCCTTCCTGCTGGAGCCCGACCTCAAGGAGGCCCGGGGCGGTCTGCGCGACCTGGTCGCGCTGGACGCCGTCGCCGCCACCTGGCTGGCCGACGCGCCCCGGGACGGCCTGGACACCGCCGCCCTGCGCCTCGCCGACGTCCGCGACGCGCTGCACCTGGCCACCGGCCGGGCCACCGAGCGGCTCGGCCTCCAGGACCAGGACCAGGTCGCCGAGCGGCTCGGCGTGCTGGACGCCGACACCCTGCTGCGCCAGGTCTACGAGGCCGCCCGGACCATCGCCTACGCGAGCGACGTCACCTGGCGGGCGGTGGACCGGGTGCTCGCCGCCCGGTCCGGCCGCGGCCGCCGGGCGGTCCGGCTGGGCTTCCCGTTCACCGGCGCCGGGCGGGGCGCCGGCGCGGTGGCCCGGGGCGCCGTCGACCGCCGCCCGCTCGCCGAGGGCGTGGTCGAGCAGGACGGCGAGGCGGTGCTCGCCCAGGCCGCCCGCCCGGCCGCCGACCCGGTGCTGCCGCTGCGCGCCGCGGCCGCCGCCGCGCAGAACGGGCTGACCGTCTCGTACGCGACGGTGCGCCGGCTGGCCGCCGAGTGCCGCCCGCTGCCGGTGCCCTGGCCGGACGAGGCGCGCGAGCAGCTGGTGACCCTGCTGGGGGCGGGGGAGGCGGCCGTCCCGGTGTGGGAGGCGCTGGAGGCGGAGGGGCTGGTGACCAGGCTGCTGCCGGACTGGGAGCGGGTCCGCTGCCGTCCGCAGCGCAACGCGGTGCACCGCTGGACGGTGGACCGGCACCTGGTCGAGACGGCGGTCCGGGCCGCCGCGATGACCCGCCGGGTGGCCCGGCCGGACCTGCTGCTGGTGGCCGCCCTGCTGCACGACCTCGGCAAGGGCTGGCCCGGCGACCACAGCGAGGCCGGCGAGGTGATCGTCCGCGACCTGGCCGTGCGGATGGGCTTCCCCGCCGAGGACACCGAGACCCTGGCGGTGCTGGTCCGCCACCACCTGACGCTGGTGGACACCGCCACCCGGCGCGACCCGGACGACCCGGCCACCGTCGAGACGATCACCAAGGCGGTCGGCACCCTGCCGGAGCTGGAACTGCTGCACGCCCTCACCGAGGCCGACGCGCTGGCCACCGGCCCGGCCGCGTGGAGCAGTTGGCGGGCCTCCCTGGTGGACGGCCTGGTGACCCGGGTCGCCGCGCAGCTGGCCGGCGGCGGGGCCGCCCCGGTGGAGGCGGAGCCCGGCGCGGAGCAGGAGCGGCTGGCGGTCGAGGCCGCCCGCACCGGCGCCCCCGCGCTGTCGCTGCTGGCCCAGGCCGAGGGGGCGGACCCGGGCACCGAGCCGATGGGCGTCGAGCTGAACCTGGCCGTCCCGGACCGGCCCGGGCTGCTCGGCACGGTCGCCGGGGTGCTGGCGCTGCACCGGCTGACCGTCCGCTCGGCGGGCCTGCGCGAGCTGGACCCGATCGGCGCCGGTCCGGTGCTGCTGCTGTCCTGGCGGGTGGCGGCCGAGTTCGGCGAGCTGCCGGAGGCGGCCCGGCTGCGCGCGGACCTGCGCCGGGCGCTGGACGGCTCGCTGGACGTCTCCCGCCGGCTCGCCGAGCGGGACGCCGCCGCCCCGCGCCGCAAGGGCATCCCGACCCCGCCGCCGCTGGTCACGGTGGCGCCCGCGGTGGCCTCGGCGACCGCGACCGTGCTGGAGGTCCGGGCGCACGACGCCCCCGGGCTGCTGCACCGGATCGGCCGGGCGCTGGACGGGGCGGGGGTACGGGTGCGCACCGCGCACGTCTCCACGCTGGGGGCGGAGGCCGTCGACTCCTTCTACCTGACCGATCCGGCCGGCCTGCCGCTGGCCGCCGAGCGGGCCCGGGAGGTGGCGGCGGCGGTCCGGTCGGCGCTGGGCTGAGGGCCTCCCGCACGGGTGGCCGAGGGCTGCTCGCACGGGAGGTGGAGGGCCGCTCGCACGGGGGTGGAGACCGTACCCGGGGCGGCCGGATACCCTGGGGACGACGACCGTACCGATACCGATGCCGCAGAGGACCCGCGACGACGTGTTCGACACCCTTTCCGATCGCCTCGCAGCGACGTTCAAGAACCTCCGGGGCAAGGGCCGCCTGAGCGAGGCGGACATCGACGCCACCGCCCGCGAGATCCGCATCGCGCTGCTGGAGGCGGACGTCGCGCTGCCGGTCGTCCGGGCCTTCATCAAGCAGGTCAAGGAGCGTGCGGCCGGCGTCGAGGTCTCCGGTGCGCTGAACCCGGCGCAGCAGATCATCAAGATCGTCAACGAGGAGCTCATCGCCATCCTCGGTGGCGAGACCCGCCGGGTGCGGTTCGCCAAGAACGGCCCGACGGTCATCATGCTCGCCGGTCTGCAGGGTGCCGGTAAGACCACCCTGGCGGGCAAGCTCGGCCACTGGCTGAAGCAGCAGAAGCACACCCCGCTGCTGGTCGCCTGCGACCTCCAGCGCCCCAACGCGGTCAACCAGCTCCAGGTGGTCGCCGACCGCGCCGGCGTGGCCTTCTACGGTCCGCAGCCGGGCAACGGCGTCGGTGACCCGGTGCAGGTCGCCCGGGACTCGATCGAGTACGCCAAGCAGAAGCAGTACGACGTCGTCGTCGTCGACACCGCCGGCCGCCTGGGCATCGACGCCGAGCTGATGCAGCAGGCCGCCGACATCCGCGCCGCGGTGAACCCGGACGAGGTCCTGTTCGTCGTCGACGCGATGATCGGCCAGGACGCGGTCACCACCGCGCAGGCCTTCCTCGAAGGCGTCGACTTCACCGGTGTCGTGCTCTCCAAGCTCGACGGCGACGCCCGCGGTGGCGCCGCCCTGTCGGTCGCGCACGTCACCGGCCGCCAGATCATGTTCGCCTCCAACGGCGAGAAGGTCGACGACTTCGACGCCTTCCACCCGGACCGGATGGCCTCGCGCATCCTGGGCATGGGCGACGTCCTCTCGCTGATCGAGAAGGCCGAGCAGACCTTCTCGCAGGCCGAGGCCGAGAAGATCGCCGCCAAGCTGCGCGGCGGCCCGAAGGCCTTCACGCTGGACGACTTCCTGTCCCAGCTGGAGCAGGTCCAGAAGATGGGCTCGATCTCCAAGCTGCTCGGCATGCTGCCCGGCATGGGCCAGATCCGCGAGCAGATCAACAACATCGACGACAAGGACGTCAACCGGGTCGGCGCGATCATCAAGTCGATGACCCCGACCGAGCGCGCCGAGCCGGAGCTGATCAACGGCTCCCGCCGGGCCCGCATCGCCAAGGGCGCGGGCGTCCAGGTCGGCGAGGTCAAGAACCTGGTCGAGCGGTTCTTCGACGCCCGCAAGATGATGTCCGCGATGGCCTCCGGCAAGGGCATGCCCGGCATGCCGGGGATCCCGGGCATGGGCGGCGGCGCCAAGAAGTCCGGCAAGAAGGCCCCGCAGGCCAAGGGCAAGCGCAAGAGCGGCAACCCGTTGAAGCGGGCGCAGGAGGAGGCCGCGGCCGCCGAGCGCCGCGCGCTCGGCCCGGGCGCCGAGCAGGGCCCGGCCGACGGCGGCGGCGCGTTCGGTCTCGGCGCGGGCAAGGGCCCGGCCGACTTCGAACTGCCCAAGGAGTTCAAGGACCTGCTGTAGTCCTCGGTTTCCCGCTGTTGCGGCCCGTCGTCCGGAATCCTCCGGGCGGCGGGCCGCACGCGTGTCCGGGGCGACGCCGGTGGGGCGGTGGGTGCCGTCGTGTCCCACGGGCTTCGCGGTGCCGGATGATGTCGGCATGTCAGATGATGTCGCCGTGCGAGTGATGATCAGGGCCCCGAGGGCCGAGGACGAGGTTGTGTACGCGGAGGCGGTCCGACGGTCCGCCGAGCACATCGGACGGTGGAACCCGGTCGAGCCGGACGGGCTGCCCGAGCTGCTGGGACGCCAGGGCGCCGGCCTGCGCACGTTCCTGATCCTCGACCGGGAGAGCGGCGGGCTGGTCGGCAAGGTGAACGTCGCCAACATCGTGATGGGCCGGTTCTGCAACGCCTCGCTGGGCTACGACTCGTACCTGCCGTACGCCGGCACCGGGCGGATGACCGAGGGCCTGCGGCTGATCCTGGACCGCTGCTTCGCCCCGCAGTCGGCCGACGGGCTGGGCCTGCACCGGCTGGAGATCAACGTGCAGCCGGAGAACGAGCGCTCGATCGCGCTGGCCAAGCGGCTGGGCTTCCGGCACGAGGGCTACACCCCGCGGATGCTGTTCCTCCAGGGGGACTGGCGCGACCACGAGCGGTTCGCGCTGACCGCGGAGGAGTGGCCGGGCGGCGCGGCCTAGCCCGCCGACGGGAGGTCATATCCGCTGGTCGGAGGCGTCGGTGCGGCCGTACGGGCGGTCCGGCGCGGCGTTGCGGTTGGCCCGCCCCAGTGGCTGTCCGTATCGTCCGGTGGGTGACCGAACCCGTGCCGCCGCGCCAGACCCCCGACCAGCCCTGGCGGTCCGAGGGCGCCCCGCCCCCGCCGCCGCCCCGCCGCCGGATGCCCGGCGGCTGGGCGGGCCTCGTCCTGACCGCACTCGTGGTGTTCCTGATCTCCGACCTGCTGCTGTCGTTCTTCGGCAACGAGGGCGCCACCACGATCTCCTACACCGAGTTCAACAACCAGCTGAACAAGGGCAACATCACCAAGATCTACTCCAAGGGCGACGCGATCGAGGGCACCCTCAAGAGCGCCCAGCCCAAACCCGACGGCGGCAAGGGCGACTACACCGACTTCGACACCCAGCGCCCCTCCTTCGCGGGCGACAACCTGTGGACCACCCTGCAGCAGCAGGGCGTCGAGGTCACCGCCACCTCCCCGGTCCAGCAGCGCAGCTTCCTGACCAACCTGCTGCTCTCGCTCGCCCCGATGCTGCTGCTGGTCTTCATCTGGGTGCTGCTGGCCCGTCGGATGGCCGGCGGGCTCGGCGGCGGACCGCTCGGCCGCAAGGCCCCGCCCAAGCCGGTCACCGCCGACCAGGGCAAGCGCACCACCTTCGCCGACGTGGCCGGCATCGACGAGGTCGAGGCCGAACTCACCGAAGTGGTCGACTACTTGAAGCACCCCGAGCGCTACCGCAAGCTCGGTGCCAAGATGCCGCGCGGGGTGCTGCTCAGCGGCCCGCCCGGCACCGGCAAGACCCTGCTGGCCCGGGCCGTGGCCGGCGAGGCGGACGTGCCGTTCTTCTCCGCCTCCGCCTCCGAGTTCATCGAGATGATCGTCGGTGTCGGCGCCAGCCGGGTCCGCGAACTGTTCGCCGAGGCCCGCAAGGTCGCCCCGGCGATCATCTTCATCGACGAGATCGACACCATCGGCCGCCAGCGCGGCGCCGGCGGCGGCATGGGCGGGCACGACGAGCGCGAGCAGACGCTCAACCAGATCCTCACCGAGATGGACGGCTTCACCGGCTCCGAGGGCGTCATCGTGATCGCCGCGACCAACCGGGCCGACGTGCTCGATCCGGCGCTGCTGCGCCCCGGCCGCTTCGACCGCCGGATCACCGTCAGCCCGCCCGACCGGGAGGGGCGCGCCGCGATCCTGCGCATCCACACCCGGACCGTCCCGCTGGCCGGCGACACCGACCTCACCCAGCTGGCCAAGGTCACCCCCGGGATGACCGGCGCCGAACTCGCCAACCTGGTCAACGAGGCCGCCCTGCTGGCCGTCAAGCGGGAGCAGGACGCGGTCAACGAGCGGGACCTCTCGGACGCCCTGGAGAAGGTCCAACTCGGCGCCGTGCGACCGCTGGTGATGCCGCAGGAGGAGCGCGAGCGGACGGCGTACCACGAGAGCGGCCACGCGCTGCTGGGCATGCTCCAGCCGGGCGCGGACCCGGTCCGCAAGATCACCATCGTGCCGCGCGGCCGGGCCCTCGGCGTCACCCTCTCCACCCCGGAGAACGACCGCTACTCGTACACCGAGCCCTACCTGCGCGGCCGGATCATCGGCGCGCTCGGCGGGATGGCCGCCGAGCAGGTGGTCTACGGGGTGATCACCACCGGCGCGGAGAGCGACCTGGAGCAGGTCACCAACATCGCCCGCGGGATGGCCGGGCGCTGGGGGATGAGCGAGCGGGTCGGGCGGCTCACCGCCGTGCCCGCGGACGCCCAGGGCGCGTACGGGCTCTCGGCGGCGCCGACCACGCTGGACGCGGTGGACGAGGAGGCCCGGCGGATCGTCGCCGAGTGCTACGAGGACGCGGTGCGGATCCTGAACGAGGAGCGGCAGCGGCTGGACGCGCTGGCGGCGGCGCTGCTGGAGGCGGAGACCCTCGACGAGGAGGCGGCCTACCGGGCCGCCGGGGTGCCGCGGAAGGCCTCCGAGGAGGCGTGAGCCGGGGAGCCGGGGGCGCCCGCCGTGGTGGCGGGCGCCCCCGGTTTCCGTGGGTCGGGGGCTTTCAGCGCGGCCGCTCGGCGATCAGGTAGCGGAAGACGTTCTCCATCCGGACCGAGCCGTCCGGGCGCAGGTACGGCTGCAGCGCCTCCTCCAGCTCCTTGGCCACCAGCGGGGCACCGGAGAACTCCTCGGCCGCCTCGAACAGTCCGGTGGAGAGCAGGCCGCGCACCGCGCTGTCGAGGTCCGGGTAGGCGAACGGGCAGCTCACCCGCCCGCTGCCGGCCGGGCGCAGGCCGGCCGGGGCCAGCAGGTCCTCCAGCGTTCCCGGCGCGCTCAGTTCGAACGGGTCGCGGGCGGTGGTCCGTCCGGCCATCCGGCGGGCCGCGTCCAGCACCGGGGCGCTCTCGCAGCGCTCCGGCGGTCCCCAGGCGGCGAGCACCACGTGCCCGCCCGGGAGGGTGTGCCGGGCCGCCTCGGCGACCACCGGCCCGGGCTCGGCGGAGCCGGGCAACTGGTCGAAGACCGTCACCAGCGAATGGGCCGAGCGGGGGACGGCGGCGGCCGGCCGGGCCCCCGCGCACACCCGCAGCCGACGCCCCCGGGCCAGCTCGCGCAGCTCGTCCCGCGGCTCCTGCCCGGCGACCTGGGCGCCCCGTCCGGCGGCCAGCAGCAGGGCCAGTCCGGACCGGCAGCCCAGTCCCAGCACGCTGCTCGCCGGGCCGACCTCCAGGCGGTCGTGCACCGCCTCGTAGAGCGGCACCAGCATGCGCTCCTGGATCTCCGCCCAGTCGCGCGCCCGCGCGGGCCCCGCGGCCTCCTGCGGGGGGTGGTGCGGTCGTGCGCCGGTCGGTCGTGCGCCGGTTGGTCGTGCGGTCCCTGGTCGTGCGGTCGTGCCGGTCGTCCGAGCTGAAGCCATCGCGGCCTCCCATCCGGTCCTTCGGTGTGCAGCTACGGCTCCCCCAAAGTCCCGCCCCACTCCAGCGAACAGCGGGTCGGGCCCGGCGTCCAGAGGGGTGCAGGGTGGTGCGCGCGTGTCGCGGTCGTGCGCCCCCTGCGGACGGACCGCGGTCGGTGTGCCACGACTGAGGGTGTCCTCACCCCCTCGTCGGTGTGATACCGATTCGAAGTGAGGGGGCCGATCCCCGTACCATTCCGCCCATGGCTAAGGCACCCGTTCTCACCCCTCAGGCGGAAGACTTCCCGCGCTGGTACCAGGACCTCATCAACAAGGCCGAGCTGGCCGACAACGGTCCGGTGCGCGGCACCATGGTCATCCGACCGTACGGCTACGGGCTGTGGGAGCGGATGCAGCAGGAGATGGACGCGCGCATCAAGAAGGCGGGCGCCCAGAACGCCTACTTCCCGATGTTCATCCCGCAGTCCTACCTGACGAAGGAAGCCGAGCACGTCGAGGGCTTCGCACCCGAGCTCGCGGTGGTCACCCACGGCGGCGGCAAGCAGCTGGAGGAGCCGGTCGTCGTCCGGCCGACCTCCGAGACCATCATCAACGAGTACTTCTCGAAGTGGGTGCAGAGCCACCGCGACCTGCCCCTGCTGATCAACCAGTGGGCCAACGTGGTCCGTTGGGAGCTCCGCCCGCGCGTCTTCCTGCGCACCACCGAGTTCCTCTGGCAGGAGGGCCACACCGCCCACGCCACCTACGAGGACGCCCGCGCGTACGCGTCGATGATCCACACCCAGGTCTACGGCGACTTCATGACCAACGTGCTCGGCATCGACGTCGTGCTCGGCCGCAAGACCGCCAAGGAGCGCTTCGCCGGCGCCATCAACACCCTCACCCTCGAAGGCATGATGGGTGACGGCAAGGCGCTGCAGATGGGCACCAGCCACGAGCTGGGCCAGAACTTCGCCAAGGCGTTCAACACCACCTACCAGCTGCAGGGCGCCGAGCGCGAGCACGTCTGGCAGACCTCCTGGGGCGTCTCGACCCGCATGGTCGGCGGCCTGATCATGTCCCACGGCGACGACAACGGCCTGCGGGTGCCCCCGCGCCTGGCCGCGGTCCAGGCCGTGGTGCTGGCCATCAAGGGCGACGACGCCGTCATCGCCAAGGTCCGTGAGATCGGCGCCCAGCTGGAGGCCGTCGGCATCCGGGTCGTGGTCGACGACCGCACCGACACCCCGTTCGGCCGTCGCGCCGTCGACTGGGAGCTCAAGGGCGTTCCGGTGCGCATCGAGGTCGGCCCGCGCGACCTGGAGAACGGCACCGCGATGCTGGCCCGCCGCATCCCGGGCGGCAAGGAGCCGGTCTCCATCGACGCGCTGGCCGCCCTGCTGCCGGGCCTCCTGGAGGAGGACCAGGCGCTGCTGCTGCGCCAGTCCCGCGAGCGCCGCGAGTCCCGCACCGTCGACGTCAAGACCCTCGACGAGGCCGTGGAGGCCGCCGCGACCGGCTGGGCCCGGATCTCCTGGGCCGACCTCGGCCCGGAGGGCGAGGCCAAGCTGGCCGAGCAGGGCGTCACGGTGCGCTGCATCGTCGCGGCCGACGGTTCGGTGCCGCAGGCGGACGACCAGGACGGCAATATCGCGATCGTCGCGCGTTCGTACTGACGTCATCGCGGCGTGCGCGTACTGATCGCGTGCCGCCCACCGATGTCGGCGGTCGTCGGGTAATGACCGGTGGCGGCGACATTTGCCCGAAATGCGGGCGGGTAAGAATCCGGTAACTCTGCCGGAGGGGGCCGAGTAGGTGACATCCCTACTGGCCGGTCAACTGCCGGTATTAACGGAATAGCGGTACGGTGTACGGCCCGTGGCCCTGTCAACTTCGACGGGTCCACGGGCCGTACGTCCAGGGGGCGACAGCCCGCTCCCCGGACGGAATTCACGAGGCCCGCCGACGTTGCGACGGGCCGAAACCCGCAGGGGGTTGGTCTTGCCTCAGATCCGGAACGCGCAATTCGCGCGCAGTCGTGCATTCCTGGGAGTTCCCTGGGAATTCCCGGAGAACGGGAACATGCGGAACATCGGCGCACTCTGCATCGTTGGTCTAGCGTGAGCACGACACAGCCCCTCGTCCTCGCGGCCGAACTGGCCGCCGCCTGGAGCGACATCCAGGCCTACCACCAGGACCTCCCCGACCTGGCCTCGCCCGAGGCACTGATCGGCGAGTCCTCCTCGGCCTGTGGCACGCGGCTCGGTTTCGAGCGGCTCCTCCACGAGGCTGCCCACGGTCTGGCCGCGGCCCGGGACATCCGGGACACCTCGCGGGCCGGCCGCTACCACAACCGGCGCTTCCTGATGCTCGCCTCCGAGCTGGGCCTGGCGCACCCGGTCGAGCCGCACGCCAGCAGCGGCTTCTCCCAGGTGACCATGCTCAAGGAGACGCAGGAGCGCTACGCCGACACCATCGAGCGACTGGACCGCGCCCTCGGCGCGCACCAGGAGGCGGTGGCCGGCGACGGCGCCAACCGCGCGTTCCGCGGCCCGGCCGCCCGGCACGGCTCCTCCGGGGGCGGCGTCCGGGTCAAGGCGGTGTGCGGCTGCGGGCGCAACGTCCGCGTCGTGCCGTCGGTGCTCGCCCAGGCGTCCATCGTCTGCGGCGCGTGCCAGCAGCCGTTCAAGATCGCGTAATCCGGGGTCGGGACCGGTCGGCGACTGTGCGGGCAGTCGGCTCGGCCGGGATGATCGACACCGGTGGCACCGGTGGCATCGGTGAGTCTGTGGGCTGACCGGGAGCGGGGGCTCCCGGTCGAGCCCTGAACCGTCCCCCTGAACCGTCCCCCTGTTCCGGCCCGGTCGCCCCGGCCGCGGCACAGGTGCTCCCCGGCTCCGTCTGCGAAGGCCGGGTGAAGAGCCCTGCCGCCGATATGGCAGAATGGACAGCTGAGTACTCGGCAGCCGAGCAGGACCCCTCTCTCCTACGGCTGGCGTGTCCCTTGAGCGGACCGCCCCGCAACCCCACGCGGACGGCGAGACCGCTCACCCACGTCAACACCAGGAGAATCCACTCCCGTGGCAGTCAAGATCAAGCTCAAGCGTCTCGGCAAGATTCGCGCCCCGCACTACCGCATCGTCGTCGCCGACTCGCGCACCAAGCGTGACGGCCGCGCGATCGAGGAGATCGGCATCTACCAGCCGACCTACAACCCCTCGAAGATCGAGGTCGACACCGACCGCGCCCAGTACTGGCTGTCCGTCGGCGCCCAGCCGACCGAGCCGGTGCTCGCCATCCTCAAGCTGACCGGTGACTGGCAGAAGTTCAAGGGCCTGCCGGCCCCGGCGCCGCTGCTGGTCGCCGAGCCCAAGGTCGAGGACTTCTCGCACCTGTTCGCGAAGGCCGTCGCCGGCTTCGAGGACGCCACCACCGGTGTCGCCATCACCCCGAAGGCCAAGAAGTCGGACAAGGCCGAGGCTGAGGCCGACGCCGGCGCCGAGGCCTGATCGTGATCGAGGACGCCCTCGACCATTTGGTGAAGGGCATCGTCGAGCACCCCGACGAGGTGCAGGTGCGCTCGCGCAACCTGCGTCGGGGGAACACCATCGAGGTGCGGGTGCACCCCGATGACCTCGGCAAGGTGATCGGCCGGGGTGGCCGCACGGCGCGCGCACTGCGCACCGTGGTCGGCGCCCTCGGCGGTCGCAACGTCCGGGTCGACCTGGTCGACGTGGACAACATTCGCTGACGCAGCTGCTCGTTCAGCCGTCGGGCTTGAGGCCGACCGGGACGCATGTCGTCCCGGTCGGCCTTTTTCTGTCTCCGGCTTTCTGCCTCCGGCCGCTGTCCTCGGCTGTCGTCACCGGTCTTCGTGACCGCTTCTGTCTCTGCCCTTGTCTCTGCCTTCTCGCCCAGCAACTCCAGGAGAACGATCACCGTGCAGCTCGTCGTCGGCAGGATCGGCCGTGCCCACGGCATCCGGGGGGACGTCAGTGTCGAGGTCCGCACCGACGAGCCGGAACTCCGGCTCGGCCCCGGTGCCGTCCTGCTCACCGACCCGGCCTCGGCCGGGCCCCTGACCGTCGAGTCCGGCCGGGTGCACAGCGGCCGGCTGCTGCTGCGCTTCGCCGGCGTCAAGGACCGCAACGCGGCGGAGGCGCTGCGGGGCACCGTGCTGATCTCCGAGGTCGACCCGGAGGAGCGTCCGGACGATCCGGAGGAGTACTACGACCACCAGCTGGTCGGCCTCGACGTGGTGCTGCTCGACGGCACCCCGGTCGGCGAGCTGACCGCGGTCGTCCACCTGCCGTACCAGGACCTGCTCACGGTGGAGAAGGCCGACGGCACGGAGGTGCTGGTGCCCTTCGTCACCCAGATCGTGCCGACCATCGACCTGGAGAACCAGCGGGCCGTGATCACCCCGCCGCCAGGGCTGATCGACCTCGACGAGGCCGAGGTCGTCGGCAGCGCCTCGGAGGAGCCGGAGGAGTCGGAGTGAGCGCCGAGCAGGACCTCGCGCCGACGGCCGCTCCCGAGCCCGCTCCCGTGCCCGCCCCGGAGAGTGCTTCGGAGAGTGCTTCGGAGAGTGCTTCGGCGGCTGCCCCCGATGGGCAGTCGGGGATGGTGCAGCCGGGGACCGTGCAGTCGGGGACCGTCCAGTCGGGAATGCGGATCGACGTCGTCTCGATCTTCCCGGAGTACCTGGAGCCGCTGAACATCTCGCTGGTCGGCAAGGCCCGGGCCCGCGGCCAGCTGGACGTGCACGTCCACGACCTGCGCGGATGGACCCACGACGTGCACCGCACGGTGGACGACAGCCCGTACGGCGGCGGCCCCGGCATGGTGATGAAGCCCGAGCCGTGGGGCGAGGCGCTGGACGCGGTGGTGGCCGGCGGCCCCGAGGGCGAGCTGCCCACCCTGGTCGTTCCCACGCCCAGCGGGCGGCCGTTCACCCAGGAGCTCGCCCAGGAGCTCGCCGGGCGCCCCTGGCTGGCGTTCACCCCCGCGCGGTACGAGGGCATCGACCGCCGGGTCATCGAGGAGGCGGCCACCCGGATGCCGGTGGTCGAGGCCTCGATCGGCGACTACGTGCTGGCCGGTGGCGAGGTCGCGGTGCTGGTGATGGTCGAGGCGATCGCCCGGCTGCTGCCCGGCGTGCTCGGCAACGCCGAGTCGCACCGGGACGACTCCTTCGCGCCCGGCGCGATGGCCGACCTGCTGGAGGGCCCGGTCTACACCAAGCCCGCCGAGTGGCGAGGCCGGACCGTCCCGGACGTCCTGCTCAGCGGCAACCACGGCAAGATCGCCCGCTGGCGGCGGGAGCAGGCCTTCGCCCGCACCCTGGCCAACCGGCCCGACCTGGTCGGGCGCTGGCAGTACGGGGCCTTCGACAAGAAGGACCGGGCGGCGCTCGACGTCCTGGGCCTGGCCTGGGACGAGGAGCTCGGCCGATTTCGGTCCACGGCCGTCGATGTGGAATAATAGGCCGCTGCTGTCTGTCGCTGGCACCCTTCCGTAGGGGGCACGTGGACCGGCGCCCTCGCCACGGGGGGATCGCCGTCAGCCGATGCGGCCCGCAGCTCACCCCATTGTGACGAACTTCCGTGGGCGGCCCGTGGCGCCTGCGATGGAGAGCAACATGAGCAACAAGCTCGCTGCTGTCGACGCTGCCTCGCTGCGCACCGACATCCCGGCCTTCCGCGCCGGTGACACCCTGAAGGTTCACGTCCGGGTCATCGAGGGCAACCGCTCCCGTGTCCAGGTCTTCCAGGGCGTCGTCATCCGCCGCCACGGCGCCGGCGTCGGTGAGACCTTCACCGTCCGCAAGGTCAGCTTCAACGTCGGCGTGGAGCGCACCTTCCCGGTGCACACCCCGGTCGTCGAGAAGATCGAGGTCGTGACCCGCGGTGCGGTTCGCCGCGCCAAGCTGTACTACCTGCGTGACCTCCGCGGCAAGGCCGCGAAGATCAAGGAGAAGCGCGACCGCTGATCCACCGCCCCCCGGCCGCGCCGGGGGACCGGAACGCTCCGAGGGACCGGGCCACCGCAAGGTAAGCTCTGCGCCCGATGAGCACGCACGAACCACCCGCGGACCGCGACGGCAGTCCCGCACCCACCGGTGCGGACTCGCTGTCGCGGTCCGCGGTCGTTTCCGAGCCGGATCGGGCTGCGCGGCCTGAGCGGCTCGAACAGCCGGAGCGGCTCGAGGGGCCGGAGCAGCTCGAAGGGCCGGGGGCCTCGGGGGCCGCGGAGGGGTCCGAGGCCTCGGGGGTCGCGCGGGCGGAGCCCGAGCCGGGGGCCGAGGACGAGGCCGAGGAGCCCGGGCGGTCGCGCTCGCGGGACCTGCTGCTGTTGGCCGGGATCTGTCTGGCGGCCCTGCTCCTGGTGAACGCCTTCGTGGCCCGTCCGTTCACGGTGCCCTCGGGCTCGATGGAGGACACCCTGCGGCCGGGCGACCGGTTGATCGCCAACCAGCTCGCCTACGCCTTCGGCGGGCACCCCCAGCGCGGTGACGTGGTGGTCTTCGACGGGACGGGCTCCTTCCTCCGCGATTCGGCCCAGCCGCCGGGGTTCTGGGACGACCTCCGCTCGGCTGGCCGGGACCTGGGGCTGGTCCCGGCCGGCGACACGGTCTACGTCAAGCGCGTGATCGGCGTCGCCGGGGACCGGGTGCGGAGCACCGGCCCGGGGGCGCCGCTCACCGTCAACGGCGTGCCGGTGGACGAGAGCGCCTACCTGGCCCCGGGCGACCAGCCGTCCGCCGTGGCCTTCGACGTCCTGGTACCGAACGGCAAGCTGTTCGTGCTGGGCGACCACCGGAGTGCCTCCCGGGACTCCCGGGACCACCTCGGGGAGCCCGGTGGCGGCTTCGTGCCCGAGGACAAGGTGATCGGCCGGGCGGACTGGGTGGTCTACCCGTTCTCGCGCCTGACCGGCCTGGACCGGCCCGCGGCCTTCACCGCGGTCCCGGGGACGGGTGGCCGTGGGGACCAGGGGTAGGGGCCGGGTCGCCGACCGGCCGGCTCCGGAACCGGGCGGGGACGGGGGCGGGGGCGAAGCAGCGGAGTCCGGGGCGGAACCGGTCGCGCCGGTCCGCGGCCGCGCCGATCGTCGTCGCAGTGCCCGCCGCGTGGCCCGACGGCGCAAGCGCTCGCTGCTGCGCGAGTTCCCGCTGATCATCCTGGTGGCCCTGCTGGTGGCACTGGTGATGAAGACCTTCATGATCCAGGTGTTCGTGATTCCCTCGGGCTCGATGGAGCAGACCATCCAGGTCGGGGACCGGGTGCTGGTGGACAAGTTGACCCCCTGGTTCGGCAGTGAGCCGCAGCGTGGCGACGTGGTGGTGTTCAAGGACCCGGGCGGCTGGCTGGAGAGCGACCACAAGGCGGCCGACGACGGTCCGGTCCTGGCCCCGGCGAAGCACGTGCTGACCTTCGTCGGGCTGCTGCCGTCCGACAACGAGCAGGACCTGATCAAGCGCGTGATCGGCGTCGGCGGGGACACCGTCGAGTGCTGCGACCCGCAGGGGCGGCTCAGCGTCAACGGCCGTGCGGTGGACGAGCCGTACCTCGCGGCGGGCAACCCGCCGTCCCGCCAGCCGTTCAAGGTGACGGTGCCGAAGGGGCGGCTGTGGGTGATGGGGGACCACCGCGACGTCTCCGCCGACTCCCGCTTCCACATGGGCAACCCCGGGCAGGGCACCGTCCCGCTGAGCGACGTGGTCGGTCGCGCCTTCATGATCGGGTGGCCGCTGGGTCGGCTCCATCAACTCGACGAGCCCGGTTCACTCTCCTCTCTCGCCGCGACCTCGCGGCCCGGCGGAACTGCGCCGCAATCGATGGGCATTGGGCCGGTTCCATTGGAACCACCGCTCGTTATGGGTGTGTTGGGCATCCTTCCGTTCGTCGTTCGCCGGCCGGGGCGGCCTCCGCGGTGAGCCGCCCCGGCCGGCGGACGGCCGGACGGCGCGTGTGGAACCGCGGGCCGGATGCCCTGGAGTGATAGAGAAGTGCAGGTGCGGCCGGGAGCGGTCCCGGTCGTGAGCCGGGGTCGGGTTGGTGTCAGGAGAGCCTGCTGTGGGCAATCCTGATGCGTTCACGGTCGTGGTGAGCGTGGTGCCCGCTGTGCGGCACTCTGAGCGCGGGCGCGCAGGCGTCCGCACAGCAGGGAGGAGACGTTGTGGGGGATTTGGTGATCGGCGCCCGCTCAGGCGCCGGGGAACCCGAGGGCCCGGGCGGTCGGGTGACCCGGTCCGCCGAGTCCTCGGCGCCGTCCGCCGCGGTCGAGGACACGGCCGCCCAGACCGCCGACGAGCACGGGAGCGGGGCCGACGGCCCGGCGGAGCCCGGGCGGCCGGAGAGCGGGCCGACCGACGAGTCGGAGTCGGAGGCTCCGGCCAAGCCGCGCAAGCAGCGCTCCTTCCTGAAGGAGTTGCCGATCCTGGTCGGCATCGCACTGATCCTGGCGTTGGTGATCAAGACCTTCTTCGTCCAGGCGTTCTCCATTCCGTCCGAGTCGATGCAGAACACGCTGCAGGTCGGCGACCGGGTGCTGGTGGACAAGCTGACCCCGTGGTTCGGCGCCGAGCCCGAGCGCGGGGACGTCGTGGTGTTCCACGACCCGGGCGGCTGGTTGGGCGACGAGCCGACCCAGCAGAGCAGCAACTCCTTCGTCCGCGGTGTCCAGGACGTGCTCAGCTTCGTCGGGCTGATGCCCTCCGCCAACGAGAAGGACCTGATCAAGCGGGTCATCGCGGTCGGCGGCGACACCGTCGAGTGCAAGGACGACGGTCCGGTCAAGGTCAACGGTGTCGCGCTCAACGAGCCGTACATCTACCCGGGCAACACCCCCTGCGGGACTCAGCCCTTCGGCCCGATCAAGGTGCCGAACGGCCGGATCTGGGTGATGGGCGACCACCGCGCGGACTCGCTGGACTCCCGCTTCCACATGGACCAGCCGGGCGGCGGGACCGTGCCGGTGGACAACGTGATCGGGCGTGCCTTCGTGGTGGCCTGGCCGGTCGGCCACTGGTCCACGCTCCCGGTGCCGGGCACCTTCGACCAGAAGGGCCTGGCGGCGGCCTTGCCGGCCGCGCCTCCCGTGGCCGGTGCGGTGGGTGCCGTCGCCCTGCTTCCGCTGGTGCGTCGGGCGCGGGCCCGGACGGAGCGCCGGAAGGAGTCCTGAGCTCCACCTGCTCCTCCCCGACCCTTGCGCGGGCCGTGGTACCGACGAGTAATCTGCTCGGACGTGCCACGGCCCGTCGGCGTTCGCCCCCGAGCCACCGGCGTGCCAGTGGTGTTCTCCGGTCGGCCAAAGGTGGACGGTGTCGATGAGCAGTGTCGTGGAACAGCCGGCCGACCACTCGGCCGCGCCCGCCCGGTCCGGCCGCCGGCCCGCCGCAGTGCTGCAGGGGGTCGCGATCGCGCTCGGGCTGGTGTTGATGATCGGCGGATTCGCCCTCATCGCGGTCGACTACCGGCCGTACAAGATCCCCACCGCCTCGATGCACCCGACGCTCCGGATCGGCGACACCGTGCTCGCCCGCAAGGTCGACGGCGGCGCCGTCGGCCGGGGCGACGTGGTGGTCTTCCGCGACCAGGCCTGGGGCGGGGAGCTCATGGTCAAGCGGGTGGTCGCGGTCGGCGGCGACACCGTCGCCACCACCGCCGCGGACCACCGGCTGACGGTCGACGGGCAGCCCGTGGACGAGCCGTACCTCGCGACCCAGGGCCGTCAGGGCGATGCGTTCAGCGTGACGGTGCCGCAGGGCCGGCTGTTCCTGCTCGGTGACAACCGGGTCGGCTCGCTGGACTCCCGCACCCACCTGGAGGTCGACGGCGGGACCGTCCCGGCCACCGCCGTCGAGGCGAGGGTCGAGGCCACCCTGCTGCCCCTCGGCCGGACCGCCCTGCTGGAGCGGACCTCGGCCTTCGACGGCTTCGCGGGCCCCCGAGCCGCGGAGCCGGGCCCGCTGGAGCCCGCCGCCTACGCCAGCGTCGCGGGCGCGGCGCTGATCGTGCTGACCTCGGCGGTGGGCGGGGTGGCCGGCCTGGCGCGCCGGCTCGGCCGGGGGCGCAGCTCCTGAGCACGGCCGTCGCGGGTCGGGCCGCTCTGCCGAACATCGCCCCGGACGGCCGCGCCGGGTGGCAGGATCGGTAGCACCACCGATGCGAACCGAAGGAGCGTGGAGCGCCGCGATGACTGCACAGCGTCGCCGGGCGGCGCGGATCCTGCTGCTGGACGGGCTGGACCGCATCCTCCTGTTCCTGGGCGTCGATCCCGCGGTGCCCGACGAGACGTGGTGGTTCACGCCCGGGGGCGGCTTGGAGCCGGGGGAGGACGTGCGGGCGGCCGCCGAGCGGGAGCTCGCGGAGGAGACCGGCTTGCGGGGTGTGGCCCTGGGGCCCTTGGTGGCGTACGGCACGGTGTCGTTCTCCTTTCGGGGACAGCGTTACGAGCAGGAGCAGTGGTTCCACCTGGCCCGGACCACGGAGACGGGCCTGGACCACTCGGGCATGGGCGAGGACGAGCACGCCCAGCTGCTCGCGGCGCGCTGGTGGACGGTCGAGGAACTGCGGGGGACCGCCGAGACGGTCCATCCGGCCGGACTGGCGGACTTCCTGGAGCGACTGCTCGCAGAGGGCCCACCGGTCGATCCGGTACGGCTCTGAGCGTGGGTGCGGTGGTCCACAATGGGTGGACGTGACAAGTTGAGGGGACGCCTGGATGAGTGCCGAAGATCTCGAGAAGTACGAGACCGAGATGGAGCTCAAGCTCTACCGGGAGTACCGGGACGTCGTCGGCCTGTTCAAGTACGTGATCGAGACCGAGCGACGGTTCTACCTCACCAACGACTACGAGCTGCAGGTTCACTCGGTCCAGGGCGAGGTGTTCTTCGAGGTGTCGATGGCGGATGCGTGGGTCTGGGACATGTACCGGCCGGCCCGGTTCGTCCGCAAGGTCCGGGTGCTGACCTTCAAGGACGTGAACATCGAGGAACTCGCGAAGAGCGATCTGGAGCTGCCCTCGGACGAGTCCGGCTTCGGGAACTGACGTTGGACGACTCCGTCCCGCGTTGTCCAGCCGATTTTCGCGTGACGGGGGCTTCTCACTCCTGCGGGTGACAAGAGTTGTCCACAGGCCCGGGTTATCCACAGGGGAACGGAATTTCCCGGCATCGGTGTGCACGGTGGTGCAGCCTCCTCGGCGGAGGTGGTCACCGTGCAGAACACCATCGAGCAGGACCAGACCGTGCAGGACCTGGCCGTACCGAACGCGGCCGCGACCGGGGCGGACGGCGGGGCCGGGGAGGCCGGGGAGGACCGCAGCACCAGGAACGGGCTCGGCCGCTACGGCGAGCGGGTCGCCGCCCGGCACCTCACGGACGCCGGGCTCCGCATCCTCGACCGCAACTGGCGCTGCGTCGAGGGTGAGCTGGACATCGTCGCCCTCGACGGCGACACCGTCGCGGTCTGCGAGGTGAAGACCCGCTCCGAGCGGGGCTTCCAACAACCCAGCGAGGCCATCGACCGGGCCAAGGCCGCCCGGCTGCGGCGGCTCGCCGAGCGCTGGCTGGCCGAACGCTGGCCCGAGCACTTCGCCCGGCTGGCCGGGCCCGGGTACGACCCCGGGCCGTCCGATCCGCAGTGGCCGCCCGCCCCACCGGGCGGGGTGCGGATCGACCTGGTGGCCGTGGTCAACCGGGCGCGGGGTGCGGCCCTGGTCGACCACCTGCGGGGGGTGGTCTGAGATGGCCTTCGCCCGTACCTGTTCCGTCGCGCTGGTCGGGGTCGACGGAGTGATCGTCGAGGTCCAGGCCGATCTGGAGCCCGGGGTGGCCGCGTTCACCCTGGTCGGCCTGCCCGACAAGGCACTCACCGAGGCCCGCGACCGGGTCCGCGCCGCGGTCTGCAACAGCGGGGAGGCCTGGCCGCAGCGCAAGCTGACCGTCGGGCTCAGCCCCGCCTCGGTGCCCAAGAGCGGCAGCGGCTTCGACCTCGCGGTGGCCTGCGCCGTGCTGGCCGCCGCCGAACGGCTGGACCCGTCCGCCATCGCCGACCTGCTGTTGATCGGCGAGCTGGGGCTGGACGGCCGGGTGCGGCCGGTCCGCGGGGTGCTGCCCTCGGTGCTGGCCGCGGCCGACGCCGGGTACGAACGGGTCGTGGTCGCCGAGCAGACGGCGCCCGAGGCCTCGCTCGTGCCGGGCGTGACGGTGATCGGGGTGCGCAGCCTGCGCCAGCTGGTCGCCGTCCTGACCGGGGCGGAGGCGCCGGAGGAGCCGCCGGACCTGCTCGGCGGCCGGCCGGACCCGCTGATGGCCGGGCTGATGCTGCCCAGCGCGGGCGTCCGGGGCCTGCCCGACGAGCGGACCCTGCGCCTGGACATGGCGGACGTGGCCGGTCAGTACGAGGCCCGGCGCGCCCTGGAGATCGCCGCCGCCGGAGGCCACCACCTCTACCTCAAGGGGCCGCCGGGCGCGGGCAAGACGATGCTGGCGGAGCGGCTGCCCGCGCTGCTCCCGCCGCTGACCCAGAAGGAGTCGCTCGAGGTCACGGCCGTCCACTCGGTGGCGGGCCTGCTCCCGGTCGGGCGCCCGCTGATCGACACCGCGCCCTACTGCGCCCCGCACCACTCCACCACGATGCCCGCGATCGTCGGCGGCGGCAGCGGCCTGCCGAGGCCGGGCGCGGTCTCCCTCGCCCACCGGGGCGTGCTCTTCCTGGACGAGGCGCCCGAGTTCCCCGTGCGGGTGCTCGACGCGCTGCGCCAGCCGCTGGAGTCGGGCGAGGTGGTGATCGCCCGTTCGGCCGGTTCGCTGCGGCTCCCGGCGCGGTTCCTGCTCTGCCTGGCCGCCAACCCCTGTCCGTGCGGCCGGTACTCACGGCGGGGCGAGGGCTGCGAGTGCACTCCGGTGATGGTCAGCAGGTACCAGGGGAGGCTCTCCGGGCCGCTGCTGGACCGGGTCGACCTCCAGGTCCAGGTCGCCCCGGTGACCAGGATCGAGTTGATGGAGCGGGACACCACGGCGGAGACCACCGCGACCGTCGCCGCCCGGGTGCTGGAGGCGCGGGAGCGGGCCGCCGCGCGGCTGGCGCACACCCCGTGGCGGACCAACGCGGAGGTGCCGGGCCACGAACTGCGCACCCGTTGGCAGCTCTCGGCCGGAGCGCTCAACGACGTCGCCCGCCAGCTGGAGCGCGGGCTGCTGACGGCCCGCGGCCTGGACCGGGTGCTCCGGGTCGCCTGGACGGTCGCGGACCTGGCCGGCCGCGACCGGCCGGACCAGCGGGACGTGCGCACCGCCCTGGTCCTGCGCACCGGTGTCGAGCAGGGGCTGCCGCTGCCCGAGCGCGGTCACGGCCGCCTCGGCGGCATCCCGGCCCAGCGCCGGAGCGGCCCCGACGACCGGCCCGGACCACGGTCGGAGCCCGAGGGGCTCCCGGCGAAGGACGAGGAGGCGGCATGAACCAGCTGTTGCGGCACTCCCGGGCAGCCCACGCGGACGAAGCCGGTCCGGCGGCCGCGCCCGAGGCGGAGCGCCTCGCCCGGGTGCTGCTCAACCGGCTCAGCGAACCGGGCGACGCCGTGGTCGGCCGCTGGCTCGACGGACTCCCCGCCGTGGACGTGGTGCGGGCGATCCGGGAGGGCGCCGTCCCCGACCACCCCGGGCTGGACCAGGCCCGGCTGGCCGCCTACCAGGCCCGACTCCCCGGGCTCGACCCGGTGGCCGACCTGAAACGGGTGCGGGACGTCGGTGGACGCTTCATCATTCCGGGGGACACGGAATGGCCCAGTCAACTGGACGACCTGGGCGACGGACGCCCGATCGGGCTGTGGACGACCGGTACCGGTTCACTGCGGCTGCTCGCCCTGCGCTCGGTGGCGGTGGTGGGCTCCCGGGCCTGCACGGCCTACGGCGCGCACGTCGCCGGCGAGCTCGCGGCCCAACTGGCCGAGCGCGGTTGGGTGGTGGTGTCCGGGGCCGCGTACGGGATCGACGCGGCGGCCCACCGCGGGGCACTGGCCGTCGGCGGGATGACGGTCGCGGTGCTCGCCTGCGGGGTCGACGTGGCCTACCCGAAGGGGAACGCCGAACTGATCCGGCGGATCGGCGAACAGGGCCTGCTGGTCAGCGAACTCCCGCCCGGCGAGCACCCGAACCGGTTCCGCTTCGTGCTCCGCAACCGGGTCATCGCGGCGCTGACCCGGGGCACGGTGGTGGTCGAGGCGGCCGTGCGCAGCGGCGCCCTGAGTACGGCCAGACGGGCGCGGGACCTCAACCGCCACACCATGGGCGTCGCGGGGCCCGTCACCTCCGAGCTCTCCGCCGGGGTGCACGCGCTGATCCGCAGCGGCGGCGCCACGCTGGTCACCGACGCGGCCGAGATCACCGAACTGGTCGGGGCGATCGGGGACGACCTGGCCCCGCAGCGCGGCGGACCGGTGCTGCCGCGGGACTTGCTGGAACCACCGGTGGCCCGGGTGCTGGAGGCCGTACCGGCCACGGCCGAAGGCGCTCCGGTCGAGCGACTGGCCCGGCAGTCCGGCCTCCCGCCGGACGAAGTCCTGCAACGGCTCTACGAGTTGGCCTCGCTCGGCTTCGTGGAGCGGCACGGCGCGCACTGGCGCGTGGTGCGGAGGAGGTGAGCGCCCGGGGGTACGAACACGGGTGCGCCCGCGGGAGGCGGGTCGGGACGGCCCGGCTGACCTGCTGATCCGGGTCTTCCGCTCGTCTGCCCGGATCCGATGGGTGAACGCCACCGGATCGGGGGACGACCGAGTGGCGGTAGCGCTTTGCAGTGAGTCGGTCACGCTACGCTCCACATGCCTTCCCTATCAGCACATGACTCGGCAGAACGGCGCAGACCTACGTATGCCCACACACATTCCCGGACACAGAGTGACCGGTGGCGCTCGGTCCGCGGGAGGGCCGCGGACCGAGCGGCGACCCGCGACCGAGTTCCCGTCCAAGGCGGCGGGGACGAAGGGGGGCCTGTCGCGTCAGGGCGGCCGGCCGACGGTGGTGCCGGGCCAGCCCGCGGACACGACCAGGGACGCCGACCCGGCCCAGCGTGCCGACGCCGCGTGCGGTGTCGAGACGGTCCACGGCACCGGGGCGCTCGGCGAGGCGGACGCGCCGGGGGGTGCGGCCGTACCCCGCGCCCCCCGGTTGCCTTCGAGCGCCCCGGCGCCGGACGCCACCTCCCCACCCGGGCCCCGGCCCCGCCGGGACCAGCCCGGGGCGGGGCGGGGGGCGCAGGCCAGGGACACCCGGAGCGCCCAGGAGCCCCGGAGCGCCCGGGACGCCCGGGAGCCCGGTGCCCAGGGGCGCAGCGCGCTCGAAGAGCTCTGGCGCTCCTACAAGGAGACCGGCGACCAGCGGCTGCGCGAGCAGCTGATCCTCCACTACTCACCACTCGTCAAGTACGTGGCGGGGCGGGTCGGGGTCGGCCTGCCCTCCAACGTCGAACAGGCCGACTTCGTCTCCTCCGGGGTCTTCGGGCTGATCGACGCGATCGAGAAGTTCGACATCGACCGCGCCATCAAGTTCGAGACCTACGCGATCAGCCGCATCCGCGGCGCGATCATCGACGAGCTGCGTGCCCTGGACTGGATCCCCCGCTCGGTGCGGCAGAAGGCGAAGGCCGTCGAGCGGACGTACGCGACGCTGGAGGCCCGGCTGCGCCGGACGCCGCACGAGCCCGAGGTCGCGGCCGAGATGGGCATCGCGATCGAGGACCTGCACGCGATCTTCAGCCAGCTGTCGCTCGCCAACGTGGTGGCCCTGGACGAACTGCTGCACCCGGTGGGGGAGGGCGGCGACCGGCTCAGCCTGGTGGACACCCTGGAGGACCACGGCGCCGACGACCCGGTCGAGGTGGCCGAGGACCGCGAGCTGCGCAGGCTGCTGGCCCAGGCGGTCAACACCCTCCCCGAGCGGGAGAAGACCGTGGTCACGCTCTACTACTACGAGGGCCTCACCCTCGCCGAGATCGGCCAGGTGCTGGGGGTGACGGAGAGCCGGGTGAGCCAGATCCACACCAAGTCCGTCCTCCAGTTGCGGGCCAAGCTCTCGGACGTCCGGTAGCGGGCGCCGGAGCCGCCCGCCGGGCCGGCTCCTCCTTCGAATGCGCGGCGCCGTTCCGGCCGCGCGCGCGGCTCCGTACAGTGGGTCCGTGCCGAAGATCCGAGCGGCCACGGTGGCCGAGCATCGCCAGCTGCAGCGGGCAGCCCTCCTGGACGCTGCCCGCGCCCTGCTCACCGAGGGCGGCATGGAGGCCCTGACCTTCCCCTTGCTCGCCGCCCGTACCGGGCTGGCGCGTTCCTCCGTCTACGAGTACTTCCGCTCCCGTGCCGCCGTGGTCGAGGCACTGTGCGAGGTGGACTTCCCGCTCTGGGCGGCCGAGATCGAGGCCGGGATGGCGAGCTGCGAGACCGCCGCCGAGCGGATCGAGGCGTACGTCCGGGGCCAGCTGGCGCTGGCCGGGGACCCCAGGCACCGGGCGGTCACGGCCATCTCGGCGCTGGAGCTGGACGAGGCCGCGCGCGAGCGCATCCGGGCGGCGCACGGCGGGCTCGTCGGCCTGGTCGTCCGGGCGCTGGAGGAACTCGGCCACGACCAGCCCCGACTCGCCGCGGCACTGCTGCAGGGGATCGTGGAGGCGGCCGTCCGCCGGACCGAGCAGTTCGCCGGCGGGGACCGTACGGGCTGCCCGGTGGAGTCCCCGGAGGCGGTCGCGGACGCGGCGGTGGCCCTGGCGTTGCACGGCCTCGACCGGACCTGACCCGCCCCGCCCGTTCCTCGTTCCGTCCCGCCGCGAGCCCCTGCCCCGCCGCGCGCCCCTGCCCCGTCCGTTCCGCCCTGCCGCGCCGCCGTTCCGCGCGTTCACGTTCCGCCCAGCGGCAGCAGACGGGCCCGTCCCGTGCCCAGCAGGGCCAGTGGATCGAGGTAGCGGCCCCCGCGCAGCAGCCCCCAGTGCAGGCAGTCCCGTGCGCCGCAGTGCCGTCCGTCGGGGGCGAGCCGTCCGACGACCTGCCCGGCGGCCACCCCGGTGCCGACCGGGACGGTGCCGGTGACGGGGAGGTAGGTGGTCCGCAGCGGGGGAGTCCCGGAGCCCGGATGGACGACGGTCACCACCGGCCGTCCCGCCACCAGCCCGGAGAACGCGACCACCCCGGCGGCCGCCGACCGCACCTCCGCCCCGGGCGCGGCGGCGAGGTCCACGCCCCGGTGCCCGGCCGCCCACGGCTTGGCCGGCGGCTCGAAGCGCCCCAGCACCCCGCCGGGCCCGCCCACCGGCCAGGCCCGCGCCGGCCCCCGGCCGGTGGAGCCCCCGCCCGTGCCGCCTGAACCCGTGCCACCTGCACCCGCGCCGCCCTCACCCGCCGCAGCGGCCCGCGCGACCCCCGCACCCGCCATCAGGGCGAGCACCACCCCCAGTGCGATCCCCCGCACCACCCGTGTGACCACCGCACCGGCCACCCCGCCCACCCCCACCGGTCGGCCACGCGCCCACCCGGCCATCCAGCCGGCCATCCACCCGATCGCCTCCGCGACCGCCCCTCGAACCCCGCTGCGCCCAGTCATGCCCCGAGGCTGGCCGGGCCCCGCTGCCCAGACCACCCCCTTCCGGATTCCTGTGGACAAACCGCCCCCACCGCCGGTCGCCGTCCCCCCGACGGGTGTACGGGTGCCGCCGTCCGGTGGACAAACGGCATACGAGGACCGGTCGGTGGGCAGGGAGCCGACCAGCCGGCGCCCGTTCGCCGGTCGCCGCGGCCCCGTCCGCCGCGGCCGTTTCCCGGGCTTCCCCCAGGCCATCCGCCGCTCGGGCGCGGTCCGCCCGCGGGCCCCCGGGCGCCCGAGAAGTCGCTCGCCGCTCGGCGCTTCCCGTACACTTCACACGCGACCCGGTCCACCGGGTCGACTTCGCACGCCCCGCCACCGGTGGTCGGACACGGTTCTTCCGCGGCCTCCGCCAGGTGCGAGTGCCGCTCGGTCCGCCGAGCCCGACCGGTCCCCGGACCGAGCGGGTGGAAGCGGCTCGGCACGATCGGGGCGTCAGGCGTGGCTGTCACCTGGCCGCCACGGACAACCGAGACTGACCCGGCCGTAGGCATTTCGCCCGAGGGGAACCCCCCGAGGGCGGCCACAGTCGGGCCGTAACACCTGAGGAGCACGGCAATGGCCGTCGTCACGATGCGGGAGCTGCTGGAGAGCGGCGTCCACTTCGGTCACCAGACCCGCCGCTGGAACCCGAAGATGAAGCGCTTCATCATCACCGAGCGCAACGGCATCTACATCATCGACCTGCTGCAGTCGCTGAACTACATCGACCGCGCCTTCGAGTTCATCAAGGAGACCGTTGCCCACGGCGGCAGCGTCCTCTTCGTCGGCACGAAGAAGCAGGCCCAGGAGGCCATCGCCGAGCAGGCCACCCGCGTGGGCATGCCCTACGTGAACCAGCGCTGGCTCGGCGGCATGCTGACCAACTTCTCGACCGTCTACAAGCGCCTGCAGCGCCTCAAGGAGCTCGGCGAGCTGGACTTCTCGGACGTGGCCGGTTCCGGCCTCACCAAGAAGGAGCTCCTGGTCCTCCAGCGCGAGCACGACAAGCTGGAGAAGACCCTCGGCGGTATCCGCGACATGCAGCGCGTTCCCAGCGCTGTCTGGATCGTGGACACCAAGAAGGAGCACATCGCGGTCGGCGAGGCCCGGAAGCTCAACATCCCGGTCGTCGCCATCCTCGACACCAACTGTGACCCGGACGAGGTCGACTACAAGATCCCGGGCAACGACGACGCGATCCGCTCCGTCACCCTGCTGACCCGCGTGATCGCCGACGCCGTCGCCGAGGGCCTGAAGTCCCGCGCCGGTGTCGCCAAGGGCGACACCAAGGCCGAGCCGGGCGCCGACCAGCCGCTGGCCGACTGGGAGAAGGACCTCATCGAGGGCGAGAAGAAGGCCGAGGAGGCCCCCGCCGCCGCCGAGGCTCCGGCCGCTGAGGCCCCCGCCGCCGAGGCTCCGGTTGCCGAGACCCCGGCCGTCGAGGCCCCGGTCGCCGAGGCTCCGGCCACCGACGCGCCGGCCGAGCAGGCCTGACGTACCACGGGTGAGGGGCACTCGCCGGTACGACACCGGCGGGTGCCCCTCTCTCCCGCGCCGGGACCGAACCATCGGTCCCGGCGCCACTCCACGCAGACACGCGAGACGCGAGAAGAGATTCACACCATGGCGAACTTCACCGCCGCGGACGTCAAGAAGCTCCGTGAGCTCACCGGCGCCGGCATGATGGACTGCAAGAAGGCCCTGGACGAGGCCGAGGGCAACGTCGAGAAGGCCGTCGAGCTCCTGCGCATCAAGGGCCAGAAGGGCGTTGCGAAGCGCGAGGGCCGTGACGCCTCCAACGGCGCCGTCGCCGCGCTGATCGCCGAGGACAAGAAGTCCGGCGTCCTGGTCGAGCTGAACTGCGAGACCGACTTCGTCGCCAAGGGTGACAACTTCGTCCAGGTCGCCGACGCGATCGCCGCCCACCTCGCCAAGAGCGCCCCGGCCGACCTGGACGCCGCCCTGGCGTCCGAGATCGAGGCCGGCAAGACCGTCCAGCAGTTCGTGGACGAGGCCAACGCGACCCTGGGCGAGAAGATCGTCCTCCGTCGCTTCGCCCAGTTCGACGGTGACGGCTTCGTCGCGGTCTACCTCCACAAGACCAGCCCCGACCTGCCGCCGGCCGTCGGCGTCCTGGTCGAGCTGGACAAGGAGAACGCCGAGGTCGCCAAGGACGTCGCGCAGCACATCGCCGCCTTCGCGCCGAAGTACCTGTCCCGCGAGGAGATCCCGGCCGAGGCCCTCGAGAACGAGCGCCGCGTCGCCGAGGCCACCGCCCGCGAGGAGGGCAAGCCCGAGGCCGCCCTGCCGAAGATCGTCGAGGGTCGCGTCACCGGCTTCGTGAAGGAGAACTCCGTCCTGGAGCAGGCCTTCGCCAAGGACAACAAGAAGACCGTCGCCAAGGTCCTCGAGGAGGCCGGCGTCTCCCTCAAGCGCTTCGCCCGCTTCCGCGTCGGCGCCTGAGCCACGTTCCACCCGGTCCCCGGCCCCTCTAGGCTGGGAGCCGCCCCCGCCCACTGACCGGGGCGGGCGGATCGCCGAACGGGCTCACCCGGCGCCAGCCGTCCATGGGTGGGCCGTGTCGGCACCATGAACGACGAGGAGGCCATTGCCGTGCAGGACACCGAACCGGTTCCCGCGGCAGTGGCCTCCTCTCGTGTACGCGCAGGCCGGGCATCCGCACGCCCAGGCCTGTGAGCCAGCAGGTGCACTAAAGGAGAAGTCCATGCAGGAGACGCAGGAGACCGCGCAGGACCCCAAGGCGGGCTCGCGCCGCCGGGTGCTGCTCAAGCTGTCCGGTGAAGCCTTCGCCGGTGGTGGCGGGCTCGGCGTCGACCCGGACGTCGTGCACGCGATCGCCCGTGAGATCGCCACGGTCGTGCGCGCCGGCACCGAGGTCGCGGTGGTCATCGGCGGCGGCAACTTCTTCCGGGGTGCCGAGCTGCAGGTCCGCGGCATGGACCGGGCCCGCTCCGACTACATGGGCATGCTGGGCACCGTCATGAACTGCCTGGCGCTGCAGGACTTCCTGGTCAAGGAGGGCATCGAGACCCGGGTCCAGACCGCCATCACCATGGGCCAGGTCGCCGAGCCGTACCTGCCGCTGCGAGCCGTCCGGCACCTGGAGAAGGGCCGTGTGGTGATCTTCGGTGCCGGTATGGGCATGCCGTACTTCTCCACCGACACCACGGCCGTCCAGCGCGCGCTGGAGATCCACGCCGACGTCCTGCTGATGGGCAAGAACGGCGTGGACGGCGTCTACGACTCCGACCCCCGGACCAACCCGGACGCGGTCAAGTTCGACGCACTGGAGTACTCCGAGGTCATCGCGCGCGACCTCAAGGTCGCGGACCTCACCGCGATCACCCTGTGCAAGGACAACAACCTCCCGATGCTGGTCTTCGAACTGCTGGCGGAGGGCAATATCGCGCGTGCGGTGAAGAGTGAGAAGATCGGCACACTCATCAGCCAGGATTCTGTCCGGGCCTGAGCAGCAACCCGCCGTACGGGACGGCGTCCGCCGCGACCGGCCCCGATGCCGACACCGGTCGGGACAACAGCAGATGAACCGGACAGGGAGTTCACAGTGATCGAAGAGACCCTCCTCGAGGCCGAGGAAAAGATGGAGAAGGCCGTCGCCGTCTCCAAGGACGACCTCGCGGCCATCCGTACCGGCCGTGCGCACCCGGCGATGTTCGCCAAGATCGTCGCCGAGTACTACGGCGCCATCACGCCGATCAACCAGCTGGCCTCGTTCTCGGTGCCGGAGCCGCGCATGGCGGTCGTCTCGCCGTTCGACAAGACCGCGCTGAAGGCCATCGAGCAGGCGATCCGCGACTCCGACCTGGGCGTCAACCCCTCGAACGACGGTTCCATCATCCGAGTGGTGCTGCCGGAGCTGACCGAGGAGCGCCGCCGGGAGTTCATCAAGATCGCCCGGACCAAGGGCGAGGACGCCAAGGTCTCGATCCGCGCCGTCCGCCGCAAGGCCAAGGACGCCATCGACAAGCTGGTCAAGGACGGCGAGGTCGGCGAGGACGACGGCCGCCGCGCCGAGAAGGAGCTCGACGACACCACGGCCAAGTACGTGGCCCAGGTCGACGAGCTGCTCAAGCACAAGGAAGCCGAGCTGCTCGAGGTCTGATGAACGACGCCCCTGACGCCCCTGGCTACTGGGGCCCGTCCGACCAGCAGTTCCAGCCCTACCGCCCGGCGCCGCAGCCGCAGGCACCCCGGCCGCCGGCCAGTCCGGCGCCGGGGCACCCCGGCCACCCGGAGCCCCGGACCGCCCACCAGGGCGGGCCGGGTGCCGTCCCGGGGGGCCAGGACCTCCGTTCGGATCACTCGCAGCAGCCTCCGGTGTACTGGGGCGGCGACGCGGAGGAGACTCAGGTCATGCCTCCCGTACCGGCCGATCCCGGCCCGCACCCCGGTGCGCCCGACCACGGGCCGGCGAACGGTGCCGCGAGCGGACCCTCCGACGGCTCCTCGAACGGTGCCGGGGACGGCTCCTCGAACGGCGCTGCGAGCGGGCCCTCGAACGGCGCCGCGAACGGCCGGGCCGAGCAGCCCGGGACGCCGCCGGGCGTGACGGAGACGGTCGTGCTGCGCGCGATAACCGGCGACGCCACCCCCGCCCCCGGCCACGGCGCCCCGCCGTACCCGGGGGCTCCGGTGCATCCCGCGCCGCCGCAGCGCCACTGGGCGGCCGGGCAGCCCCCCTTCGTGCCGTCGTCCCATCCAGGGCAGGAGACACCCGTGGCCGCCCAGCCCGCCCCGCAGCCGGAGCCGCGCAAGCAGCGCGGCGGCCGTAACCTCCAGGCCGCCATAGGCGTGGGCGTCGGCCTCGGCGTGGTGATCATCGCCTCGCTGTTCGTGGTGAAGGCGCTGTTCCTGTTCGTCGTGATGGCCGCGGCCTCGGTCGGCGTCTGGGAGCTGACCAGTCGGCTGTCCGAGCGCAAGCAGATCAAGGCGCCGCTGATCCCGTTGGTCGTGGGCGGCATCGCCATGATCGCCACCGGCTACTGGGCCGGCGTCGAGTGGGCCGCGGCCTCGCTCGCGCTGACCGGGCTGGCGGTGATGGTCTGGCGGATGGCCGAGCCGCCGGAGAACTACCTGCGGGACATAACGGCCGGGGTGTTCACCGCCTTCTACGTGCCGTTCCTGGCGACCTTCGTGGCGATGATGCTGGCGGCCGACGACGGCCCCCAGCGGATCGTGCTCTTCCTGATCGTCACGATCTGCAGCGACACCGGCGCCTACGCGGTGGGCTACAAGTTCGGCCGCACCAAGCTGGCCCCGACGATCAGCCCCGGCAAGACCCGCGAGGGCCTGGCCGGCGGCATCGGCCTGTCGATGCTGGCGGGCGCCGTGCTGATGCAGCTGATCATCGACGGCGGCAGCTGGTGGCAGGGCCTGATCCTGGGCGGCTGCGCCGCGGTCACCGCGACCCTGGGCGACCTGGGCGAGTCGATGATCAAGCGCGACCTCGGGATCAAGGACATGGGCACCCTGCTGCCCGGCCACGGCGGCATCATGGACCGGCTGGACTCGCTGCTGCCGACCGCCCCGGTGGTCTGGCTGCTGCTGGCGGCCTTCGTCGGGAGCTGACCCGCCCACCGACCGTTCCGCGACGGGGCCCCGGACGCCAGGCGTCCGGGGCCCCCGCGCGTCTGCGACACTGGAACAACCATGCCTAAGCCCGGAGAACTCACCTTTGTCGCGCCGCGCGGCGCCAAGCCCCCGCGACACCTCGCCGACCTGAGCCCCGCCGAGCGCAAGGAGGCCGTCGCCGAGCTGGGCGAGCAGGCGTTCCGCGCCAAGCAGCTCTCGAACCACTACTTCGGCCGGATGTCGAACGACCCGGCGAGCTGGACGGACATCCCCGCCGCCAGCCGGGAGAAGCTGACCGAGGGCCTGCTGCCCGAGCTGATGTCGGTGGTGCGGCACGTCTCCTGCGACGACGACACCACCCGCAAGACGCTCTGGAAGCTGTTCGACGGCACGCTCGTCGAATCGGTGCTGATGCGCTACCCGGACCGGGTCACCATGTGCATCAGCTCGCAGGCCGGCTGCGGCATGAACTGCCCGTTCTGCGCCACCGGCCAGGCGGGGCTGACCCGCAACCTGTCGACCGGCGAGATCGTCGAGCAGATCGCCGCCGGGATGCGCGCGCTCAAGGCCGGCGAGATCCCCGGTGGCGAGGCGCGGCTGTCGAACGTGGTCTTCATGGGCATGGGCGAGCCGCTGGCCAACTACAACCGGGTGCTGGCCTCGATCCGCCGGCTGACCGACCCGGCCCCGGACGGCTTCGGCCTGTCCCAGCGCGGCATCACGGTCTCCACGGTCGGCCTCGTGCCGGCCATGAACCGGCTGGCGGACGAGGGCCTCAGCTGCCGCCTGGCGCTGTCGCTGCACGCGCCGGACGACGAGCTGCGCGACGAGCTGGTCCCGGTGAACACCCGGTGGAAGGTCGCCGAGGTGCTGGACGCGGCGTGGAACTACGCGGAGAAGTCCGGCCGCCGGATCTCCATCGAGTACGCGCTGATCAAGGACATCAACGACCAGGCCTGGCGCGCCGACCTGCTCGGCCGGCTGATCAAGAACCACCGGGTGCACGTCAACCTGATCCCGCTGAACCCGACCCCGGGCTCCAAGTGGACCGCCTCCCGGCCGGAGGACGAGCGTGAGTTCGTCCGTCGGCTCCAGTCGCACGGCGTGCCGACGACCGTCCGCGACACCCGCGGCCAGGAGATCGACGGCGCCTGCGGCCAGCTCGCCGCGGCGGGCTGAGGAGCCGGGTAGGAGCCTGCCGGGGGCCAGGGCGTGTCTTGTGGGGTCAGATCGGTGTGCCCGGCCTGATCCACGAGGCACGCCCTATCGCAGTCCGGCGGCCGCCAGCGCGGCGGTCGCCCCGCCGGTCAGCAGCAGCGTGGTGCCCACCGCGAGGGTGCGCAGGGCGACCGCGCCGAACAGCAGCCGGGGCGAGGCACCGAGGCGCAGCAGCGACTCGGTGATCTCCCGGCGGTCGGTGCGGACCTCGGCGAGCCGGGCGATCACCGCGGCGACCGTGCAGCCGAGCACCAGGCAGGCCTCGACGGCGGGCAGCGCGTCGGCGCTGTCGGGGGTGCCGATCCAGTAGCGGACGGTGGTCAGCACCAGGGCGACGACCAGGGTGAGCACGGCCAGCGGCGGGCCGAGCCGACGGGCCTGGGCGGTGAGGCCGCGTCCGGCGAGCAGCCGCAGCGGGGTGGGCCGGCCGAGGGCGAGCAGCCGTCCGGTCCAGGCGAGCAGCGGGCCGGTGAGCAGGGCGAGGCCGAGCGCGCCGCCGGCCCAGCCGCCGAGGGCGGCGGTGCTGGTGGTGCCCAGTCCGGCGGGCAGGTGGATCGGACGGCCGTCGGCGGGGGCGCCGGGCCGCAGGGCGATGAGTTCGAGCGCGGCACCGATCACCACGAGTCCGACCGGTACGGCGATCCGCAGCGGGCCGAAGCCGGTGCGGCCGCGGGCGCGGCCGCCGGGCAGGGTTTCGGCGACGGGCACCGAGAAGCCGGCGGCGAGGCCTGCGGTGAGCGGGACGAGCGCGAGCAGGGTGACCGGTGCGGCCGCGGGCAGCGGCACCCCCATGCCGAGGTCGGGGGCGAGCGAGGGGCCGGCGATGTCGTTGCGCAGCACCAGGAAGAGCAGCAGGGTGAGCACGCTGCCGAGGGTGCATGCGAGGGCGACCTCACCGGCGATCAGGGTGCGGATCCGGCGGGAGCCGGCTCCGGCGGCGGTGAGGCCGGCGATCCGCTCGGGCCGTCGGGCGGGCACCGAGCGGGCGGCGACGGCCGCGAACCAGGCGACGGCGGCGAGCGGCGGCAGGCACCAGAGCAGTCGTGCCAGCGCGTCGGCGCCGCCGAGCGGGTCGCTCAGCGCGCGGCCGAGGGAGCGCAGCAGGAAGGCGGCGACGGCGGCGGCCGCCAGTGTGGTGAGCAGCCAGCGGCCGAGGTCGGTCACCCGGTAGCCCCGGGCCAGACGGAGGTAGAACACGTCGACTCTTTCAGCGGCTCGGCTCTGTCAGCGACTGGAGGCGGTCAGCGGCGGGTGGCCGTGACGGCGGAGGCACCGGTCGCGGCCGGGGCGGCGGCGCCGCGGGGGACGGGGGCGGCGGGGGCGGTGAGCCGTCCGTCGACGAGGGCGACGGAGCGGTCCGCGAACCGGACGAGCTCGGGGTCGTGGGTGGCCAGGACGAGGGTGAGCTGGTGCGAGCGGGCCGCGCTGGTCAGTATCCGCAGGACCTGGTCGGCGGCCTCGCGGTGCAGCGGGGCGGTGGGGTCGTCGGCGAAGACGACGGGCGGCAGCGGGGCGAGGGCGCGGGCCACGGCGACCCGCTGGCGCTGGCTCTGGACCAGCCGGTCGGGGCGCCGGCGGCCGATGTCGCCGACGTCGAGGCGCTCCAGCCACTCGTCGGCGGCGGTGTAGGCGGCCTTGTTGCCGGCGCCGGCGAGCAGCAGCGGCAGGGCGACGTTCTCGCGGGCGCTGAGCTCGGGCACCAGGTGGGGTTCGGAGCCGACGAAGCCGAAGCGGTCGCGGCGCAGCCGTTCGCGTCCGGCGCGGCCGAGGGTGTGGACGGGGGAGCTGTTGAACCAGACCTCGCCCTCGTCGACCGGGAGCTGGGCGGAGAGGCAGCCGAGCAGGGTGCTCTTGCCGCAGCCGCGCGGGCCGGTGACGGCGAGCACCTCGCCCTCGCGGACGCCGATGGAGATGCCGCGCAGGGCGGGGGTGCCGTCGTGGGACTTGACGATCCCTCGGGCCCACAGCACGTCGTTGTCAGGCGGTGCCGCTGACATGAGGTTCCATCCTGGGTGGCCGCAGGGATATGACAGTCGTCAGATTAGAACGACCGGGGCCGGTCGCGGTTGCGGCGCTCTGGTCCATCACGGGCAAATCACCCGCATTCAGGCATGTTTGGTCGTACGACTGTGATGTTGCGTGGCGTTGTGTGAACGCCGAAGGGCGGCCCCGCGGGTGCGGGACCGCCCTTCGGCGGAGGGTGGGGAAGAGGGCTCAGGGGATCAGAGCTTCGCCCACGCGTCGGTGAGGCTGGTCCGCAGGATCTGCTCGATCTCGTCGAAGGTCGACTGGTCGGAGATCAGCGGCGGGGCCAGCTGGATGACCGGGTCGCCACGGTCGTCGGCGCGGCAGTACAGGCCGTTGTCGAAGAGGGCCTTCGACAGGAAGCCGTAGAGCACGCGCTCGACCTCGTCGTCGTTGAACGACTCCTTGGTGACCTTGTCCTTCACGAGCTCGATGCCGTAGAAGTACCCGTTGCCGCGGACGTCGCCGACGATCGGCAGGTCGCGCAGCTTGTTCAGGGTGCCCAGGAAGGCGGCCTCGTTGTCGAGGACCTTCTGGTTCAGGCCCTCGCGCTCGAAGATGTCGAGGTTGGCGAGCGCCACGGCCGAGGAGACCGGGTGGCCGGCGAAGGTGTAGCCGTGCAGGAAGGTGTTGTCACCCTTGTAGAACGGCTCGGCGATGCGGTCCGAGATGATCGTGGCGCCGATCGGGGAGTAGCCCGAGGTCATGCCCTTGGCGCAGGTGATCATGTCCGGCACGTAGCCGAACTTGTCGGCGCCGAACATGGTGCCGAGGCGGCCGAAGGCGCAGATGACCTCGTCCGAGACCAGCAGCACGTCGTGGCGGTCGCAGATCTCGCGCAGGCGCTGGAAGTACCCGGGCGGCGGCGGGAAGCAGCCACCGGCGTTCTGCACCGGCTCGACGAAGACGGCGGCGACGGTGTCGGCGCCCTCGTTGAGGATGGCGACCTCGATCTCGTCGGCGCACCAGCGGCCGTACGCCTCGGGGTCGACGGTGCCGTCCGGGCCTTCGAGGAAGGCCGGGGCGCGGTAGATGTTGGTGTTCGGCGCCTTGTGGGTACCCGGCACCAGCGGCTCGAACGGGGCCTTGAGGCCCGGCAGACCGGTGATGGACAGGGCGCCCTGCGGGGTGCCGTGGTAGGCGACGGCACGCGAGATGACCTTGTACTTGGTCGGCTTGCCGATCAGCTTGAAGTACTGCTTGGCGAGCTTCCAGGCGGTCTCGACGGCCTCGCCGCCACCGGTGGAGAAGAAGACCTTGTTGAGGTCGCCCGGGGCGTAGTTGGCCAGGCGCTCGGCCAGCTCGACGGCCTTGGGGTGCGCGTAGCTCCAGATCGGGAAGAACGCGAGTTCCTTGGCCTGCTTGGCGGCGACCTCGGCGAGCTCGGTGCGGCCGTGACCGGCCTGCACGACGAACAGGCCGGCCAGGCCGTCGATGTACTTCCGGCCCTTGTCGTCCCAGATGTACGTGCCCTCGCCCTTGACGATGGTCGGTACGGGGGAGTTCTCGTACGACGACATGCGGGTGAAGTGCATCCACAGGTGGTCGTAGGCGGTCTTGGAAAGGTCCTTCTGGGCCGGGTCGGCTGTCATCGGGTGCCCCAGGTGTAGGTCTGTTTCCGGAGTTTCAGGTAAACGAAGCTCTCGGTGCTCCGCACGCCGGGAAGCGCGCGGATGCGCTTGTTGATCATTTCGAGCAGGTGCTCGTCGTCCTCGCAGACCAGCTCGGCCAGGAGGTCGAACGAGCCTGCGGTGCAGACGACGTAGTCGACCTCGTCGAGGGCGGCCAGCGCGTCGGCGACGGGCTCGATGTCGCCCTCGACCCGGATTCCGACCATCGCCTGGCGGGTGAAGCCGACGGTGAGCGGGTCCGTGACGGCGACGATCTGCATCACGCCTTGGTCGAGCAGCTTCTGGACGCGCTGCCGTACGGCTGCCTCGGACAGGCCGACGGCCTTGCCGATGGCGGCGTACGGGCGGCGCCCGTCCTCCTGGAGCTGCTCGATGATCGCCTTGGAGGCGGCGTCGAGGGGAACACTCGCGTTCCGGTCGCGGTTGGCCACGCGGCCACTGTGCCTGATCGTTCCCCTGTTCGCAAGCGTGGAAACTGCTGATTTCGTCGTGCTCCCGGAAATTCCATGCGGATTTCATCGCGGACGCGCACCGCGCCTGTCGATCCCGGCAGTCCTGCGGCTACTCTGGCACGGTACGCGCGCGCCCCCGCAGGGCGCCGCGCATTCCGCCACCAGTGGACCGCGCCGCTCCCGGCCGGGCCACTCGGCACCCTTCGTAGGCCGGATCCGTCGACGTACCATGGCGCCGGAATCTGCAATGCCGCAGGCCCAGACCGAGGAGAGACCCGTGAGCGACCTTCGCACGCTGCGCAACTACATCAACGGTGAGTTCGTCGACGCGGCTGACGGCCGCACGCTCGACATCGTCGACCCGACCACGGGCGAGGTCTACGCGACGTCGCCGCTGTCCGGCGCCGCTGACGTGGACGCGGCCATGGCCTCGGCCGCCGCCGCCTTCCCGGTCTGGCGCGACGCCACCCCGAGCACCCGGCAGAAGCTGCTGCTCAAGATCGCCGACGCGGTCGAGGCCCGGGCCGACGAGATCGTCGACGCCGAGGTGCGCAACACCGGCAAGCCCCGCGCGCTGACCCTCTCCGAGGAGATCGGCCCGATGGTGGACCAGCTCCGCTTCTTCGCCGGTGCCGCCCGACTGCTGGAGGGCAAGGCCGCCGGCGAGTACATGGACGGCATGACCTCGATCATCCGCCGCGAGCCGGTCGGCGTCTGTGCCCAGGTCGCGCCGTGGAACTACCCGATGATGATGGCGGTCTGGAAGTTCGCCCCGGCCATCGCCGCGGGCAACACCGTGGTCCTCAAGCCCTCGGACACCACCCCGGCCTCCACCGTGCTGCTGGCCGAGATCATCGGCGGCGTCCTCAAGGACCTGGAGCTGCCGGCCGGCGTCTTCAACGTCATCTGCGGCGACCGCGAGTCCGGCAAGCTGATGGTCGAGCACCGCACCCCGGCGATGGCCTCCATCACCGGCTCCGTCCGGGCCGGCATCCAGGTCGCCGAGTCGGCCTCCAAGGACGTCAAGCGGGTCCACCTGGAGCTGGGCGGCAAGGCCCCGGTCGTGGTGTTCGAGGACGCCGACATCGCCGAGGCCGTCGAGGGCATCTCGGTGGCGGGCTACTTCAACGCCGGCCAGGACTGCACCGCCGCCACCCGCGTGCTGGTGCACGAGTCGATCCACGACGCCTTCGTCGAGGCACTGGCCAAGGCCGCGGCCGAGACCAAGACCGGCGGCGTGGACGACGAGGACGTGCTCTACGGCCCGCTGAACAACGCCAACCAGCTCAAGCAGGTGTCCGGCTTCATCGAGCGGCTGCCCGCCCACGCCAAGGTCGAGGCCGGCGGCCACCGGGTCGGCGACAAGGGCTACTTCTACGCCCCGACCGTCGTCTCCGGCCTGCTGCAGGACGACGAGATCATCCAGAACGAGGTCTTCGGCCCGGTCATCACCGTGCAGAAGTTCACCGACGAGGAGCAGGCCGTCGAGTACGCCAACGGCGTCGAGTTCGCGCTGGCCTCCTCGGTCTGGACCAAGGACCACGCCCGCGCCATGCGGATGTCCCGCCGCCTGGACTTCGGCTGCGTCTGGATCAACACCCACATCCCGCTGGTCGCCGAGATGCCGCACGGCGGCTTCAAGAAGTCCGGCTACGGCAAGGACCTGTCGGCGTACGGCTTCGAGGACTACACCCGGGTGAAGCACGTCATGACCGCGATCTAGCGGGTCATGGCCGTCGGGCGCAGGATGACCGCGATCTGATCAATCGGCTGAACTGACAAGGGGCCCGGGTCTTTTCGACCCGGGCCCTGTCGCTTTGCACCCTGTCGGCGGGTCGTGCGTCCGGCTGACAGGATGAAACTGCACTTCGGGGGCGCTCGGCCCTAGCCTTACCGGCATGAGCATCCCCACCGCTGACTCAGCCGCCGGAAAGGCGGTCAAGGCCGCCGACCGCGCGCACGTCTTCCACTCGTGGTCCGCCCAGGCGCTGATCGACCCCCTCGCGGTGGCCGGCGCCGAGGGCTCGCACTTCT
This sequence comes from Kitasatospora sp. NPDC056076, assembly GCF_042266305.1. Lineage (NCBI taxonomy): Bacteria > Bacillati > Actinomycetota > Actinomycetes > Kitasatosporales > Streptomycetaceae > Kitasatospora > Kitasatospora sp. NPDC056076. The sequence continues at coordinate 90,495 of NZ_JBHJWG010000031.1, forward strand.
GGGACTACGACGGCAACCGCTACCTCGACTTCTCCTCGCAGCTGGTGAACACCAACATCGGGCACCAGCACCCGAAGGTGGTCGCCGCGATCCAGGAGCAGGCGGCGAAGCTCTGCACGATCGCCCCCGGCTTCGCGGTCGAGGCGCGCAGCGAGGCGGCCCGGCTGATCGCCGAGCGCACCCCCGGCGACCTGGACAAGATCTTCTTCACCAACGGCGGCGCCGAGGCGGTCGAGAACGCCGTCCGGATGGCCCGGCTGCACACCGGCCGGCAGAAGGTGCTCTCCACCTACCGCTCGTACCACGGCGCCACCGCCAACGCGATCGCCCTCACCGGCGACCCGCGGCGCTGGGCCAACGAGACCGGCGTCTCCGGCGTGGTGCACTTCTGGGGCCCGTACGCCTACCGCTCCAACTTCCACGCCGAGGACGAGGCGCAGGAGTGCGAGCGCGCGCTGGTGCACCTGGAGCAGGTGATCGCCTTCGAGGGACCGGGCACGGTGGCCGCGGTCATCCTGGAGACGGTGGTCGGCACCGCCGGCATCCTGGTCCCGCCGCCGGGGTACCTGGCCGGGGTGCGGGAGATCTGCGACCGCCACGGGATCGTGTTCGTCCTGGACGAGGTGATGGCCGGCTTCGGCCGCACCGGCGAGTGGTTCGCCGCCGACCACTGGGGCGTGGTGCCGGACCTGCTGACCTTCGCCAAGGGCGTCAACTCCGGCTACGTCCCGCTGGGCGGCGTGGCGATCAGCGCCGAGATCGCCGCCACCTTCGCGGAGCGGCCGTTCCCCGGCGGGCTCACCTACTCGGGGCACCCGCTGGCCTGCGCCTCGGCGGTGGCCACCATCAACGCCATGGCGGAGGAGGGCATCGTCGAGAACGCCAAGCACATCGGCGAGACGGTGCTCGGCCCCGGCCTGCGCGAGCTGGCCGAGCGGCACCCCTCGATCGGCGAGGTGCGCGGCCTCGGCGTGTTCTGGGCGCTCGACCTGGTGAAGGACCGGGAGACCCGGGAGCCGCTCGTCCCCTACAACGCCGCGGGCGCCGCCAACGCGCCGATGGCCGAGCTGGCCGCCGCGTGCAAGCAGCGCGGGCTCTGGCCGTTCGTCAACATGAACCGCTTCCACGTCGTCCCGCCGTGCACCGTCACCGAGGAGGAGGCCAAGGCCGGCCTCGCGGTGCTGGACGAGGCGCTGTCGCTGGCCGACGCGCACACCGTCTGACGTACCTACCAGGACGGCCCCGGGCGCACCCGCGTGTTCCCGGGGCCGTTCCACGCTCCGGAAGGCCTCCCATGTCCCGCAGCTCCACCCTGCCCCGACGCTCCTCCCAAACCCCCGTCATCCGCCGGCGTTCGGTGCTCGGCGGGGCCGCGCTGCTCGGCGCCGGCACGCTGACCGGCTGCGGCATCCCGTCCGCGTACGTCGCCGAGGACCGCCGTTCGGCACCGGACCGCTCGGAGCACGACAAGCGGCTGAACTTCTCCAACTGGACGCAGTACATCGACACCGACGACCAGGGGAAGCGCCCGACCCTGGACGCGTTCAGCGAGAGGACCGGGATCGCGGTCACCTACACCGAGGACATCAACGACAACGACGAGTTCTTCGGCAAGATCAGCCCGGTGCTCACCCAGGGCGCCGACCCGGGCCGGGACCTGATGGTGATCAGCGACTGGATGGCCGGGCGGTACGTCTCGCTGGGCTGGGTGCAGGAGATGGACCGGGCCGGCCTGCCCAACGTCACCGCCAACCTGGACCCGCAGCTGGCGAACCCGGTCTTCGACCCGGGGCGCCGGCGCAGCGTGCCCTGGCAGTCCGGGATCACCGGCATCGCGTACAACCGCAAGGCGCTCGGCCGGGAGCTCAGGTCCACCGCCGACCTCTGGGCGCCCGACCTCAAGGGCCGGATCACGCTGTTCGCCGGGCTGGACGAGGCACTCGGGCTGCTGATGCTCTCCCAGGGCGCGGACATCGCGCGGTTCGGGGACGACGACGCGCACAAGGCGATGGACCTGGTGCAGAGGATGGTCGACACCGGGCACGTCCGCCGCTTCACCGGCAACGACTACACCAGCGACCTCGCCTCCGGCGCGGCGATCGCCTGCCAGGCCTACTCCGGTGACGCCGTCCAGCTCACCGCCGAGAACCCCGACATCGCCTTCGTGGTGCCGGAGGAGGGCGGCGAGCTGTGGGCGGAGAGCCTGATGATCCCCAACCGGGCCGTCCACAAGCGCAACGCCGAGCTGCTGGTCGACTACTACTACCAGCCCGAGGTGGCCGCCGAACTCGCCGCGGCCGTCCAGTACATCTGCCCGGTTCCGGCCGCCCGCGAGGTGCTGGCGGACAGCGGGGACAAGGACAAGGCCGAACTCGCCGAGAACCCGCTGGTGTTCCCGACCGAGGAGATGCGCGCCCGGCTGCGCAGCATGCGGGACGTCACCTCGGCCGAGCGGCCGGAGCTGCACAAGGTCTGGGGGCGCATCACCGGGGTGTGAGGGGTACCGGGGAGTGGCGCAGCCCGGCCCTACCGGCGCACGGCGTCCAGCGCGAGCAGGGCCACGTGCAGGGAGAGGCAGGACTCCACCTGGTCGAGGTCGACTCCGAGGATCCGCTCGACCTTGTGCAGCCGGTCGTAGAAGGACGGCCGGGACAGGTGGGCGGCGTCGGCCGCCGCCGACTTGTTCCGGCCCTGTTCCAGGTAGATCCGCAGCATCTGCACCAACTGGCCGTTGTGCTCGGCGTCGTGGGCCAGCAGCGGGCCCAACTCCCGCTCCACGTACGTCTGCAGGCGGGCGTCGTCGCGCAGCAGGTGGAGCAGGCCGCGCAGCCGGACGTCCGGCAGCCGGTAGTAGGAGGCGGTCCTGCCCCCGCCGGGCGCGTCGTGCAGGGCCGCGTCGGCGACCTGGGCGGCCTCCAGCAGGGTGCGCCGGGCGTCGCGGACCGAGCCGACCGAGGAGCCGACCGCGACGACCGGCCCCGGGGTGTCGGCGGGCTCCCGGCCGGACTCGGCGGACATCCGGCGCAGGGTGGCCGAGAAGGCCTCCAGCGCGGAGTGCTCGTCCTGCTGGGCGCCGAGCGCGATCAGCAGTCCGACGCCCTCGTCGTCCAGCGCGCCGACCAGGGCGGAGAGCCGGCTGGCCCGCACCGCGCCGGCCGCCAGCTCGGTGAAGTCGCGCAGCCGTGCCTGGGCCTCCAGTGCGGCCGGGATCGGCCCGCGGCGCTGGCGCAGCACCACGCCGACCAGCCGCCGGCCCTCCAGCGGGACGCCGAGCGCCTGGGCGCGCAGGGCCACCTCGGAGACGGTCAGCGCGTGGGTCAGGATGCCGGAGAGCAGGGTGCGGTGGGTCTGCCGCTCCAGGCTCTCCCGGTCGCGCACCACCAGCCGGTTGAGCGCCAGCGCGGAGGCGCCGCGCTCCAGCAGCATGGCGTGGGGGTGGGCCTCGCCCTCCGCCAACGGGCCCGGCTCCAGCACCAGGACCAGCCGGCCCCAGTCCTGGCCGCGGGCGCCGACGGTGGTCACCAGCCAGCCGCTGCGCGGGTCGTGGCCGGTGCGGCCGGGCGGGCGGACCCCGCGCGAGCGGCGCTCCCAGTCCTCCAGCAGCTCGGCCTCGGGGCGTCCGGCGCTGTCGTGGGCGAGCACCTGGTGGGCCAGGTTCTCCAGGACGACCGGCGCGCCCGCCATCCGGGCCACCTGGCGGATCACCTCGGGCGGCTCGGCGCCCTCGACCACCAGCTCGTTGAAGACCTGGTGGACCGATTCGGAGACCCGCAGCTGCTCCAGCTGGGCGTTCACCACCAGGGCGTGCACGGCCTCGGTGACGGCGACGAAGCGCACCTCGCGGCGGAGCGCGATCAGCGGCAGTCCGCGCTGCTCGGCGGCGTGCACCAGGGCGCGCGGGAGCGAGTCGAAGTAACGCCGGCCGAACTCGACCACCAGGCCGGCCACGCCGACCTCGTCCAGGTCGCGGACGTAGCGGGCCAGGCCCTCGCGGTCCTCGGGCAGCGCGATGCCGGTGGTCAGCACGAGCTCGCCGCCCTGCAGCACGCCGGCGACGTCGGGCAGCTCGCTGACGTGCACCCAGCGGACCGGTCGCTCCAGGCGGTCGGCGCCGGCCACGACCTGGGGCAGGCCGCGCCGCATCACCTCCAGGTCGAGCACACGGGCGACGGTGGGGAGCATCGCGGGCCTCCAGGGCGGGGGAGGTGGGAGGGGAGGGGGTGGAGGGGACAGAGTGTCAGGTGAATCATGCATCGTCGCGACGACCTGTTGCCCTGCGAGGAGCCTTGCACTCTGTAAGGCCCTTCGTGTCGAGACTGTCGAAGTGACCCTTGTCACGTCAACCCCGCAGTTGGCAAGGTCAGCGGGACCGCAGACCCCCACCGCGGAAGCGTTTCGCCGCAGCGCGGTCGAACCGCCGGCACTTGGAGGAACCCAGATGGACCTGACCGACTTCGGCGCGGGCGCGCAGTACATCGCGGGCCGTCAGGCCCGGGGGAGCGGCGAGCCCTTCCAGGTCGTCAACCCCGCCGACGGCACGGTGGTCGAAGAGGTCGCGCTGGCCACCGTCGGGGACGTGGACGCCGCCGTCGCCGCCGCGCGGGACGCCCTGCCCGGCTGGTCCTCGGCCACCCCGGGGGCCCGGTCCGAGGCGCTCACCCGGCTGGCCGCCGTCCTGGGCGCGACCGCCGACGACCTCGCCCGGGTGGAGACCGCGCAGACCGGCAAGCCGGTGAAGCTGGCGACCGAGTTCGACGTCCCCGGCACCGTCGACAACGCCGCGTTCTTCGCCGGCGCCGCCCGCAACCTGGAGGGCAAGGCGGCCGGCGAGTACTCCGGCGACCACACCTCCTACGTCCGGCGCGAGGCGATCGGCGTGGTCGGCTCGATCTCGCCGTGGAACTACCCGCTGCAGATGGCCGCCTGGAAGATCCTCCCGGCGATCACGGCGGGCAACACCATCGTCCTCAAGCCGGCCGAGCTGACCCCGCTGACCTCGGTGATGTTCGCCCGGGCCTGCACCGAGGCGGGCATCCCGGACGGCGTGGTCAACGTGGTCACCGGCGCCGGGCGCACCGCCGGCGAGCACCTGGTCGCCCACCCGGGGGTCGCGATGGTCTCCTTCACCGGCTCCACCGCCGTCGGCAGGCGGGTCGCCGAACTCGCCACCGCGAGCGTCAAGCGCACCCACCTGGAACTCGGCGGCAAGGCCCCGTTCGTGGTCTTCGACGACGCCGACCTGGACGCCGCGGTGCACGGCGCCGTCGCCGCCTCGCTGATCAACGGCGGCCAGGACTGCACCGCCGCCACCCGCGCGTACGTCCAGCGCCCGCTCTACGACGCCTTCGTGGCCGGCGTCGCCGAGCTCTTCGCGGCCGTCCGGATCGGCGACCCCCGCAATCCGCACACCGACCTCGGCCCGCTGGTCTCCTTCGCCCACCGGGACCGGGTGGCCGGGTTCGTCGAGCGCGCCCGCTCCTACGCCACCGTCGTCACCGGCGGCCCCGCATCGGACAAGGGCCATGACGGCTTCGACCTCACCCGGGGCGCCTACCACGCGCCGACCCTGATCACCGGCGCGGCCCAGGACAGCGAGGTGGTCCAGGGCGAGGTCTTCGGCCCGGTGCTGGTGGTGCTGCCCTTCGACGGCGACGACGAGGGCCTGCGGCTCGCCAACGACACCCCGTACGGCCTGGCCGCCTCCGCCTGGACGGGCAACGTGCACCGCTCGCTGCGCGCCACCCGGGAGATCGCCGCCGGGTGCGTCTGGGTCAACGACCACATCCCGATCATCAGCGAGATGCCGCACGGCGGCTACAAGGCGTCCGGTTACGGCAAGGACATGTCCCAGTACTCGCTGGACGAGTACACCCAGGTCAAGCACGTCATGTTCGACACCACCGCGGTGGCCCGCAAGGACTGGCACCGCACCGTCTTCGGAGACCGATAACCCCCCCCGCAGGCCCCGGGTGCTCCCCCCACGCACCCTTCTTCCCCCAGGAGGCCCGTTCCATGGCGTTCAAGGCGTTCAACGAGCTCACCGACGGTCTGCCCGAACCGGTCCGCAGGGCCTGGGAACGCAGTCTGACCAGCGGTCGGGCCGCGGTCGGCCGCCGCACCCTGCTGCGCGCCGCCGCCCTGACCGCCGGGGCGGGCACCCTGGCCGCCTGCGGCATCCCGGCCGCCCCCAGGACGACCGGTGACTCGACCGCCAACGCCGCCGAGGACCACTCGGGGAGCGAGAAGGAGGTCGACTTCTCCAACTGGCCGCTGTACATCGACACCGACGAGAAGGACAAGGAGAAGCACGGCACCCTGGACGCCTTCACCGCGGCCACCGGCATCAAGGTCAAGTACAACGAGGACATCAACGACAACGTCGAGTTCTTCGGCAAGGTCAAGCCGCAGCTGGCGGCCGGCCAGGACACCGGCCGCGACCTGGTGGTGCTCACCGACTGGATGGCCGCCCGGCTGATCCGGCTCGGCTGGGCGCAGAAGCTCGACCCGGCGAACGTCACCACCGCGATCACCAACGTCGAGGCCCGCTTCCGCGCCCCCGACTGGGACCCGGGCCGGCTCTACACCTACCCCTGGGCCGGCATCCAGACCGTCATCGCCTACAACCGGAAGGCGACCAAGGGCAAGGAGGTCACCAGCGTCGCCCAGCTGCTGGACGACCCCGAGCTCAAGGGCCGGGTCACCTTCCTCTCCGAGATGCGCGACAGCATCGGGATGGTCCTGCTCGACATGGACAAGGACCCGGCGAAGTTCACCGCCGACGACTACGCCGGTGCGATCGCCCGGATGCAGAAGGCCGTGGACGACAAGCAGATCCGCCGCTTCACCGGCAACGACTACGGCCAGGAGCTGTCCTCCGGGGACATCGCCGCCTGCGTCGCCTGGGGCGGCGACCTGATCCAACTGCGCGCCGACAACCCGGACATCGAGTTCGTCATCCCGGAGAAGGGCTACCTCGCCTCGACCGACAACATGCTGGTCCCGGCCAAGGCGCGGCACAAGGCGAACGCGGAGAAGTTGATCGACTTCTACTATCAGCCGAAGATCGCGGCGCAGCTGGTCGCGGGCATCGGCTACGTCTCCGCCGTCACCGGGATGAAGGACGAGCTCGCCACCCTCGCCCCGGACAGCGCGGCCAACCCGCTGGTCGTACCCACCCCCGAGATGGCGGTCAAGGCGCACGTGTTCCGCACCCTCACCGAGGGCGAGGAGAGCGACTTCGAGCAGAAGTTCTCCAAGCTCATCGGCGCCTGACCCCCACGCGTCCACCAGACACTGCCGGCAGAAAGACCCAGGAAGACACCCCATGACAGACCAGCTGCGCGCCGCGGCCGGTGGCGACGTCCGCCTCACCGGCATCGGCAAGACCTACGGCTCCTTCACCGCCGTCCACCCGCTCGACCTGACCGTGCCCCAGGGCTCCTTCTTCGCCCTGCTCGGCGCCTCCGGCTGCGGCAAGACCACCACCCTGCGCATGATCGCCGGCCTGGAGGAGCCCACCAGCGGCACCGTCCTGATCGGCGGCCAGGACGTCACCGCGCTGCCCCCGTACAAGCGCCCGGTCAACACCGTCTTCCAGAGCTACGCGCTCTTCCCGCACCTGGACATCTTCGAGAACGTCGCCTTCGGCCTGCGCCGGCGCGGCAAGAAGGACGTGAAGAAGCAGGTCGAGTCGATGCTGGAACTGGTCGAGCTCGGCCAGTACGCGCGGCGCAAGCCGCACCAGCTCTCCGGCGGCCAGCAGCAGCGCGTCGCGGTCGCCCGCGCCCTGATCAACCACCCCCAGGTGCTGCTGCTGGACGAGCCGCTCGGCGCCCTCGACCTCAAGCTGCGCCGCCAGATGCAGCTGGAGCTCAAGCGGATCCAGACCGAGGTCGGCATCACCTTCGTGCACGTCACCCACGACCAGGAGGAGGCCATGACGATGGCCGACACCATCGCGGTGATGAACGGCGGCCGGGTCGAGCAGCTCGGCGCGCCCGCCGACCTGTACGAGAACCCCGGCACCACCTTCGTGGCCAACTTCCTCGGCCAGTCCAACCTGCTCCCCGCCGAGGTCACCGGCGGCGCGGGCGAGGACCTGCTGCTCACGGTGGCCGGCACCCGGCTCGCGGTGCCGAGGGCGCGCTGCGCCACCGAGGCCAAGCGGGTCCACCTGGGCGTGCGCCCGGAGAAGATCACCATCAGCCACGCCTCCGAGCCGGTCGCCGAGGGCCGCAACCGGCTCGCCGGCACGGTGCTCGACTCCAGCTTCATCGGCGTCTCCACCCAGTACGTGGTGCGCACCGACGGCGGCCAGGAGGTCACCGTCTTCGAGCAGAACATGGAGCGCGACGCCCGGATCGTCCCCGGCGCCCCCGTGCAGCTGCACTGGAACCCGGCGCACTCCTTCGCCCTGGACGCCGCGCAGGCGATCGACGCGGGCACCGCGGAGGAGGCCGCATGACCACCACCACCCCGGCGGCCGCCCCCCGGGCCACGCCTCCGGACCGCAGTCCGCTCGGCGAACCCGCGCCGAAGCCGAGGCGCAAGCTCACCCCGTACTGGCTGCTGCTGCCCGGCATCGCCTGGCTGGTCGTCTTCTTCGCCGTGCCGATGGTCTACCAGGCGTCCACCTCGCTGCAGACCGGCTCGCTGGAGGCGGGCTTCAAGGTCACCTGGCACGTCTCCACCTACTGGGACGCCCTGGTCGAGTACAAGTGGCACTTCGTCCGCTCGTTCTCCTACGCGGCCATTGCCACCGTGCTCTGCCTGGCCATCGGCTACCCGCTGGCCTACACCATCGCCTTCAAGGCGAGCCGGCGCTGGCGCAACGTCATCCTGATCCTGGTCATCGCGCCGTTCTTCACCAGCTTCCTGATCCGCACGCTGGCCTGGAAGACCATCCTGTCCGACGGCGGTCCGGTGGTCGGCGCGCTCAACACCCTGCACGTCCTGGACCTCACCAACGCCGTCGGGCTCACCTCCGGCGACCGGGTGCTCGCCACCCCGCTGGCCGTGGTCTGCGGCCTCACCTACAACTTCCTGCCGTTCATGATCCTCCCGCTGTACACCTCGCTGGAGCGGATCGACCCCCGGCTGCACGAGGCGGCCGGCGACCTCTACGCCCGGCCGTTCACCACCTTCCGCAAGGTCACCTTCCCGATCTCGCTGCCGGGCGTGGTCGCGGGCACCCTGCTCACCTTCATCCCCGCCTCCGGCGACTACATCAACGCCCAGCTGCTCGGCTCGCCGAGCGAGCAGATGGTCGGCAACGGCATCCAGAAGCAGTTCCTGAACGTGCTCGACTACCCCACGGCGGCAGCGCTGAGCTTCATCCTGATGGCCCTGATCCTGGGCATGGTGACGGTCTACATGCGCAAGGCCGGGACGGAGGAACTGGTCTGATGTCCCGCATCCTGAAGTGGGTCCGCGCCCACCTGGTGGTCCTGGCCGGCCTGCTGGCCCTGGCCTACCTGGTGCTGCCCAACCTGGTCGTGCTGGCCTTCTCGTTCAACAAGCCGGTCGGCAAGTTCAACTACGAGTGGAACGAGTTCTCCACCGACGCCTGGACCAACCCCTGCGGCGTGGCCGACATGTGCCAGTCGCTCTCGCTCAGCCTGCAGATCGCGGTGCTCGCCACCATCGGCGCCACCGTGCTCGGCACCATGGTCGCCTTCGCGCTGGCCCGCTACCGCTTCCGCGGCCGCTCGGCCACCACCGCGATGATCTTCCTGCCGATGGCCATGCCCGAAGTCGTCATGGCCGCCTCGCTGGGGACGCTGTTCCTCAACATGCGCATCCCCTTCGGCTTCACCACCATCCTCATCGCCCACGTCATGTTCTGCCTGAGCTTCGTCGTGACGGCGGTCAAGGCCCGCGTGATGAGCATGGACCCGAGGCTCGAACAGGCCGCCCAGGACCTCTACGCGACCCCCGTCCAGACCTTCCTGCGGGTCACCCTCCCGCTGGCCGCCCCCGGCATCGCCGCCGGCGCGCTGCTCAGCTTCGCGCTCTCCTTCGACGACTTCATCATCACCCAGTTCAACTCGGGCCCGACCACGGTCACCTTCCCGATGTTCGTCTGGGGCGCCTCGCAGCGCGGCATCCCGGTGCAGGTGAACGTCATCGGCACCGCGATGTTCGCGGCCGCGGTCGCGCTGACCGTGGCCGGCCAGTGGCTCGGCAACCGCCGCAAGGCCACCGCCTGACGTACGGTCGGTCAGCGGTGGTACGTACCATCACCTATTCGTGGAAAGTGGCTGATAATGCATGGAATCCGCCCGCGCACTCAGTGACGCCAGGCCCACCCCCTTCTGGCTGGAGGATCCCGGCCGGCCCGATGCGCTGCCCGCCCTGGTCGGCGACACCACCTGCGACCTGCTGGTCGTCGGCGGCGGCTACTCCGGACTGTGGACCGCGCTCATCGCCAAGGAGCGCGACCCCTCGCTGGACGTCGTCCTGGTCGAGGGCAACGAGGTCGGGTGGGCCGCGTCCGGGCGCAACGGCGGATTCTGCGCGGCCAGCCTCACCCACGGCTTCGGCAACGGCCTGGAGCGCTGGCCCTCCGAACTCGCCCAGCTGGAACGCCTCGGCGCCGCCAACCTGGACGGCATCGAGGCCACCCTCAAGCGCTACGGCATCGACGCCGAGTGGGAGCGCACCGGCGAGATCGACGTCGCCACCCAGCCGCACCAGGTCGAGGAACTGCACGAGGTCGCCGAGGCCGTCGCCCGCTACGGCTTCGACCTCACCGTCCTGGACGCCGACCAGCTGCGCGCCGAGGTGAACTCGCCGACCTTCCTCGGCGGCCTCTGGGACAAGGACGGGGTGGCGATGGTCCACCCCGCCAAGCTCGCCTGGGGCCTCAAGGAGGCCTGCCTGGGCCTGGGCGTCCGGATCTTCGAGCACACCCGGGCCACCGAGCTGCGCGAGCACGGCAGCGGCACGGCCGCCCGCACCCCGTACGGCCGGGTCTTCGCCCGCAGGGTCGCGCTCGGCACCAACGTCTTCCCGTCCCTGCTCAAGCGCGTCCGTCCGTACGTCGTCCCCGTGTACGACTACGCCCTGATGACCGAGCCGCTCAGCGACGAGCAGCTCGCCTCGATCGGCTGGCGCGGCCGGCAGGGGCTCGGCGACAGCGCCAACAAGTTCCACTACTTCCGGCTGTCCGCCGACAACCGGATCCTCTGGGGCGGCTACGACGCCGTCTACCACTACGGCGGCCACGTCCGGCACGAGTACGACCAGCGCCCGGAGACCTTCCGCACCCTGGCCAACCACTTCTTCCGCTGCTTCCCGCAGCTGGAGGGGCTGCGCTTCACCAACGCCTGGGGCGGCGCCATCGACACCTGCAGCCGGTTCTCGGCCTTCTTCGACACCGCCTACCGGGGCAAGGTCGCCTACGCCGTCGGCTACACCGGGCTCGGCGTCGGCGCCACCCGCTTCGGGGCCGAGGTGATGCTCGACCTGCTGGCCGGCGAGCGCACCGAGCGCACCTCGCTGGACATGGTGCGCTCCAAGCCGCTGCCGTTCCCGCCCGAACCGGTGCGCTGGGCCGGGATCGAGATCACCACCCGCTCGCTGGAGCACGCCGACCGCAACGGCGGCCACCGCAACCTCTGGCTGCGCACCCTCGACCGGATGGGGCTCGGCTTCGACAGCTGACCGCCACCGATCGGGGGTATCTCCCGCGACCCGTGTAAGAGGGACCCGCCGTCCGCCTCTCCTCGGTGACGGCGGGTCTCGCACTCCCGCCGCGTCCGACCGTAGGAAACGGCGAGGAGCGGGGACACGACATGGAGAGCACCGGACTGCACTGGCTCGCCCAGGTGGCAGCGGACCCGGAGGACTTCCGGGAGCAGTGGGAACGCACCGGGCTGGGCCTGGTCCTGCTACCGGCCGGGCGCCGCTGGGACGTCCTCGCCGTCCCCGGGCGGCTCGGGCGACCGGCACTGGACGTGCTGGACACCGGCTTCTGCGGCCCGGTCCTCACCGACTTCGGCGAGGAGCACGTCAGCTTCCTGGTGCCCGTCGGCACCGCCGCCCGCTGGGTCGGCACCGGGGTGCGCTGCGCGGGGGAGGGCACCTGGATCGTCGTCCCGCACCCCCGGCGCCGCAGCCGGGGCGTGCGCTGGCTGGTGCCGCCCGACGGGTCCGGGCGGCTCAACGACCCGGTGCTGCTGGAGCTGGCCCTGCACGAGGCGGCGGCCGGGCTCGGCGGCCGGTAGCGCGGGGGGCCGTGGGCGCCGGTGGCGGGTCGCGGGTGGCGGGTCGCGGGCGGGTCGCGGTGGCGAGCGCCGGTTCGCGGGCGCTTGGCGGGTGGCAGCGCGCGGGGCGGGCGCCCGGGCCAGACTGGAGGCGTGACCACCGCCCCGCACGCCGTCGACGCCTCCCTCCGGCCGGGCCCCGCCCAGCTGCGCCTGGCCGCCCTCGCCGAGCCCGTCTGCACCCGGTACGGGCTGGCGCTGGCCGGCGGGCACGCGCTGCGCGCCCACGGGGTCCCGGCCTGCCGGCAGGACGGACTCACCCTGGCCACCGGCGGCGCCGACCTGCCCGAGGTGGCCGCCGCACTGACCGGGGCGTACCGCGCGGCGGGCGGCGGGGTCGCCGAGCGGCCCGGCACGCCGCGGCTGGAACAGCTGACCGTACGGCTGGCGCTGGGCGGGCGGACCCACTCGGTGGAGCTGCGGAAGGAGCCGCTCGGCCACCGGCCGGTCCGGCTGGACTTCGGCGCCCCGGAGGCGGACGGGCCCCCGTTGGTGCTGCCGGTGGTGGCCCTGGAGGACGCGGCCGCGCTCACCACCGCGCTGCTGGTCGACCGGGGCATGCCGCGGGACCTGATCGACGTGCACGCCCTCACCCGCAACTACCGTGAGGGGGAACTGCTCGCCCTGGCCGCCGAGTTGGACCCGGACTTCCAGCCGAGCGGGCTCGCCGACCGGCTGGAGACGCTGGCCGAGGCGGCGGACGGCCGGTTCCGTGCCCGCGGTGTCGAGGCCGGCGCCGTGGACGGGCTCAAGCGGTGGGCGCTGGCCTGGGCGCAGGACCTGCGGCTGGACCTGCTGGAGACCCAGGAGGCGGCGGACGGGCTGCACGACCCGTACCTGGAGGACGAGGAGTCCTGAGCCGCCCGGGCCGTGGCCCCACCCGTTCGGCGCAGCGACCGGACGACCTGTAAGGCTGAATCCGCGATCCCCGTCAGCCTGTTCGTTGAGCCGCACTCCGGAGGCGACCAGACTGGGGGACGAGCGCGGTAGCCCCGTGAATTCCGTCGCCCGACCCTCTCGCGGGCGGCGCCAGACCGGACCGGTGGCAGGACGCCGCCCGGGACTTCGGAGGCAGACGGACTTGAGCAAGCACATCACCCACTGGATCGGCGGCCGGTCGGTCGCCACCGCCGGTGCGGCGCCCCGCCGCGGCGACATCTTCGACCCGGCCACCGGCCAGGTCGCCGGCCAGGTCGACTTCGCCGGGATCGCCGAGGTCGACCAGGCCGTGGCCGCCGCCGCCTCGGCCTTCGCCGAGTGGCGCACCGCCTCGGTGGCCCGGCGCAGCACGGTGCTCTTCGCCTTCCGCGAGCTGCTGAACGCCCGCCGGGACGAGCTCGCCGAGATCATCGTGTCCGAGCACGGCAAGGTGCACTCGGACGCGCTGGGCGAGATCGCCCGCGGCCTGGAGGTCGTCGAGTACGCCTGCGGCATCCCGCAGCTGGTCAAGGGCGGCTTCACCGAGCAGGCCTCCACCGGCATCGACGTCTACTCGATCCGCCAGCCGCTCGGCCCGGTCGCGATCATCTCGCCGTTCAACTTCCCGGCCATGGTGCCGATGTGGTTCTTCCCGATCGCCATCGCGGCCGGCAACACCGTCGTGGTGAAGCCCTCCGAGAAGGACCCGTCCGCGGCCAACTTCCTGGCCGGGCTGTGGAAGGAGGCCGGCCTGCCGGACGGCGTCTTCAACGTCGTGCACGGCGACAAGGTGGCCGTCGACCGCCTGCTGGAGCACCCGGACGTCAAGTCCGTCAGCTTCGTCGGCTCCACCCCGATCGCCCGCTACGTGTACGAGACCGGCACCCGCTACGGCAAGCGCGTCCAGGCCCTCGGCGGCGCGAAGAACCACATGCTGGTGCTGCCCGACGCCGACCTCGACCTCGCCGCCGACGCCGCCGTCAACGCCGGCTTCGGCGCGGCCGGCGAGCGCTGCATGGCGGTCTCCGTCCTGGTCGCCGTCGACCCGATCGGCGACGAGCTGGTCGACAAGATCAAGCAGCGGATCGCCACCCTGAAGGTCGGCCCCGGCTGCAACGGCGACTCCGAGATGGGCCCGCTGGTCACCGGCCAGCACCGTGACAAGGTCACCTCCTACGTGGAGTCCGGCCTCGCCGACGGCGCCGAGCTCGCCGTGGACGGCCGCAAGCACCCGGTCACCGCCGAGGACAGGAACGGCAGCCCGACCGCCGACGGCTTCTGGCTCGGCCCCACGCTGTTCGACCACGTGAAGCCCGGCATGTCCGTCTACAACGACGAGATCTTCGGCCCGGTCCTCTCCGTCGTGCGCGTCGCCTCCTACGACGAGGGCCTGGCGCTCATCAACGCCAACCCGTACGGCAACGGGACCGCCCTCTTCACCAACGACGGCGGCGCGGCCCGGCGCTTCCAGTTCGAGGTGGAGGTCGGCATGGTCGGCATCAACGTGCCGATCCCGGTGCCGGTCGCCTACTACTCCTTCGGCGGCTGGAAGGCCTCGCTGTTCGGCGACGCCCACGCGTACGGCCCCGACGGCGTCCAGTTCTTCACCCGCGGCAAGGCCGTGACCCAGCGCTGGCTGGACCCCTCGCACGGCGGCATCAACCTCGGCTTCCCCACCAACAGCTGAGCCCGCAGGGCTCGCCGAGCTCTCGCACCGGGCAGGCCGGACCCCTCTCCCCGGGGTCCGGCCTGCCCCCTTTTGCAGGCCGTTTGCATCCGGACTCAGATGCGCGTACAGTTCTTCGAGCTGCCCGAAAGGGAGCACCGGACACGCGACTGCGCGGACGGTCCCGAGGCAGCCAATCCCTTGAATCACCACTTCCGGTTCGTGCCGGTCGTTTCGCTTTTACGCGTCTCGGCTCGGTGCTTATTCGGCGTGCGCTGTTTATCGGA
>NZ_JBHJWG010000032.1:0-105012 GCF_042266305.1 Kitasatospora sp. NPDC056076
CCCCCCGGCGCCCCCCCCCCCCCCCGCCGTCGTACCCGCTCAGAACGGCCGCAGGGCCGGCTCCTTCCGCGCGCCGCCGAGCAGCCGCTCCAACGCCCCCTCCACGTCACCGCGCCAGGAGAGCGTGGTGCGCGCCTCCAGCCGCAGCCTCGGGTAGCGCGGGTGCGGCCGTACGGTCTTGAAGCCGACCGCGAGCAGGTGGTCGGCCGGCAGCACGCAGCTGGTGGGCACCCGGCCCGCCGCTCCGAAGGCCTCGATCGCCCGCACCCCGCGCCCCAGCAGGTCCTTGGCGACGGTCTGCACCAGCACCCGGCCCAGCCCCTGGTGCTGGTAGCCCGGCAGCACCCGGCTGACCATCAGCTGAACGGCGTCCGGCGCGACCGGGCTAGTCGGGAAGGACTGCGAGCGGGGGACGTAGGCGGGCGGCGCGTAGAGCACGAAGCCGGCCGGCCGGTCGTCCACGTAGACGATCCGACCGCAGGACCCCCACTCCAGCAGCACCGCGGAGATCCACCCCTCCTTCTCCAGCTCCGGCTTCCCGGACTCCACCGCCTCCTTCGCGCTGACCGGGTCCAGCTCCCAGAACACGCAGGAACGGCAGCCCGTCGGCAGGTCCGCGAGGTTGTCCAGCGTCAGCGGAACGATCCGGCGTCCCATGGCCCGCACCTCCTCCTCCCTCTCACGGTCGAGCATGCCCCCACGAACGCCGATGGGTGCATGTTTCACGTGAAACAGCGCTCACGTGGCCCATGCACCCATCGGGTCGTCGCCCCCGGTCCGGCCGACCGGCTCAGCCCTGCGACAGCCGCAGACCGTCCTCGCCCGGGGCCATGCTGTCCAGGATCCGGTTCAGGTCCTCGACCGACCCGAACTCCAGCACCACCTTGCCCTTGCCCAGCTTCCCGCCGCGCTGCGACACCTCGACCTTGACCCGGGTGTCGAAGCGGTCCGACAGCCGGCTCGCCAGGTCGTTGAACGCCGGGGAGATGATCCTGCCCGCCTTCGGGGCCTGGCGCTTCTCCCCCTTCGGCTCCTCCGAGCGCATCAGGACGACGAGTTCCTCGACGTTGCGCACCGTGAGGCCCTCGGCGATGATCCGCGCGGCCAGCTTCTCCTGCGCCTCGGGATCCGTCAGCGGCAGCAGCGCCCGGGCGTGCCCGGCCGTCAGCGTGCCGGCCGCCAGCCGGCGCTGGACGGCCGCCGGGAGCCGCAGCAGCCGCAGGGTGTTGGAGACGTGCGGACGCGAGCGGCCGATCCGGTCGGCCAGCTCCTCGTGGGTGCAGGAGAAGTCCCGCATCAGCTGGTCGTAGGCGGCCGCCTCCTCCAGCGGGTTCAGCTCGGCCCGGTGCAGGTTCTCCAGGAGGGCGTCCAGCAGCAGCTTGTCGTCCTCGGTGGCCCGGACGATCGCCGGGATCCGCTCCAGCCCCGCCTCCCGGGAGGCCCGCCAGCGGCGCTCGCCCATGATCAGCTCGTAGCGCTCGGCGGCGACCTGGCGCACCACGATCGGCTGCAGCAGGCCGACCTCCTTGATGGAGGTCACCAGCTCGACCAGCTTGTCCTCGTCGAACACCTCGCGCGGCTGGCGCGGGTTGGGGGTGATCGCGTCCAGCGGCAGCTCGGCGAAGGAGGCACCGGGCACCGGCGCCGGCGTCGACTGCTCCGCCTGGCGCCCGACGGCCGCGCGGGCCGCCACCGTGGCGCGGCCGCCCGGCAGCACCGGCACCGAGGCCGGTGACGTCCTGCCGGTCGCCACCACCGAGGTCGGCGCGGACGTGGCGGCAGCGGGCTGTGCCGCCCCGCCGTCGGTCGGCGCTGCGGGGCCGATCAGCGCCCCGAGCCCTCGTCCCAGACCCCTGCGACCACTCACTGATGACCCTCCGTCGTACCGTGCTGTGCCATCGGGGCGCCGTGCCCCGTACCGCTGCCGTCCCGCTGCTGACCGACCGACGAACCGCCGCCCTGGCCCACCGCGCGCAGCGCGAGCTCGCGGGCGGCCTCCAGGTACGAGAGCGCCCCGGTGGAACCCGGGTCGTAGGTCAGCACCGTCTGCCCGTAGCTGGGCGCCTCCGAGATGCGGACCGAGCGCGGGATCGCCGTGCTCAGCACCTCGGCCTGGAAGTGGGTCCGGACCTCCTCGGCCACCTGGGCGGCCAGCCTGGTCCGGGCGTCGTACATGGTGAGCAGGATGGTCGAGACGTGCAGCGTGGGGTTGAGGTGCGCGCGCACCAGCTCGACGTTGCGCAGCAGCTGGCCGAGGCCCTCCAGCGCGTAGTACTCGCACTGGATCGGGATCAGCACCTCCTGACCGGCCACCAGGGCGTTGACCGTCAGCAGGCCCAGCGAGGGCGGACAGTCGATCAGGATGTAGTCCAGCGGCTGCTCGTAGGCGGCGATGGCGCGCTGCAGCCGACTCTCCCGGGCCACCAGCGAGACCAGCTCGATCTCGGCGCCGGCCAGGTCGATGGTGGCGGGGACGCAGAAGAGCCCCTCGACGTCCACCACCGGCTGGACCACGTCGGCCAGCGGCTTGCCCTCGACCAGGACGTCGTAGATGGACGGCACCTCGGCGTGGTGGTCGATGCCGAGGGCGGTGGAGGCGTTGCCCTGGGGGTCCAGGTCGACCACCAGGACGCGCAGTCCGTGCATGGCCAGCGAGGCGGCCATGTTCACGGTGGTGGTGGTCTTGCCCACCCCGCCCTTCTGGTTGGCGACCACGATCACCCGGGTGGCGGCGGGCCGCGGTAGCCCCTCCCCCGCCCGGCCGATCGCCTGAACCGCAGCCTGGGCAGCCCGTGCGATGGGCGTGTCATCGATCTGGTCGATGGTCTCCGAGTCCTGCATGGGGCTCAGTGTTTCACGTGAAACCGGAGCGGCAACAGTCGCAGCCCGGCCGCGGCTGAGGATTCCGGAGAGCAGAGAGCGACGTTTCACGTGAAACACCATGCCCGCTATGCCGGAAATCTGACGTTGCGACACTCCGGTGTCCCGCCGGAGGCCCACCCGTCACCTGAACGACGACGGGCGGACGGTTCCCCCCTTGCGAGGGGAGCCGTCCGCCCGTCGTGGCGAACCGAGGACCTCAGCGGGTGCCGCGACGGCGCCCGCCCCGGGCGCGGTCACCGGTCTTGGCGCCGGCGTTACGACCGGCCCGGGCCGCCTTGGCCCGCTTGGTCGCGGCCTTCACGCCACCGGGGCTCTCCCCCGCCTTGACCTGGACCACCCGGGTAGAGGTCTCCAGGGTGCCCTCGCCGACCGAGATGACGGTCCACTCGACGGCGCCCAGCTTGGCCAGCCCGGCGCGCGAGTCGGCCAGCTCCTGCTCGGCGCTGTCCCCCTTGAGCGCCAGCATCTGCCCGTGCGGACGCAGCAGCGGCATGCCCCAGCCGGCCAGCCGGTCCAGCGGCGCCACGGCCCGGGCGGTCACCACGTCCACCGCGAGCTTGCCGATCATCTCCTCGGCGCGGCCGCGCAGGACCGTGACGTTCTCCAGCCCCAGCTCCCGGACGACCTCCTCCAGGAAGGTGGTCCGGCGCAGCAGCGGCTCCAGCAGGGTCACCGAGACGTCCGGCCGGGCCAGCGCCACCGGGATGCCCGGCAGACCGGCGCCGGAGCCGACGTCGCACAGGGTGGAGCCGGCGGGCAGCAGCTCGGCCAGCACCGCGCAGTTGAGGACGTGCCGGTCCCACAGCCGGGGCACCTCGCGGGGCCCGATCAGCCCGCGCCGGACGCCGGCCGTGGCCAGCAGCTCGGTGTAGCGGACGGCGGCGTCGAAGCGGTCGCCGAAGACCTCCCGGGCGGCGGCCGGCGCCTCGGCCAACACGTCCAGCTCGGGCAGCTCGGCCCGCTCCTCCGCGTCAGGGTTCACGTCCGCCCCCGGACGGCCGGTGGCCGCGTTCTCCGTGTCCATCTCGACCTCTCCGATCTCCGGATCCACCGACCCGCTCAACGCACTGTTTCACGTGAAACATCCCAGAAGGAAACAACGACCCCGCCCGCACGAGGCGGACGGGGTCGCGTTCGGCAAGACTCACCGGTCACCGCGGTGACCGGTCATCGTTCCGACGGCCTCAGGCCGGCAGCACGACCACGCACCGCTGGGGCTCCTCGCCCTCCGACTCGCTGCGCAGACCGGCGGCCGCGACCGCGTCGTGGACGACCTTGCGCTCGAACGGCGTCATCGGCCGCAGCTTGACCTGCTCGCCGCTGCTCTTCGCCTGCTCCGCGGCCTCGGCACCGAGGGCGGCCAGCTCCTCGCGCTTGCGGGCGCGGAAGCCGGCGATGTCCAGCATGAGACGGCTGCGCTCGCCGGTCTCCCGGTGGACGGCCAACCGGGTCAGCTCCTGCAGGGCCTCCAGCACCTCGCCGTCCTGGCCGACCAGGCGCTGCAGCGCGCGGTCGTTGCCGTCGCTGACGATGGACACCAGGGCACGGTCACCCTCGACGTCCATGTCGATGTCACCGTCGAGGTCCGCGATGTCGAGCAGACCCTCCAGGTAGTCCGCCGCGATGTCGCCCTCCTGCTCCAGGCGGGTGATGACGCTCTCGTCGGTGCTGGCGACGTCCTCGGCCTCGACGGCGGAGGTGGTGCCTTCCGTCACTGATGGACTCCTTCGGAGATGGGCCCGGCTGGCGGGCGGGGAACGAAGCTCTTCGCAGAAGTCGGTCAGGACTTCTTCTTCGGCCGCTGGCCGCCGCGCTTGGGCTGCTGCCGGGTGCCCTGCTTGGTGCCGCCGGGCTTGGCCGCGGTCTGCTTGGCAGCCGTGGTCTTGGCGGCGGAGTCCGCCGGGACGGCGTCCTCGGCGGGCTGCTCGACCTGGGTGTCCTCGCTCGACTCGACCGCCTGGCCGGCGCCCTGCTGGCGCTGGGCCTTGCTCTGGCGCCGGGGCTGCTGGCGGCTCGCCCGGACCGACTCCTCGACCACGGCGGCGGCGGAGGCCGCCTCGGCGATGGCCGCCTTGGAGGGGGGCAGCATGCCCCAGAGCGCGCCCTTGATCTCCGTACCGTCCGAGCGCAGTCGGCCGGCCTTCTTCAGCCGCGCCTGGCGCTCCGAGAAGGCCTGGCTGCCCGGGGTCGGGTTGTTGTGGATGACGACCAGCTGCTGGCCCATCGACCAGACGTTGGTGGTCAGCCAGTAGACCAGGACACCGACCGGGAAGTTGATGCCCATCACGGCGAACATGACCGGGAAGACGTACATCAGCATCTTCTGCTGCTGCATGAAGGGCGTCTTGACCGTGAGGTCGACGTTCTTGGTCATCAGCTGGCGCTGGGTGACGAACTGCGACAGCGACATCATCACGATCATCACCGCGGTGACGATCTTGACGCTGGTCTCCGGGCTGCCGAGGAAGGTCGCGGACAGCGGGGCACCGAAGATGTGCGCCTTGCCGGCGCTGACCAGCAGGGAGCCGTGGATGACGCCGATGTCGTGGCCCTTGGCGACGTTGGACAGCACGCCGTAGAGGGCGGTGAAGAACGGGGCCTGAACGATGATGGGAAGGCAGCTGGAGAACGGGTTGGTACCCGCATCCTTGTACAGCTTCATCATCTCTTCGGACTGGCGCTGCCGGTCGTTCTTGTAGCGCTCCTGGATGGCCTTCATCTTCGGCTGGATCGCCTGCATGGCCCGGGTCGCCTTGATCTGCTTCACGAAGAGCGGGATCAGGCAGATCCGGATGACGACCACCATCGAGGCGATGGCCAGACCCCAGGCCCAGCCACCGTCCGGGTCGAAGACGTTGCTGTACAGCGAGTGGAACTGGACGATGATCCAGGACACCGCTGTGTAGAGGGGACTCAGAAAACCGAAGGTCACCGGTCAGACTCCTTGGGCATCGGGCTTCGCCACCGGCTCCGGCTCGGCGGTCCCGCTCTTGGGGCTCAGCAGATCACGCAGCCGGCGGTGCCACACCGGGTGCTTGCGGGGCGGTACGTGGTCCACCCCGCCAGGTGACCAGGGATTGCAACGGAGGATGCGCCACACGGTCAGTCCGCCGCCCTTGACCGCCCCGTGCACCTTCACGGCTTCGAAGCCGTAGTGCGAGCACGAGGGGTAGTAGCGGCAGACCGGACCGAGCAGTGGGCTGATCGTCCACTGGTAGACCCTGATCAGTCCCATCAGCAGGTACTTCATCGCCCTGCTCCCGTCGGCGCCGTGGCGGCGGGCTCGACCCTCAGCAACCGCTTGAGCGCCGCGTCCAGGTCGCGTTCCAGCTCCTGGTACGAGGCGGTCGCGGCCTGGGGCAGCGCACGCACCACTATCAGGCTACCGGCGGGCAGCCTGGACAGACGATCACGAACGAGATGGCGCAACCGGCGCTTCACCAGGTTGCGGACGACCGCCGGGCCAACGGCCTTGCTCACGACGAAACCCGCACGCGCCGAAGGAGTCCCCTCGGCGACGTGCGGGCGGATGTCGCTGGTCCGGTCGGTCTGCCCCTGCGGGTCGCCTTCTCTGCTGAGATGGACGACCAGAAGGGGCCGACCGGCCCGGCGACCGCGTTTCACCGCGGTCGCGAAGTCCTGGCGCCGCCGCAGCCGATTCTCGGAGGGCAGCACAACAGACTCTGGGTGCGGATCAGGCGGACAGGCTGGCGCGGCCCTTGCCACGGCGGGCAGCCAGGATGGCGCGGCCGGCGCGGGTACGCATACGCAGCCGGAAGCCGTGGGTCTTCGCGCGACGACGGTTGTTCGGCTGGAAGGTGCGCTTGCTCACTCGGGGGCTCCTGAGGTGAATCGTAGGATGACGGGGAGTCGCTTGGCCGTCACCGTGCGTCCGCGTGATCTCCCTGGAATTCGGAAATCCGGCCCATCGCCCCAGTTCGGCTGGGGTCTGAGGCAATCCACGGCGCCCGTGCTGCGCGCCTTATGGAGCGGGTGGACCCGCGGACATGCGGCAGCGGCCATCGACAACTCGACCTGGTTACGGTACGCGGGACGGGGCACGAGGGTCAAACCAGCCGTCCGGAGGCCGTTTACCCACAGGCTGTGGACAACGACTTGATCCGTCCCTGTTCGCTGACTACCGTTGCAGGACTTGTCTGGTTTTGTTCTTGGAAAGCGTGCACCAGTGGCTGATGTCAACAGCGACCTCGTCCCGGTCTGGGCGAGGGTCGTCGAGCGGCTGGTCAGCGACCCCGATGTCGGGGAGATGGACAAACAGTGGGTGCAGCGCACCCAGCCCATGTGGATGATGCACGACACCGCCCTGCTGGCGACCCCGAACGAGCGGGCCAAGCAGGTGCTGGAGGGCCGGCTGCTGCCCCAGCTGACCGACGCGCTCAGCCGCGAGCTCAGCCGACCCGTCCGGATCGCCGTGATGGTCGACGCCAACGCGGTGCCCACCACCCCCGCACCGGCCGCCCAGGCCCCCGTCGAGCCCTACCCGGGCCCGGCCGAGGAGGACTCCGGCTACGGCGACCAGAACTACCAGCAGCCGTACGAGCAGGACTACGAGCGCCCCCGCTACGACACCGGCGGCTACGAGCAGCGCCCCGCGCCCTACGGCGGCGGCCAGCCCGCCCAGCCGTGGCCCGGCTACCAGGAGCCGCAGGCGCCGTACCACGAGCCCGAGGAGCCCTCGGCCCGCCCCGCCCCGCGGCACCTCCCCGGTCCGCCCTCCACGACCCAGGGCGACCTCTTCGGCGGCGCGTACGGCCCCGGCCCCGGCGAGCAGCCCCGCACCGGCGCCGGGCGCCGCGGACACGGCTCCCGGCCCTCCGGCGGACGCCCGGCCGAGAAGTCGGGCGCGGAGCCGCCGACCGAGCGCCCCGCCGTCCCCGGGGTGCCCGCCCCGCCCGGCGCTCCCCCGGCCGGCGGCTCCCGCAAGGACGAGCCGGCCGCCCGGCTGAACCCCAAGTACCTGTTCGACACCTTCGTCATCGGCGCCAGCAACCGCTTCGCGCACGCGGCGGCGGTGGCCGTCGCCGAGGCCCCGGCCAAGGCGTACAACCCGCTCTTCATCTACGGCGAGTCCGGGCTGGGCAAGACCCACCTGCTGCACGCCATCGGGCACTACTCGCGCAGCCTCTTCCCGGGCACCCGGGTGCGCTACGTGTCCTCGGAGGAGTTCACCAACGAGTTCATCAACTCGATCCGGGACGGCAAGGCGGACACCTTCCGCCGCCGCTACCGGGACATGGACATCCTGCTGGTGGACGACATCCAGTTCCTGGCGAGCAAGGAGTCCACCCAGGAGGAGTTCTTCCACACCTTCAACACCCTCCACAACGCGAACAAGCAGATCGTGCTGTCCTCGGACCGGCCGCCCAAACTGCTGACCACGCTGGAGGACCGGCTGCGCAACCGCTTCGAGTGGGGCCTGATCACCGACGTCACCCCGCCGGAGCTGGAGACCAGGATCGCGATCCTGCGCAAGAAGGCGATCCAGGAACAACTCAACGCCCCTGCCGACGTGTTGGAGTTCATCGCGTCCCGGATCACCCGCAACATCCGGGAGTTGGAGGGCGCGCTGATCCGGGTGACCGCCTTCGCCAACCTCAACCGGGCACCGGTGGACCTGGAGTTGGCGGGGATCGTCCTCAAGGACCTGATCCCCGGCGGGGACGAGGACGCCGGCCCGGAGATCACCGCGCAGGTCATCATGCAGCAGACCGCCGCCTACTTCGGCCTCGGTGTGGACGACCTCTGCGGCTCCTCGCGCAGCCGGGTGCTGGTGACGGCCCGGCAGATCGCCATGTACCTCTGCCGGGAGCTCACCGATCTCTCACTGCCGAAGATCGGCGCCCAGTTCGGCGGCCGCGACCACACCACGGTGATGCACGCGGACCGGAAGATCCGCTCGCTGATGGCCGAGCGGCGCTCCATCTACAACCAGGTCACCGAACTGACCAACCGCATCAAGAGCTAGCCGTCCCCCGCGAGTTGGGGGCGGACACCGGAGTGCCCCGGAAGGGCGTCAGGAGCGATCCTGGCGCCCTTCCGCCGTTTCCACAGGTGTGTACCGGGCCGCCGCCGGGCAGGTATCCGCACGACGGACGTCCCGCCGGTCCACAGCCCGCGCCGAACAACTGACCGGTGATTCGAAAACCGGGGGCGCGCAGGGCAGTTGTCCACAGGCCGGACCCCTTCCGCGCGGTCCACAGGCCCGGGAGCCCGGAGTTATCCAGAATTCGTCCACAGGCCCGGCGCCGCTACGCTCTTCCGCGCAGGTCAGGTGCCTGTGGACTTGTGCACAACCGTTGTCCACAGGGTGTGGACAATTGACGGGCCACCAGTGGGCCGTCCGGGTTATCCACCGGTTGTCCCCAGGGAGCGGGCGGTTATCCCCAGGTTGTCCACAACGGGGTCCACAGTTCGACAACCTTGGGCAGCCGTTCATACCCTGGTGTGAAAGGCGTCACGTAAAGTTGACCGGGGCCCGTGGATAACCGGGCCCGGATCTGGGGACAGTCCTGGGGATAACCTGTGGATACCCTGCGTGCCCTGTGGGTAACGCTCGGCTGTCCACAGCGCGGCCTGCCCGTCCACAGCCGCCGTCCACACCCGCTGTGGACAAAATCCGGGCGCTGACCTGCGGAAACAGGGTTATCCACGGTTTCCACAGGCCCTACTACTACCGCTACACAGTTAGACCGTGAACCTGCTTTCAAAGTGGGTGGTCCCGAAATCTGTGGACAACCGCGCCCCGACATCTGTTCGGCCTCGCTTCCGCCCGTCTGCCCCGTCTGTCGGCGGAGTACGTCAGACTGTCCTCTGCGACTGGAAGCGGAGTGGTAGAGCTCGGCGGACAGGCGGACCGACGATCAAGATCAGACGAACCAGAGTGCGAGCGGGAGCGCTCGATCCAGGAGGCGGTTACCGGTGAAGTTCCGGGTGGAGCGTGACGTCCTCGCGGAGGCGGTGGCCTGGGCTGCCCGCAGCCTCCCGGCACGGCCGCCGGTGCCGGTGCTGGCCGGCCTGCTGCTGACCGCGCAGGAGGGCAGCCTGGCGCTGTCCGGCTTCGACTACGAGGTCTCGGCCCGGGTCGAGCTCGAGGCGGACGTCGAGGAGGCCGGCACCGTCCTGGTCTCCGGTCGCCTGCTCAACGACATCTCGCGCAACCTTCCCAACAGGCCTGTGGAGATCTCCACCGACGGCCAGCGGGTCAGCGTGGTCTGCGGCAGCTCCCGCTTCACCCTCCCCACCCTCCCGGTGGACGAGTACCCGGCGCTGCCCCAGATGCCGACCGCCACCGGCACCGTCTCCGGGGACGTCTTCGCCTCCGCGGTCAGCCAGGCCGCCGTCGCGGCCGGCCGGGACGACACCCTGCCGGTGCTCACCGGCGTCCGGGTCGAGATCGAGGGCGACCGGATCACCCTGGCCGCCACCGACCGCTACCGCTTCGCCGTCCGCGACCTGCTGTGGAAGCCCGAGCAGTCGGACATCTCCGCGGTCGCCCTGGTCCCCGCCAAGACCCTCCAGGACATCGCCAAGTCCCTGGGCAGCGGTGACACGGTCTCCATCGCGCTCTCCTCGGGCGGCGCGGGCGAGGGCCTGATCGGCTTCGAGGGCGCCGGCCGCCGCACCACCACCCGGCTGCTGGAGGGCGAGTTCCCCAAGTTCCGCAGCCTCTTCCCGACCGAGTTCAGCGCGGTCGCCGCGATCCAGACCCAGCCCTTCCTGGAGGCGCTCAAGCGCGTCTCGCTGGTCGCCGAGCGCAACACCCCGGTCCGGCTCAACTTCGAGCAGGGCGTGCTGACCCTGGAGGCCGGCTCGGGCGACGACGCCCAGGCCACCGAGCGGATCGAGGCCGACCTGGAGGGCGACGACATCTCGATCGCCTTCAACCCGGGCTACCTGGAGGAGGGCCTCAAGGCCATCGACTCCCCGTTCGCCCAGCTGAGCTTCACCACCCCGACCAAGCCGGCCCTGCTCAGCGGCAAGGTCTCGGTGGACGCCGAGGAGGACAAGGCCTACCAGTACCTGATCATGCCGGTCCGCCTCTCCGGCTGACGACCGCTTCCGGCTGAGGACGGCTCCGGCCGACCCCGGCCGCTCCGGTCACCCACAGGCTGTGCACACCCGTTGTGCACAGCCTGTGGACGTCCCGACCCCGTCGACCCGGTCGGCCCGACCGCGCGGAGTCCGGATGCCCCGGAAGCGTAGGCTCGGGGATGCGGCAACGGCGCCGCCGCCAGGCACGTCCCCACAGTAAGGATTTGGTCATGGAGCTCGGCCTCATCGGTCTCGGCAAGATGGGCGGCAACATGCGCGAGCGGATCCGCCGCGCCGGCCACACCGTCATCGGATACGACCGCAACCCGGAGATCTCCGACGTCGAGACCCTGCAGGAGCTCGTCTCCAAGCTCCAGGGCCCGCGCGTGGTCTGGGTGATGGTCCCGGCCGGTGCCGCGACCCAGGCGACCGTCGACGAGCTCGCCGAGCTGCTCTCCCCCGGCGACGTCGTGGTGGACGGCGGCAACTCCCGCTGGACCGACGACATCAAGCACGCCGAGGCGCTGGCGGCCAAGGGCATCGGCTTCGTCGACTGCGGCGTCTCCGGTGGCGTCTGGGGCCTGGAGAACGGCTACGCGCTGATGTACGGCGGCGACGCCGAGCACGTCGCCCTGGTCCAGCCGGTCTTCGACGCGCTCAAGCCCGAGGGCGACTTCGGCTCGGTGCACGCGGGCGCGGTCGGCGCCGGCCACTTCGCCAAGATGGTCCACAACGGCATCGAGTACGCGATGATGCAGGCCTTCGCCGAGGGCTGGGAGCTGCTGGAGGCCGCCCCCGAGGTCACCGACGTGCGCGAGGTCTTCCGCAGCTGGCAGGAGGGCACGGTCATCCGCTCCTGGCTGCTGGACCTGGCCGTCCGCGCCCTGGACAGCGACGAGCACCTGGACAAGCTGCGCGGCTGGGCCGCCGACTCCGGCGAGGGCCGCTGGACCGTCGAGGCCGCGATCGACCACGCCGTTCCGCTGCCGGCGATCACCGCCTCGCTGTTCGCCCGCTTCGCCTCGCGCCAGGACGACTCGCCGCAGATGAAGATGATCGCCGCGCTGCGCAACCAGTTCGGCGGCCACGCGGTCGAGTCCAAGTAACCGAGAACCGGTCGGGGCCCCGGGGGCCGTTCCCCGGGTAGCCCCACACACAGAAGGCGGGCGCAGTCCACAGCCATGCACGTCGCGCACCTGTCGCTCGCCGACTTCCGGTCGTACGCCCGGGTCGAGGTTCCCCTCGACCCGGGCGTGACGGCCTTCGTCGGGCCCAACGGCCAGGGCAAGACCAACCTGGTCGAGGCGATCGGCTACGTCGCCACCCTGGGCAGCCACCGGGTGGCCACGGACGCCCCGCTGATCCGGCTGGGCGCCGAGCGGGCGGTCGTCCGCACCTCGGTGGTGGACCGCGGCCGCTCCACCCTGATCGAGCTGGAGCTCACGGCGGGCAAGGCCAACCGGGCCCGGATCAACCGCTCCGACAACGTCCGCCCGCGCGACGTGCTGGGCCTGTTGCGCACCGTGCTGTTCGCCCCCGAGGACCTCAGCCTGGTCAAGGGCGATCCGGGTGAGCGCCGGCGCTTCCTGGACGAGCTGCTGACCGCCCGGGCGCCCCGGCTGGCCGGGGTCCGGCAGGACTACGAGCGGGTGCTCAAGCAGCGCAACGCCCTGTTGAAGACCGCCGCGATGGCCCGCCGGGCCGGCGGCGGCAAGGGCGCCGACCTGTCCACCCTGGAGGTCTGGGACGGCCACCTGGCCCGCGCCGGGGCCGAGCTGACGGCCTTCCGGATCCAGTTGGTGGCCGCCCTGCAACCACTGGTGACGGGGGCGTACGGCCGGGTGGCCCCGGGTGGCGGGGAGACCGTCCTGGAGTACCGCAGCTCCTTCGAGGGCGAGCTGCCGAGCAGTCGGGAGCAGGCCGAGGAGCAGCTGCTGGCGGCGTTGCAGGCGGTCCGCAAGCAGGAGGTCGAGCGGGGGATCACCCTGGTCGGCCCGCACCGGGACGAGCTGGTGCTCAAGCTGGGCCCGCTGCCGGCCAAGGGCTACGCCAGCCACGGTGAGTCCTGGTCGTTCGCGCTGGCGCTCCGGCTGGCCTCGTACGAGCTGCTGCGCGCCGACGGCGGCGAGCCGGTGCTGGTCCTGGACGACGTGTTCGCCGAGCTGGACGCCGCCCGCCGGGACCGGCTGGCCGAGCTGGTGGCCGACGGCGAGCAGGTGCTGGTGACCGCGGCGGTGGCCGAGGACGTGCCGAAGGCGCTGGCCGGCGCCCGTTTCGCGGTCTCCGACGGCGCCGTGCGCCGGGTCGACGCCTGAGCCCCCGAGCCGTAACGACCCGAGCCGTAACGACCCGGTCCGACCGGATCCGTCGCGACCTGACCTGCCCCGTACCGAAGCTTTGCCGTCGGCACCCGCACCGCGGTGGGTGCCGACGTCCGGCGTGCGTGCGCTCCCGTAGGCTGGACGGCTCATCGGGTTGTCCACAGGCTGGGGAAAGGAGATCGCCGTGAGCGATTCGGCGGAGACCTCCCCCGGCCCCGGCGCCGCCGGGCCCACCGGTGCCGACCTCGCCCGCTCCGCGCTGAGGGCGGCCCGGGCGCAGGCCCGCCAGCGCGGTGAGCAGGTCCAGCAGAAGCGCGAGGCGAAGCGGCACGGGCTGCGCAGCGGCGCCCGCTCGGACGGCCGCGACCCGGTGCCGCTGGGGGCGGCACTGAACCGGCTGCTGACCGAGCGCGGCTGGGAGTCCTCCGCCGCGGTCGGCGGGGTGATGGGCCGTTGGCCGCAGATCGTCGGCCCGGACATCGCCGCGCACTGCCACCCCTCTTCCTACGACGAGGCCGCCGCGGTGCTCACCGTGCAGTGCGACTCCACCGCGTGGGCGACCCAACTGCGCTGGCTGGCACGCCAGTTGGTGGCCCGTCTGAACCACGAACTGGGCCATGGCACGGTCCGCACCATCAAGGTGCTCGGCCCGGCCGCGCCGGCCCGCGGCTACGGCCGGCTGCGCGCGCCGGGGAGCAAGGGCCCGGGCGACACCTGGGGCTGAGCCCGGCCGGCGGGGATCACCCCCGGCCGGGATCGGACCACGATCTTCCGGAACCCCTGACGGCCCTTCCAGGCGCCTCCGGCCCCCCGGTCGAGTATCGGGACACGTCCAGAGGGGATTCAGGGCGGCATATCTGCCTTCAAGGGCTGCCAAACGCCCATCTATGTCAGTCGTACCGGTAGACTGAGAGCCAAACACTGTTGCTAGTGGCAACCGAGTCGAAACGCCGTGGTCGCACGCCCGCCCGCACGGGGCTGGAATGCGGCCCGCGCTGTGCCAGAGAGGGCGCTTCGTGGCCGATTCCGGCAACCCCAGCCAGACCCCAGACCAGAACGACCAGGCTTCCTACACCGGTAGCAACATCCAGGTGCTGGAAGGCCTCGACGCCGTCCGCAAGCGCCCCGGCATGTACATCGGTTCCACCGGTGAGCGTGGCCTGCACCACCTGGTGCAGGAGGTCGTGGACAACTCCGTCGACGAGGCGATGGCGGGGTACGCCGACACCATCGACGTCACGATCATGCCCGACGGCGCCATCCGCTGCGTCGACAACGGCCGAGGCATCCCGGTGGACATCGTCCCCGGCCAGGACAAGCCGGCCGTCGAGGTCGTGCTCACCGTCCTGCACGCGGGCGGCAAGTTCGGCGGCGGCGGCTACGCCGTCTCCGGCGGTCTGCACGGCGTCGGCGTCTCGGTGGTGAACGCGCTGTCCACCCGGCTCTCGGTGGAGATCCACAAGGACGGCCACATCTGGACCCAGGACTACAAGATGGGCGCGCCGACCGCCCCCCTGGTCAAGGGTGCCGAGACCGACCGCACCGGCACCACGGTGACCTTCTGGGCCGACCCGGACATCTTCGAGACCACCGTCTACTCCTTCGAGACGCTGTCGCGGCGCTTCCAGGAGATGGCCTTCCTCAACAAGGGCCTGTCGATCTCGCTGACCGACGAGCGCCCCGAGCACGTGGACGAGGAGGGCAAGCCGCTCTCCGTCACGTACAAGTACGACGGCGGCATCGCCGACTTCGTCGCCCACCTCAACTCCCGCAAGGGCGAGGTCATCCACCCCTCGGTGATCGACTTCGAGGCGGAGGACAAGGACAAGGCGATCTCGGTGGAGATCGCGATGCAGTGGAACTCCTCCTACACCGAGGGGGTCTACAGCTTCGCCAACACCATCCACACCCACGGCGGCGGCACCCACGAGGAGGGCTTCCGCGCCGCGCTGACCGGCCTGGTCAACCGCTACGCGCGGGACAAGAAGCTGCTCCGCGAGAAGGACGACAACCTCTCCGGCGAGGACATCCGCGAGGGCCTGACCGCGATCATCTCGGTCAAGCTCGGCGAGCCGCAGTTCGAGGGCCAGACCAAGGACAAGCTCGGCAACACCGAGGCGAAGACCTTCGTCCAGAAGGTCGTCCACGAGCAGCTCAACGACTGGCTGGACCGCAACCCCACCGAGGCTTCGGACATCATCCGCAAGTCCATCCAGGCCGCCACCGCGCGCGTCGCCGCCCGCAAGGCCCGCGACCTGACCCGCCGCAAGGGCCTGCTGGAGTCCGCCTCGCTGCCGGGCAAGCTCTCGGACTGCCAGTCCAAGGACCCCTCCGAGTGCGAGATCTTCATCGTCGAGGGTGACTCCGCCGGCGGCTCGGCCAAGCAGGGCCGCGACCCGCGCACCCAGGCCATCCTGCCGATCCGCGGCAAGATCCTGAACGTCGAGAAGGCCCGGATCGACAAGGTGCTGCAGAACACCGAGGTCCAGGCACTGATCTCGGCCTTCGGCTGCGGCATCCAGGAGGACTACGACGAGTCCAAGCTGCGGTACCACAAGATCGTCCTGATGGCCGACGCCGACGTCGACGGACAGCACATCCGCACCCTGCTGCTCACCCTGCTGTTCCGCTTCATGCGGCCGCTGGTGGAGTCCGGGTACGTCTACCTCGCCATGCCCCCGCTGTACAAGATCAAGTGGGGCAAGGACGACTTCGAGTACGCCTACTCCGACCGCGAGCGCGACGCCGTGATCGCGGCGGGCGTCGAGGCCGGCCGCCGACTGCCCAAGGACGACGCGATCCAGCGCTTCAAGGGTCTCGGCGAGATGAACGCCGAGGAGCTCCGGGTCACCACCATGGACGCCGAGCACCGCCTGCTGCTCCAGGTCACCCTGGAGGACGCCGCCCGTGCCGACGAGCTGTTCTCCGTGCTGATGGGCGAGGACGTCGAGGCGCGCCGCTCCTTCATCCAGCGCAACGCCAAGGACGTCCGCTTCCTGGACGTGTGACGCCTGCGAACCAGGCCCCGCACGTACCAGTCCGCGTGAAAGGAAACTGACCACCAGTGGTCGACGACAACCGTCCCGAAGGCGACCAGCCCGAGACTCCCGAGACCCCCGCAGCCGAGGCCGCCACCCAGGTGACCATGCGGATCGAGCCGGTCGAGCTCGAGACCGAGATGCAGCGCTCGTACCTCGACTACGCGATGAGCGTGATCGTCAGCCGGGCGCTCCCCGAGGTCCGCGACGGCCTCAAGCCGGTGCACCGCCGCGTGCTCTACGCGATGTACGACGGCGGGTACCGGCCCGAGAAGGGCTACTACAAGTGCGCCCGCGTCGTCGGCGACGTGATGGGCAACTACCACCCGCACGGTGACACCTCGATCTACGACACCGTGGTCCGCCTGGCCCAGCCGTGGTCGATGCGGATGCCGCTGGTGGACGGCAACGGCAACTTCGGCTCCCCGGGCAACGACCCGGCCGCGGCCATGCGCTACACCGAGTGCAAGATGATGCCGCTGGCCATGGAGATGATGCGCGACATCGACGAGGAGAC
Organism: Kitasatospora sp. NPDC056076; assembly: GCF_042266305.1. Lineage (NCBI taxonomy): Bacteria > Bacillati > Actinomycetota > Actinomycetes > Kitasatosporales > Streptomycetaceae > Kitasatospora > Kitasatospora sp. NPDC056076. Next base: position 16,812 of record NZ_JBHJWG010000032.1, read on the forward strand.
CGTCGACTTCGCGGCCAACTACGACGGCCGCTCCCAGGAGCCGACCGTCCTGCCCGCGCGCATCCCCAACCTGCTGGTCAACGGCTCCACCGGCATCGCGGTCGGCATGGCCACCAACATCCCGCCGCACAACCTCCGCGAGGTCGCCTCCGGCGCGCTCTGGTACCTGGAGAACCCCGAGGCCTCCTCCGAGGAGCTGCTGGAGGCCCTGATCGAGCGGATCAAGGGCCCCGACTTCCCGACCGGCGCGCTGATCGTCGGCCGCCGCGGGATCGACGACTACTACCGCACCGGCCGCGGCTCGGTCACCATGCGCGCCGTGGTCGAGGTCGAGGAGATCCAGGGCCGCCAGTGCCTGGTGATCACCGAGCTGCCGTTCCAGGTCAACCCGGACAACCTCGCCCTCAAGATCGCCGACCTGGTCAAGGACGGCAAGATCGCCGGCATCGCCGACGTCCGCGACGAGTCCTCGTCCCGCACCGGCCAGCGCCTGGTGGTCGTGCTCAAGCGCGACGCGGTCGCCAAGGTCGTGCTCAACAACCTGTACAAGCACACCGAGCTGCAGACCAACTTCGGCGCCAACATGCTGGCCCTGGTCGACGGCGTGCCGCGCACGCTGTCGCTCGACGCCTTCATCCGGCACTGGGTCAACCACCAGGTCGAGGTCATCGTCCGGCGCACCAGGTTCCGCCTGCGCAAGGCCGAGGAGCGCGCCCACATCCTGCGCGCGCTGCTCAAGGCCCTGGACCTGATCGACGAGGTCATCGCGCTGATCCGGGCCTCGGCCAGCGCCGACGCCGCCCGCACCGGCCTGATGGGCCTGCTGGACATCGACGAGCTCCAGGCCAACGCGATCCTGGAGATGCAGCTGCGCCGGCTGGCCGCCCTGGAGCGCCAGCGGATCATGGACGAGCACGACGAGCTGCAGCGCAAGATCGACGAGTACAACGCCATCCTGGCCTCGCCGACCCGCCAGCGCGAGATCATCTCCGAGGAGCTCGGCGCGATCGTCGAGAAGTACGGCGACGAGCGCCGCTCGACCCTGATCCCCTCGGACGGCGACCTCTCCATCGAGGACCTCATCGCCGAGGAGGACATCGTCGTCACGATCACCCGTGGCGGCTACGTCAAGCGGACCCGCTCCGACCTCTACCGCTCGCAGAAGCGCGGCGGCAAGGGCGTGCGCGGTGCCCAGCTCAAGCAGGACGACATCGTCGACCACTTCTTCGTGACGACGACCCACAACTGGATCCTGTTCTTCACCAACAAGGGCCGGGTCTACCGCGCCAAGGGCTACGAGCTGCCGGACGCCGGCCGCGACGCCCGCGGCCAGCACGTGGCCAACCTGCTGGCCTTCCAGCCGGGGGAGCACATCGCCCAGGTGATGGCCGTCCGCACCTACGAGGACAAGCCGTACCTGGTCCTGGCCACCCGGGCCGGCCTGGTGAAGAAGTCCCCGCTCAAGGACTACGACTCCCCGCGCTCCGGCGGCCTGATCGCGATCAACCTGCGCCAGGACGACGAGGGCCGGGACGACGAGCTGATCGGCGCCGAGCTGGTCTCCTCCGAGGACGACCTGCTGCTGGTCTCCAAGAAGGCCCAGTCGATCCGCTTCACCGCGACCGACGACGCCCTGCGGCCCACCGGCCGCGCCACCTCCGGCGTCAAGGGCATGGCCTTCCGCGAGGACGACGAGCTGCTCTCGATGAACGTCGTCCGCCCGGGGACGTACGTCTTCACCGCCACGGACGGCGGCTACGCCAAGCGGACCGGTGTGGACGAGTACCGTGTCCAGGGACGCGGCGGCTACGGCACCAAGGCGGCGAAGATCGTCGAGGGCCGGGGCTCGCTGGTCGGCGCACTGGTGGTCGACGACACCGACGAGATCATGGCGATCACCCTCTCGGGCGGTGTGATCCGCACGAGGGTTTCCGAGGTTCGTGAAACCGGACGTGACACCATGGGCGTCCAACTGATCAACCTCGGAAAGCGCGACGCGGTGGTGGGCATGGCCCGCAACGCGGAGGCCGAGGACGAGGAGACGGCGGAGGACGAGGTCGCCGGCACCGAGTCCACCGAGACGACCGAAGGTGCGGGGACGGCGGTCGGCGGCGACGCCGAGGTCTGAACCGAACCGCAGACCGGTGCCGCCGCGTCCAGAAGAGTGGACGCGGCGTCACCGGACGCCGACCAGTTCCGGGCAATCCCGCCGGGCGCTGGATGACGAGTGACGGATCAGGGCGCCGCCCTGGTGGGAAGTGCGGGAGGACCAGGTGAGTGGAGCCACGGGTGCTGCGGGAGGACCCGCCGGCGGCCGTCCGGGCGCGCAGGGCGGGGGGTCGTACGGCGTTCCGGGGCAGCCGCCGACCGAGCACTCGGCCGCGTCCACCTCGCTGATGCCGCCGGTCGGCGGAGCGGGCCAGGCCGGACAGAGCGGCTTCTCGCAGCCGACGACGTACACCAAGGGGCAGCCGACCCCGGCCCGGGGCACCCGGACCGGCGGCAACACCCCGCCCGGAGGCACCCCGGTGCCCGGTGCGGCGCGTCGCCCCGCCGCCGCCCCGGCGACCGTCGGGGGCGGCCTCGGCCGGACCCGCAAGGCCCGGCTGCGGGTGACCAAGGTCGACCCGTGGTCGGTGATGAAGGTCAGCTTCCTGCTGTCGCTGGCCGTCGGCATCATCATCATCGTGGCCTCGGCCGTGCTGTGGATGACCCTGGACTCGCTCGGCGTCTTCGACTCGCTGACCAAGACCCTCAAGGACGTCACCGGCGGCGGCGCGGACAACGCCAGCAGCCAGCTGAACCTGATGGACTACATCGGCTTCGGCAAGGTCATGATGTTCACCACGCTGATCGCGGTGGTCGACGTGGTGCTGCTGACCGCGCTCTCCACGCTGTCGGCCTTCATCTACAACGCGGCGGCCGGATTCACCGGCGGCGTCGAGCTCACCCTGGCCGAAGAGGACTGATCCGGCCGGATCCTGACCCCTGGTCAATTCACCGTCCGCGGACGGAATGTACGGGCCCCGCAGGCTGTTGCAGCCTGCGGGGCCCGTCGGCATTTCGGGTGACAGCCGGCTCCCGCGGCGTGCCGCCCGGAAACGGGCCGGCCGCGGTGGGATTAGCTGGACGCCGCCCGTTCCCACCCGTGGGAGTGCCGCAGGCCGCCCCGGTCGGTCGACCGGGTCAGGAGGGTTTCCGCAGGAAGGCTGGACGGAGGCGCGCGGTGGCGAAGCTCGCAGATCAACTGGTCGAGGCCCTGGACGGGCTGTTGGGCATCCCGATCCCCTTGCGGGTGCAGGCCTGGGACGGCAGTGTCGCCGGGCCGCCCGGAGCACCCACCCTGGTGCTGCGCAACCGCAGGGCGCTACGCCGGCTGATGTGGCAGCCGGGCGAGCTGGGCCTGGCCCGGGCCTACGTCTCGGGGGACCTCGACCTCGCCCCCGGCACCGACCTCTACGAGACGCTCTCCGAGGTCGCCCGCTTCGCCGAACTCCCCGAGATCCGCACCATGGCCCTCGGGCCGCGCGACGTCCTCGGCGCCGCGGGCCGCCGGGCGGTCGCCGCGGCCCTCCGGGCCGGGGCGGTCGGCCCGGAGCCCACCCCGCCCCCGGAGGAGGTCCGCCGGGCCCAGGGGCGGCTGCACAGCCGCGGCCGGGACCGCGCCGCCATCAGCCACCACTACGACGTCGGGAACGACTTCTACGGCCTCGTGCTGGGCTCCTCGATGGTCTACTCGTGCGCCTACTGGACGCCCGAGGCGAAGAGCCTGGAGGCCGCCCAGGAGGCCAAGCTCGACCTGATCTGCCGCAAGCTCGGCCTGCGGCCCGGGATGCGGCTGCTGGACGTCGGCTGCGGCTGGGGCTCGCTGCTGCTGCACGCGGCCGAGCACTACGGGGTCACCGCGGTCGGCGTCTCGATCTCCACCGAGCAGGTCGCGCTGGCCCGCGCCCGGATCGAGGAGGCCGGCCTGGCCGACCGGGTGGAGGTCCGGCTCCAGGACTACCGGGAGATCACCGACGGCCCCTTCGACGCGATCTCCAGCGTCGGGATGGCCGAGCACGTCGGCGCGGAGCAGTACCGGGTGTACGCCGACGGCCTGTTCCGGCTGCTGGCGCCCGGCGGCCGGTTGCTCAACCACCAGATCGCCCGGCGCCCCGACCACCCCGGCGAACCGCACCGCACCAGCCCCTTCATCGACCGCTACGTCTTTCCGGACGGCGAGCTCTCCCCGGTCGGTTCCACCGTGGCCCGGCTGGAGGAGGCCGGCTTCGAGGTCCGGGACGTCGAGGCGCTGCGCGAGCACTACGCGCTGACCCTGCGCGAGTGGGTGGCCAACCTGGAGGCGCACTGGACGGAGGCGGTCCGGCTGGTCGGCCTCGGCCGCGCCCGGGTCTGGCGGCTGTACATGGCGGCCTCCGCGTTGGCCTTCGAGCAGAACCGGATCGGGGTGAACCAGATCCTCGCCGTCCGCAGCACCGAGGAGGGCGGCTCGGGCCTGCCGCCGACCCGTGAGGAATGGCTGGTGCGCCCGGCCGCCGAGGTCACTGCCGCGACCCCGGTCGGAACGGATTTGGGGGATCGGCGGTCGGTCCGCTAATCTTTCAGTGCGGCAAGGGCCTATAGCTCAGACGGTTAGAGCGCTTCCCTGATAAGGAAGAGGCCACAGGTTCAAGTCCTGTTAGGCCCACCACCGCGAAGGGCCCGGAGTGATCCACTCCGGGCCCTTCGACGTTTTCGCAGATCGGGCGGCTTCCGGTACGCTCTGTGTGCAGCGAGGGCCTATAGCTCAGACGGTTAGAGCGCTTCCCTGATAAGGAAGAGGCCACAGGTTCAAGTCCTGTTAGGCCCACCGCCCCGAAGGGCCCGGAGTGATCCACTCCGGGCCCTTCGACGTTCCCCGGCGGACCGCCCCTGACGAGGGCTTCCCGGGCGGACCGGGTGCGGACGATCCGTACGACATGAGGTGCGGCGTCAATCCTCGGACCGGACCGCCGGGTTGACGGTGCCGGTGGCTGGTCACGATTGGGACACCGGTGTGTATCATCGGCCGCAAGGGCAGTCCGGCACCCGACAGCCCGTTCGCGCTCGAAACACATCTGGACTCGTCGGCCCGGTCGGTCCGGCCGGAGCACCGGCTCCTGAGTCCGCCAACGCTAGAAGGACGAGGTCCCGCGGTGAAGAAGCTCCTCCTGGTCGCCCTGGTCGCCCTCGGCGGCTTCTTTGTCTACCGTCAGGTCCAGGCGGACCGCGCCGAGCAGGACCTGTGGACCGAGGCCACCGACCCGGTTCCGGCCGGTCGCTGAGCCCCGGACGATCTGACGATCGACGGTCTTCGGAGGCGCTGACCGGCGCCTCCCGAACCGGTCGGCCCGCTCACTCGATCGGACCGGCCGGTTCCCCCAGGGGGACGGCTCTCGGAAACACGCCGGAACCCGGTACGCTAGTGCCCGTTGGCACGCGCCGTGCCGTCGAGGGGCATTAGCTCAGTTGGTAGAGCGCTGCCTTTGCAAGGCAGATGTCAGGAGTTCGAGTCTCCTATGCTCCACAGCGCCTGAACGGCGGTCGACCCTTCCGGGTCGGCCGCCGTTCGGCGTTCCCGGGGTCCTAGGGCGTGTCGTCCTCGGTGGGCTCGGCGGCTCCGGCCGCCTCCTCGGGGGTGAGGCCGTTCACCGGGGAGGTGGCGGCGGTCGCACCGGCCGGCCGGTGGGACTGCGGGGCCGGGGGCTCGACCAGCCACTCCGGGTTGCTGTGCCGGCGCCACCACTGCCAGGCGACCAGCCCGCCACCGACCGCCAGCACCCCGGCCAGCAGCAGCCCGGCCGTCGTCCGGCCGCCGCACCGCTGCTGCCGCTTCGCGTTCCGGGCGGCCAGCTCGTTGATCTCGGCCGAGCTGACGTGGCCCTGGAGGGCGGTCAGCGCGGCGGCGCCGCGGGACTGGGCCTCGTGGGCGACCGGGGAGACCGCGGCCCGGGCCTCCTCGACGGCCTGGGCGACCCTGGGACCGACCGTGCCGCGCGCCTGGTCGGCGGCGCGGGCGGCGGACAGGCGGGCCGCCAGAGCGGCCTCCTGGGCCCGGTGGAGGGCCCGCAGGGTGTTCTGCTGGGCCTCGGGCGGCAGGTTGGCGAAGGCCTGGCCGAACTGCGGGGCGAGGTGCCGGTCGTACTGGACACGGAGGGTGTGGGCGGCCTGGGCGGCCTTGGGGCCGAGGGCGTCCAGGGCGGGCCCGAGGCGCTGCTTGGCGCCGTCCGCGAACTGTGCGGCGGAGTCCCGGGTCCTGGTGGCGGTGTCACGGGCCGAGTCCGAAAAGCTCACGAGTCTCTCCTCCTGGTGGCGTCCTTTATGCACATATCCACCTGAATGCTGATCATGCATCCGGATTTGTCCACCGGCACGCCGGGGTGGGCCGTACGCGGGCCCCGGCGGGGCCGTTCGGGGGCCCTGCGGGGTACGGGCCGCAGTAGGCTGGCGGCTTCGGTGGTCGGCCAGGGGAAGGGGTAGCCGCTGATGCTCCCGGACGAGCCGCGAGGGTCCACGGACCGGTCCCCCGGGGCCGGGCAGCCCGACTGCCACCGGCACCCGGGGACGCCCACCGGGATCTCCTGCACCCGCTGCGAGCGGCCGATCTGCCCGCAGTGCATGGTGGCCGCCGCGGTGGGCTTCCAGTGCCCCGAGTGCGTCGGCGAGGGGCACGCCGGGGCGCGGCGGGCCACCACCCGCTTCGGCGGGGCGCCGACCCTGGACGGCGGGCTGGTGACCCGGACGCTGGTCGGGATCAACGTGGTGGTCTGGGTGCTGGCCGCGTACGTCCTCAACCCGCGCCTGGGCGAGGTCTGGTCGCTGGCCAGCGCCGGCCGGGCGCACGACGGGGGGCCGTACGGCGTCGCCGACGGCCCGGGCCAGTGGTACCGGCTGCTGACCGCCACCTTCCTGCACCTGGAGTGGTGGCACATCGGGTTGAACATGCTGGTGCTGCTGTGGCTCGGCCCCCCGCTGGAGGAGGCGCTCGGGCGGCTGCGCTTCCTGGCCCTCTACCTGCTCGCCGGGCTGGGCGGCAGCACCTTCGCCTTCCTGGTGGCGGGGGACTGGATGAACTCGGTGGGGGCCTCCGGGGCCGTCTTCGGCCTGATCTCCGCCACGATCCTGATGCAGCTGCGGGACCGGGGCCCGGTCGCCCCGGCGGTGGCCTTCCTGGTCTTCAACCTGGTGGTGACCTTCGCCCGCCCGACCATCGACTGGCGGGCGCACATCGGCGGCCTGGTGGTCGGCGGCCTGGTCGCCTTCGGCCTGATGTACGCCCCGCGCGAGCGGCGCGCCCTGGTCCAGTGGCTGACGCTGGCCGGCGCGGTGGCCCTGGAAGCGGTGCTGCTGCTGACCGGGATGGCCCTGTACGGCGCGTGACGCCCCGGACATTTGTCCACAGCGGGTGCGGAGTTGTGCACAGGCCGTGCGGTGATCGGGCTGTGGACTGTTGTTCTACGCGTGTCCTGCTGTGCGGTTCGTCCGCGTCCCGGGAGTTGTGCACAGCTGTGGACGGTGGCGCGGCACGAAGTTATCCACAGGCTGTGGGGACTTTTCCCCAGTGTGGATAACCATGTGGATAAGCCCGACCGTCCGATGGTGGGACGGTCCGATGATGGGCGTGCCGATGACACCGCGACCGGTCGCGGGCACGCCTGAGCGCCACTCCGGGACCGGGGTCCGGAGCGGCGGTCAGGACTCGGGATCGAGCCTCAGGACGCGCGGAGCGTCACTTCCACTGGGTGGAGACGCCGAACCCGGCCGCGATGAAGCCGAAGCCGACCAGGATGTTCCAGTTCCGCCAGCTCTCCACCGGGTAGCTGCCGCTGGTCACGTAGTAGGTGACGATCCACACCAGGCCGATCAGGAACAGTGCCAGCATCAGCGGTGCGACCCAACTACGGCCCGAGCTGATCTTCACCGCGGTCGTAGCCGGCGGGGTGTAGTCGGACTTCTTGCGGAGTCGAGACTTCGGCACGAGGAGCTCTCCTGTCGATGCGCTGTGAGACCGCGCAGGGGTGCAGCGGGCGAGACGCCGACGGACGGTCGAGGAGAGTGCTCTGGGACCACTCCCACGCCTGCCACCGGCGTCCGTTAGCGTAGTGGCTCGGCGGGTCTCAAGGAGATAAGGGTACGGTGACTAATTTGTCGATTCCCCCCGGGAAGGCCGTCACCCCCCGTTCCGGCACCCGAATTGTCGGACGTGCCCTGACCTGCACCGTGTTCGCGCTCGCCGGTCTGCTCTTCTACATCAGCGCGCAGACCGCCCGCGGCACCGACCTGCGGACCGACAACTCGCTGCTGAGCCTCGGCGACGTCATCCGCCAGCGCAGCGGGCAGAACCAGCAGGCGCAGTCCCAGCTGGCCGACCTCCAGTCCCGGGCGCAGGAGCTCACCGAGCAGCAGGGCCACGACCCCGCCGACACGGCCCGGCTGGACGGCCTGCGGCTCGGCGCGGCCCTGGAGCCGCTCCAGGGCGGCGGGTTGACCGTCACCCTCAACGACGCCCCGCCGAACGCCACCGCGCGCATCCCCGGGGTCCCGGAGCCCGGCGTCAACGACCTGGTCATCCACCAGCAGGACATCCAGGCCGTGGTCAACGCGCTGTGGCGGGGCGGCGCGGCCGGCGTCCAGGTGATGGACCAGCGGCTGATCTCCACCAGCGCCGTCCGCTGCGTCGGCAACACCTTGCTGCTCCAGGGCCGGGTCTACTCCCCGCCGTACGTGGTCAAGGCGGTGGGCCGGACCGACGCCCTGCGGTCGGCCGTCGAGGGGGACCCGACGATCCGCAACTACCTGCAGTACGTCCAGGCGTACGGCCTGGGCTGGAAGGTCCAGGAGAGCGGGGACCTCACGCTGCCCGGGTACTCCGGCACGACCGAGCTCCGGTCCGCGGGCGGCCAGCCGTAACGCGGCGGCAGTAGGGGTGGACCGGCCTCACGGCCGTGGATACCGGGTCTACTCTTGAGCCCAGTCCGCTACCTAGAGGGAGCACCATGTACGGCTTCATCTGGCGTCACCTCCCGGGGAACGCCCTGGTCAAGGCCGTCATCTCGGTGCTCCTGATCCTGGGGATCGTCTACCTCCTCTTCACCTACGTCTTCCCGTGGGCGGAACCGCTGCTCCCCTTCGGCGACGTCACAGTGGACGGCGGCGACGGCGCCCCGGCCGGCTGACCCGGCCGGCCCGGAACTTCCCCCCAGTACCGCATCCCACGGAGAGCACGCGCGCATGACCACCCAGTCGACCCCGCCCCGCATCCTGGTCGTGGACAACTACGACAGCTTCGTGTTCAACCTGGTCCAGTACCTGTACCAGCTCGGCGCCACCTGCGAGGTGGTGCGCAACGACGAGGTGACCGTCGAGCACGCCGTCCGCCGGGCGGGGGAGGAGGGCTTCGACGGGGTGCTGCTCTCCCCCGGGCCCGGATCGCCCGAGGAGGCCGGGGTCTGCATCGCGATGGTGCACCACTGCGCGGCGATCGGGCTGCCGGTGTTCGGCGTCTGCCTGGGCCTCCAGTCGATCGCGGTGGCGTACGGCGCGGTGGTCGGCCGGGCGCCCGAACTGCTGCACGGCAAGACCTCGCCGGTCGAGCACGAGGACGGCGGGGTGTTCGAGGGCCTGCCCTCGCCGCTGACCGCGACCCGCTACCACTCGCTGGCCGTCGACCCGGCCACCGTGCCGGACGAGCTGGTGGTCACCGCCCGGACCGGCAGCGGCGTGGTCATGGGCCTGCGCCACCGTGAACTGCCGGTCGAGGGCGTGCAGTTCCACCCCGAGTCGGTGCTGACCGAGGGCGGGCACCGGATGCTCGCCAACTGGCTGGCGGAGTGCGGCTTCCCGCAGGCCGTGGACCGGTCGGCCGGGCTCGCCCCGGTGATCGGCCGGGGCTGAGCCGCGTGACCGCGGTACGTCCGGAGGGGCGTTACCAGTCGGAGCAGGAGCAGGGCCCGTACGGCGGCCCGCCGCAGTACGCCGGCGGCCCGTACCAGGGCGCGGAGCCCGGTGCCCCGCAGTACGGCGCCCCGCAGTACGGCGGGGCCGTGCAGGCCCGGCCGTACCCGGGGGAGCCGGCCGCTGCGGGCGCGCCCGAGGACGGCTGGGGCGTCTACGAGCAGGCCGAGCGGCCCGTCGAGGGCGGGCCCGAGTACCCGTGGCTGCCCGACCAGACCCTCCAACTCCGGCTGCCCGTCGAGGGCGGCGACCCGGCGGCCGAGCCCGTCGCGCCCACCGGCGGCCGGGCCGAGCGCCGGCGGGCCGCCCAGGGCCGGACCGCCGTCCGCACCGGCGGCGGCCGGCGCCGCGCCAAGGGCCGGGGAGCCGCCGGGCCCCGCCCCAAGGAGTCCGCGGTCGTGGTGGCGGCCCGCCTCGTCGGCGAGCTGTGCATCACCCTCGGCGCGGTGATGCTGTTGTTCGTCGCCTACCAGCTCTGGTGGACCAACGTGCAGGCCGACGCGGCCGCCAACAGTGCCCGGGACCAGCTGGAGCAGCAGTTCGACGCCCAGCCGCCCGGTGCGGGGCAGCCCGCCGCCGACCCGAACAAGCCCGAGGCGTTCGCGCCCGGCAAGGGCTTCGCCATCGTCTACCTGCCCAAGCTGGGGTTGAAGTTCCCGATCGCCGAGGGCACCGACAAGGCGGCGGTGCTCGACAAGGGCCTGGTCGGCCACTACCCCGGCACCGGGATGCCGGGCGACCCGGCGGGCAACTTCGCGCTGGCCGCGCACCGCAACACCCACGGCGAGCCGTTCCGGTACATCAACGAGCTGGGCAAGGGCGACAAGGTCGTGGTGGAGACCGCGACCGGGTACTACACGTACGAGATCACCGGGGGGATCCCGCAGACCTCCCCCAGCAACGTGAGCGTGATCAAGCCGGTGCCGAACGGCTCCGGGTACGCCGGGCCGGGCCGCTACATCACGCTGACCACCTGCACCCCGGAGTTCACCTCCAAGTTCCGCCTCATTGTCTTTGGCAAGATGATCGAGGAGCGGCCGCGCAGTCAGGGCAAACCGGCCGCGATCACGGGCGGATAGCCGCCCGGTACCGGTTTCGGAGGGGGAGCACCGCAGATGCAGGACGACGGGACCACGCGGCCGGCCGGTACGGCGGAGGAGGCCTTCCCCCCACCGGGACGGGAGGGCCGCAAGGGCCGTGGCCGGGCGCTGGCCGCGCTCGGGGTGTTCGGCGAGCTGCTGATCACCCTGGGCCTGGTGCTCGGCCTGTTCGTGGCCTACTCGCTCTGGTGGACCAACGTGCAGGCGGACTCCTCCGCCGCGCACGCCGCGGACCGGCTGCGCGGCTCCTGGGCGGCCGGTCCGACCGCCGGCCCGCCGGGCGGGAGTGGCACGGCGCCCGCGCCCGCCGCGGTGCCCGCGATCGGGGACGACGTGGGCTTCCTGCACGTCCCGGCGATGGGCCGGGACTTCCAGGTGCTGATCCGGATGGGTACCTCCACCGCCGTCCTGGACGAGGGCGTGGCGGGCGTCTACGAGCAGCCCTACAAGTCCGCGATGCCCTGGGACGAGACGGGCAACTTCGCGCTGGCCGCCCACCGGGACGGCCACGGTGCCAAGTTCCACGACCTGGACGCCGTCCAGCGGGGCGCCGCGATCGTGGTGGAGACCAAGGACAAGTGGTACGTCTACAAGGTCGACAACACCCTCCCGGAGACCTCCAAGTACGACACCGGCATCGTCGCGCCCGTCCCGGTGAGTTCCGGGTACGCCGGCCCCGGCCGGTACATCACCCTGACCACCTGCACGCCGGTGTACACCTCGCGCTACCGGATGGCCGTCTGGGGGAGCCTGGTCCGGGTGGACCCCATGGACGCCAAGCGCACCCCGCCGCCGGAGCTGCGCTGATCCGAGGGCCCGGCCGGCCGAACGCAACGCCGAACGCAATGCCGGAAGACCATGCCGGAACGGAACGCCCGAGGGCCCGTCGCGATCTCCGCGACGGGCCCTCGGGCGTTCTCACCGCTCCCGCTCCCCGGTGTCAGAACCAGGGGAAGAGGGGCGGCTTAGTTGTTGCCCCCTTTGCCGGGGGGTGTGGTGTTGGGGTCCCCCCCTTTGGCCGGATCGGCCGGCCGGGTGATCAGCTGCACCTGGGTGTTCGGGTCCACCTGGCTGCCGGCGCCCGGGTTGCTCTGCACCACGACCGCGTTCGGGTCCTGCGGACCGGCGATCACGGTGTAGGTCAGGCCGAGCTTCGCCAGCTTGTCGCCGGCGTCCGAGAGCTTGACGTTCTGCAGCGGCGGGATCTGCGGCTTGTCCGGCGCCTTGAAGATCGTCAGGATGATCTTGGTGTTGGCCGGGACCTTGGTGTTGGCCTGGACCGACTGCTGGGCCACGGTGTTGGCCTTGGTCGGGTCGTTGGTGGTCGTGGTCTTCGAGGCGTCCACCTGGAAGCCGGCGGCCTGCAGCGTGTTCGTCGCGTCGTCCTTCTGCGCGCCGACCACGTTCGGGACGGTCTGCTTGGTCTTGCCCTGGGAGACCGTGAGCTTGACCGGGGCGCTCGGGTCCGCGGAGGCACCGGCCGGGGGGTCCTGGGAGAGCACGGTGTCCTGCGGCGCGGTGTCGTCGTCCTTGTAGTCCGGCGTGGCGATGTTGGTGAAGCCAGCCGCCGTCAGGGCCTGCATCGCCTGGTCCTTGGTCTTGCCGGTCACGGTCGGCATCTGGGTCTTGGCCGGACCGGAGGAGACCTGCACGGTGAGGTGGGCGTCCTCGGCGACCGAGGTGCCCGCCGTCGGGGTCTGGGTGCAGACCTGGTCCTTCTTGACGTTGGTGTCCGGGCAGGCGATCTTGTCGCCCTCGGTGACCACCAGCTTGGAGCCGGCCGCGGCCGCGGCGGTCCTGGCGTCCGCCAGGCTCTTGCCGACCAGGTTCGGCGCCGTGACCTTCGGGGCGTCCTTGGTGCCCTTGTCGCTGAACATCGCCTGGGCCACGAAGAAGGTGCCGACCAGGACCAGCACGGCGGCCACCGCCAGGACGATCCAGGAGGTGTTGCTCTTCTTCTGCCGGTCGTCGCCGCGCCGGCCGCCCCGGCCGTAGCCGTCGTCGTAGCCGTCGTGGCCGCCCGCGCCGCCGGCGGAGGTCTGGCCGTAGCCGTCGTCCTGGTAGCCGGAGGCCTGCGGCAGCATGGTGGTCGGGCCGCCGGGCTGCTGCGGCAGCACGTTGGTCTGGCCGTACGGGTCGTGCTGCTGCGGGTAGCCGTTCTGGTCGTAGCCGTACCCGGCGGCGCCCATGCCGTAGGCGGCCTGCTGGGCGGCGGCGACCGGGAGGCCGTCGAGGAAGCGCTCGATGTCGTCGCGCATCTCGTCGGCGCTCTGGTACCGGTAGTCGCGCTCCTTGGCGAGCGCCTTGAGCACGATCGCGTCGATCTCCGGCCGCACCTCGGGGTCGAAGACCGACGGCGGCTGCGGCTCCTCCCGGACGTGCTGGTAGGCCACCGCGACCGGGGAGTCGCCGACGAACGGCGGCCGGACGGTCAGCAGCTCGTAGAGCAGGCAGCCGGTGGAGTAGAGGTCGGAGCGGGCGTCGACCTGCTCGCCCTTGGCCTGCTCGGGGGAGAGGTACTGGGCGGTGCCGATCACGGCCGAGGTCTGGGTCATGGTCATCCCGGCGTCGCCCATCGCGCGGGCGATGCCGAAGTCCATGACCTTGACGTTGCCCTGCCGGGTCAGCATCACGTTGGCCGGCTTGATGTCGCGGTGCACGATCCCGGCCCGGTGCGAGTACTCCAGGGCCTGGAGGATGCCGATGGTCATCTCCAGCGCCCGCTCGGGCAGCAGCCGGCGGCCGGAGTGCAGCAGCTCGCGCAGCGTGGACCCCTCGACGTACTCCATCACGATGTACGGGATGGAGATCCCGTCGATGTAGTCCTCGCCGGTGTCGTACACGGCGACGATCGCGGGGTGGTTCAGGGACGCCGCCGACTGTGCCTCGCGGCGGAAACGGGCCTGGAACGACGGATCCCGCGCCATGTCGGCCCGGAGCGTCTTCACTGCGACGGAACGGCCGAGCCGGGTGTCATGGCCGAGGTACACCTCGGCCATGCCGCCGCGTCCGAGGACGCCGCCGAGCTCGTACCTGCCGCCGAGGCGACGAGGCTCTTCCATAGTTCCGACCCTCTCCTTCACCCGCCGGTGAGGTTGTGACGTAGATGTCCCCGCACGCTCTGGGTGACGCCGCGCGGGCCGAGACCGGTTCTCCGGCCGGGCCGTGCACCGCCTCGCGGGCGGCAACGGGCACACCCGCTGCTGGCGGATACGCTACCGGTCGCACCGCACCGGACCGGAGTCAGCCGTCGGCCGATATCAGACCGGTATCCGTACGGGGGTGCCGATCGTGACTTTCGCCTCACCGTCGCCCTACTTGCCGAGCGCGGCCTGCATCACCGCCTTGGCGATCGGGGCCGCGAGGCGGCCGCCGCTGATGCCGTCGCGGTTCTGGGAGCCGTCCTCGACCACCACCGCGACCGCGACCGACTGGCCGTCCGAGGTCTTGGCCCAGGAGGTGAACCAGGCGAACGGCAGGCCGGCGTTGTCCTCGCCGTGCTGGGCGGTGCCGGTCTTGCCGCCGACCTGGAGGCCGGGGATCTTGGCGTTGGTGCCGGTGCCGTTCTCGACCACCGAGACCATCAGGTCCTGCATCTTCTGCGCGGTGGCCGGGCTCATCGCCTGGGAGAACTGCTTCTCGGTGTGCTTGGAGATGGTGGTCAGCGAGGCCGAGCGCTCCTGGTCGACCAGGTACGGCTGCATCAGGCTGCCGTTGTTGGCGATCGCCGCGGAGACCATGGCCATCTGCAGCGGGGTGGCGCGGGTGTCGTGCTGGCCGATCGAGTCCTGGGCGGTGCCGTCCAGGCTGGGGCTGTCCGGGAAGATGCTCTTCTCCGAGCGGACCGGGGTGTCCACCGTGCTGTTGAAGCCGAACTTCTCGGCCTGCGCCCGCATCTTGTCCTTGCCGAGGTCGGCGCCCATCTTGGCGAAGACCGTGTTGCAGGACTGGTCCATCCCGGACTCGATGGTGGCGTTCTCGCAGCGCTCGTTGGGGCTCTCGTTCTTGAGCACCGTCTGGGTGTTGGGCAGGGTGTACGGGTCCGGCGTCTTCGTGGCGTCGTTGACGCCCTGGTAGAGGCCGTTCTCGAACGCGGCGGTGGCGGTGACCAGCTTGAAGGTCGAGCCGGGCGGGTAGGTCTCGCGCAGCGCCCGGTTGAGCATCGGCTTGTTCGGGTCCGCGTTGAGGTCCTGCCAGGACTTGGTGTCGCCGCTCTCGCCGCCGGCGAAGGTGCCCGGGTCGTAGGACGGGGTGGAGACCAGGGCCAGGATCGCACCGGTCTTCGGGTCGAGCGCGACCACCGCGCCCTTCTTGTCGCCCAGGCCGTCGAAGGCGGCCTTCTGCACCTTGGCGTTGATCGTCGTGACGACGTCGCCGCCGCGCTTCTGCTCGCCGGTCAGCATGTCCAGGGTGTTGCGGAAGAACAGCCGGTCGTCGGTGCCCGAGAGGATGCCGTCCTCCAGGTTCTCCAGCCCGCTGGAGCCGTAGGCCTGCGAGGAGTAGCCGGTGACCGGCGCGTACATCGCGCCGTCCTTCCAGGAGCGCTTGTACTTGTAGCGCAGGCCGTTCACGAAGTCGGAGTTGGTGACCGGCTGGCCGCTGACGATGATGTTGCCGCGCGGGTGGGCGTAGCGGTCGTACAGCTGGCGCTTGTTGTTCTTGTTGGAGGCCAGCGCGTCGGCCTGGACGCCCTGCACCCAGTTGGTGCGCACCATCAGCGCCAGGATCAGCACCAGGCAGAAGATCGAGACCCGTCGGATCGGCTTGTTCATCGGGCGGGTCCTCCCTGGCCCTCGGGGACCGGGGCCGGTTCGACCCCGGGACGTCGGGCGCTGTCGCTGATCTTGAGCAGGATCGCGACCAGCGCCCAGTTGGCGACCACGGACGAACCGCCCTGCGCGAGGAACGGCATGGTCATACCGGTCAGTGGGATCAGCCCGGTGACCCCGCCGGCCACCACGAAGACCTGCAGCGCCATCGCCGAGGCGAGCCCGACGGCGAACAGCTTGCCGAAGGGGTCGCGGGCGGCGAGGGCGGTGCGCAGGCCGCGCTGCACCAGCAGGGCGTACAGCAGGAAGATCGCCATCAGGCCGGTCAGTCCGAGCTCCTCGCCGAAGGAGCCCAGGATGAAGTCGCTCTTGGCGGCGAAGTTGATCAGCCAGGAGCGGCCCTGGCCGAGGCCGGAGCCGGTCACCCCGCCGGAGCCGAGCGCCATCAGCGACTGGCCGATCTGCTCGGTGGCGCCCTTGGGCGGGGTCGGCGCGAAGGCGGCCATCGGGTCGAGCCAGGCGTCGATGCGGACCTTGACGTGGCTGGTGGTCATGGCCACCGCGACCGCGCCGCCGACCGACATCAGCAGGCCGAACAGGATCCAGCTGGTCCGCTCGGTGGCGACATAGAGCATCACCACGAACAGGCCGAAGAACAGGAAGGACGTGCCGAGGTCGTTCTCGAAGACCAGGATCAGCAGGCTGAGCAGCCAGATCACGACGATCGGGCCGAGGTCGCGGCCGCGCGGCAGGTACAGGCCCATGAAGCGGCGGCTGGCCAGTGCCAGGGCGTCCCGCTTGACCATCAGGTAGCCGGCGAAGAACACGGTCAGGACGATCTTGGCGAACTCGCCGGGCTGGATGGAGAAGCTGCCCATCCGGATCCAGATCTTCGCGCCGAAGTCCTCCGCCCGGGCCGGGAAGAAGGCCGGCGCGGCCAGCAGCACCAGCGCCACCACCATCGAGATGTAGGTGTAGCGCTGCAGCACCCGGTGGTCCTTCAGGAAGACCATCACACCGATGAACAGGGTGACCCCGAGGGCCGACCACATCAGCTGGTTGCGGGCCGCCGGGAAGTTGCCGCTGAGCAGGTGGCCCGCCTTGTCCAGGCGCCAGATCATCACCACGCCCAGCCCGTTCAGCAGGGTGGCGATCGGCAGCATCAGCGGGTCCGCGTACGGCGCGAAGCGGCGCACCAGCAGGTGCGCGACCAGGGCCAGCGAGCCCATCCCGAGGCCGTAGCCGAGCATCCCGGTCGGGAGCCGGGAGTCCATCGCCAGGCCCACGTTGGCGTACGCCAGGATCGGCAGCAGCACGGCGAA
The DNA here is from genome assembly GCF_042266305.1 of Kitasatospora sp. NPDC056076. Lineage (NCBI taxonomy): Bacteria > Bacillati > Actinomycetota > Actinomycetes > Kitasatosporales > Streptomycetaceae > Kitasatospora > Kitasatospora sp. NPDC056076. The sequence goes on from NZ_JBHJWG010000032.1 coordinate 33,978, forward strand.
GACCAGCAGGGCCAGTTCGGTGTTGCGGCGGTTCGGTGCGCCCTGGAGCGAGATGGTGGTGTTGCCGCGGCGCCGCGGCACGACACGCCCGCCCGCCGCCCGGCGTCGGGAGCCGGTGCGGGCGGTGTCGCCGCTCAGGTCGTAGCTGCTCACGTGGTGACCGCTCCCTGACGGCCGGCGGGCCCGTTCCGGGCGGACCTATGTCGGATCAAGGACGTCACGGCTTCGGGCAGGCTTCGGCCCGGCTGCGCTCGTCGTCGGACAGTGCGGGTTGCTGGGGCGGCTGGGCCTGCTCGCTCGGGGCGGCCGCCGGGGGGGTGGCGTTCGGCGTCGGGGCGGCGGTGCCGGGGGCGGACGGGGTCGTCGTCGCGGACGGCGCGGCCGCGCCCGGGGAGCGGGGCTTCTCCCGCTCGCCGGGGGTGGTCGGGGTGGCGGCCACGAACGCGGTCCTGGTGGTCGTGGTGCCCTGGGCGCCCTGCGGGGCCGCGGTGTTCGCGGTGGCGGCCTTCTGGCACAGCTTGGCCCAGTCCACCAGGGTGCCCATGGTCTTCTGGGCGTCCGACAGGCTGCCGACCGAGATGGTCCGGTTCACCTGGGCGCGCTGGTCCTGCGGCAGCCACTTCAACGGCGCGTCGCTGTGCGACTCGTGCACCGAGGACAGGCTCAGCCCGGCCAGGTTCTGGTTGACGCCCTGGTAGATGGCGACGTGGTCGCCGTCCTCGCCGATGTAGTACTGGTCCTGGGTCCACCGGTAGCCGAAGTACCCGGCGCCGCCGAGCAGGCCGAGCGTGACCAGGACGGCCAGCGGGACGGTCAGGCCCCGGCGCTTGCGCCGGGAGGGCTGCTCCCCGTCGAACTCCTCGGTGCCGTACACCGAGGGCTCGGCCGGGTAGCCGTAGCCGCCGTCGCCCTCGTAGCCCTCGGCGGGGCCGAAGGCGTTCCCGGCCGCGTCGTAGCCCTCGGCCGGGCCGAAGGCGCCCTGCGGGCCGCGGCCCAGGCCGGCGGCGCGGCCGGCCGGGGTGTCCGCGATCGAGCGGTCGGCGGCGGTCGAGGACGGCGGGGTCTCGGCGACCGCGCCGACGACCACCGGGACGTCGTTGAACTGGCCGCTCATGGTGTCCGTGGCGCCGACGTCGATGACGTCCGCCACGATGCAGGTGATGTTGTCCGGACCGCCGCCGCGCAGCGCGAGCTGGATCAGCTCCTGCACGGTCTGCTCGGGCGAGTAGTAGCTGCCCAGGGTGTCCTGGAGGGTCTGGTGGCTGACCGGGCCGGAGAGTCCGTCCGAGCAGATCAGGTAGCGGTCGCCGGCCCGGACCTCGCGGATCGAGAGGTCCGGCTCGACCTGGCCGCGGCCGTCCAGGGCCCGCATCAGCAGCGAGCGCTGCGGGTGGGTCTCGGCCTCCTCGGGCGTGATCCGGCCCTCGTCGACCAGGCGCTGCACCCAGGTGTGGTCCTGGGTGATCTGCACCAGCGAGCCGTCGCGCAGCAGGTAGGCGCGGGAGTCGCCGACGTGCACCAGGCCCATCCGCTGGCCGGTCCAGAGCATGGCCGTCAGGGTGCAGCCCATGCCCTCCAGCTGCGGGTCCTCCTCGACCATCTGCCGGAGCCGGTCGTTGGCGCCCTGGACGGCGTCGCCCAGCAGGGTCAGCAGGTCCGCGCCCGGCACGTCCTCGTCCAGCCGGACGATCGAGCCGAGCACCTCGGAGGAAGCGACCTCGCCGGCCGCGGCGCCGCCCATGCCGTCGGCCACGGCCAGCAGCCGCGGCCCGGCGTAGCCGGAGTCCTCGTTCCCCTCCCGGATCAGTCCCTTGTGGGAGCCGGCGGCGAAGCGCAGCACCAGGGTCATGCGACCTGTGCCCCCCTCTGGGTCTTGGACGGGATGCTGTCCCTCATGCGCTACTACTTCCGCAGTTCGATGACGGTCCTGCCGATACGGATCGGCGTGCCCGGCTGGAGCGGAGTGGGCGCGGTCAGGCGCTGCCGGTCCAGATAGGTGCCGTTGGTGGAGCCTAGATCCTCGACCGTCCACTGCCCAGTCTGATCCGGATAGATCCTGGCATGCCGGGAGGACGCGTAGTCGTCGTCCAGCACGATGGTCGAGTCGTGCGCCCGGCCCAGCGTGATGGTCTGGCCCTGGAGGGCGACCGTCGTCCCGGCCAGCGAGCCCTGGACGACCACCAGCTGGGTCGGGGCGCCGCGGCGGCGGCCGCCGCCGCCCTGGGTCTGGGCCGCCGGGGCGCTGGTGCCGGGGGCGGGGGCCGCGGGACGTCCGGGTGCCGAGGAGGGCGCCGCGGCGGCTCCGGACGCGGTGGCGGCACCGCCGCCGCGACGGGAGCTGCGGGGGTTCACCTTGGTGCCGAACAGGTCGCTGCGGATCACCTGGATCGCGACGATGACGAACAGCCACAGCACGGCCAGGAAGCCCAGCCGCATGACCGTGAGGGTCAGTTCTGACATGGCCGTCCCGCCAGTCGGTGAGCGAGGCGCGCGAACAACTCGGACACTACCCTTCGACCTGCCGGTAGACGATGGTGGTGGAGCCCACGACGATTCGGGAGCCGTCGCGGAGCGTAGCGCGCTGGGTGTGCTGCCCGTCCACCACGATGCCGTTGGTGGAGCCCAGGTCGAGGACCATCGAAGGGGTGCCCGGGCGGATCTCGGCGTGCTTGCGGGAGACCCCGGGGTCGTCGATCCGGACGTCCGCCTCGGTCGAGCGGCCGAGGACGCAGGCCGCGCCGGTGATCTGGTGGCGGGCACCGTTCACCTCGATCCAGCGGCGGACCGAGGTGCCGTGGCCGGCTCCGGGGAAGGCGCGGACGTTGCCGCCGGCCGGAGGGCCCGGGGGCATCGCGGGGGGCGCGGCCGGCGGCGGGGGCGCGCTGTACTGCCCGGCGCCGCCCTGCTGCCACGGTGCGCCGGGGGCCGGTGCGGCCGGCTGGCGGTCGTAGCCGGGCTGCTGCTGCGGGGCGAACTGCTGGGGTTCCTCGGAGGCCAGGGTGCGGCTGCGCACCCGGTAGAGGCCGGTGTCCAGATCGTCGGCCTTCTCCAGGTTCACCTGGAGCGGGCCCATGAAGGAGTACCGCTGGGCCTCGGCGTACTCGCGGACCATGCCGGCCAGCTCGGCGCCGAGCTGCCCCGAGTAGGGGCTGAGCCGCTCGTGGTCGTGCGGGCTGAGCTCGACGATGAAGTCGTTCGGCACGACGGTGCGGTCGCGGTTCCAGATGCTCGCGTTGTTGTCGCACTCGCGCTGCAGAGCGCCGGCGATCTCCACGGGCTGGACCTCGGACTTGAACACCTTGGCGAAGGTGCCGTTGACGAGACCCTCCAGCCGCTGCTCGAACTTCTTCATCATCCCCATGGGGCACCCCCTTCCAGGGTTCGTTCGCCTGCCTGCCGACCGGGGTCCGCCGCGGAGGTGTCCTCGGGGGAGTCGGTCGTGCCTACTTGCGGTACTTCCGTACTGATCGTATCCACGCCGGGCCCTTCCGTACGGTTCCCGGACCGCGTGGTGCCGGGGGGTGGGCTCGGACACACAGGGTGACGCATTCCGGGTGCGGCACGCCAGGTCTGCCCGTCGGAGCGGTGCACCGCGCTCCGCCCGTCCGTTCGTCGCGCGGCCGTTCGGACGTGGTCGGTCTCCCCGGGAAACGGATTCGGAGCAGCCCCCCAGGTCGTGCTACTGTTTTCCACGTCGGAAGGGCCGCCCGAAAGGGAGCCGGACCGGGGAAACGCGAAGACCACATGGTACCGAGCGGCTCCGCGGAACGGACGGCACTGAAGACGACACCCATGCGCGGGTGGCGGAATAGGCAGACGCGCTGGATTCAGGTTCCAGTGCCCGAAAGGGCGTGGGGGTTCAACTCCCCCCTCGCGCACAGCGAAGCCCCGCAGATCTTCGGATCTGCGGGGCTTTCTCGTTGTCCCGCGCCGCCGGCCCCGCCCCGGAGGGCCGGGGCGGGTGGGTCAGGACTGGCCGGCCGGGAGGTCGGCGCGGACCTCGAAGCCGCCGTCCTGGGTCGGACCGGCGGTGAGGGTGCCGCCCAGCAGCTGGGCGCGCTCGCGCAGCCCGACCAGGCCGTGGCCGCCGCCCGGCAGGGTCTCGGCCGGGCGGACCGGCGGCGCCTCGTTGCGGACCTCGACCCGCAGCCGGCGGCCCTTCGCCCGGACCCGCACGTGCACCACCGCCTCCGGGGCGTACTTGGTGATGTTGGTGAGCGCCTCCTGGACGGTGCGGTAGGCGGCCCGTTCGACCGCCTCCGGCCACGGGCGGTCACCGGGGTTCAGCTCGGAGTCGGCGGCCAGCCCGCTCTCCGCGATCAGCCGGGGCAGGTCGGCCAGCCGGGGCTGCGGGGCGAGCGGGGCGTCCGGGCGGGGGCCGCCGGTGCTGCGCAGCACCCCGACCATCTGGCGCAGCTCCTCCAGGGTCCGGACGGACAGTTCGCGGATGGTGCGGGCGGTGGTCGCGGCGGCCGGGTCGGTGGTGCTCACCTGGAGCGCGCCGGCCTGGATGCTGATCAGGCTGACCTGGTGCGAGACCACGTCGTGCATCTCCCGGGCCAGCCGGCCGCGCTCGCTGATCAGCACCCGTTCGGCGAGCAGCCGGCTCTCCCGCTCCTGGCCGCGGGTCAGTTCGTCCAGCCGGGCGGCCAGCTCCCGCCGGGTGCGGGAGAGCAGTCCGGTGGCGGCCGGGCCGGCGGAGAGCATCACGGCCTGGATGGCGTCCAGGGCGGTGTTCCGGCTGAGCTCGACGAGCGGGTTCGGCAGCGGCCAGTGGAAGAAGTCGACCAGGGTGAACAGGGCCGCGCAGGGGAACAGCACCGCGGCCCTGGGGCGCTCGGTGGCGACCGTGTAGACGGCGGTGATCGGGGCCAGCCAGATCGCCTCCACCCAGGTGCCGGGCATGGTGAGCAGCAGCACCGTCACCGGGAAGCGGCGCCGCCAGAACAGCGCCACGGCGGCCAGCACGGAGAGCGTCACCTGCCACCAGGTGGAGTCCCGGGACACCAGGGCGGCGTCCATCAGGGAGTACAGGACGGGCAGCAGCACCATCGGCCACGGGGCGGTGCACCAGGCCGGCAGCCGTCGGGACGGCAGCTGGTCGGCGGCCGTCATGCCCCGTCGCCGGGCTTGGGCCGCACCAGGCCGGCCCGGTGGGCGAGCACGGCGGCCTGCACCCGGTTGGCGGCGCCGAGTTTGCCGAGGATCGCGCTGATGTGGTCCTTGACCGTGCCGGTGCCGAGGAAGAGCCGGTCGGCGATCTCGGCGTTGGACAGGCCCTCGCCGAGCAGGGCCAGCACGTCCAGCTCGCGGCCGGTCAGGGTGCGGGCCAGCGCGGTGGCCTCGGCGTCCGGGCCGCCGCCGTCCACGTAGCCGCCGATCACGGTGCGGGTGACGGTCGGGGAGAGGATGTTGCCGCCCGCGGCGAGCACCCGGACGGCGTGCACCAGCTGCTCGGGGGCGGTGTCCTTGAGCAGGAACCCGGTCGCGCCGGCCCGCAGCGCGGTGCCGATGTACTCGTCGGTGTCGAAGGTGGTGAGCATCGCGACGGCCGGCGGGTCGGGCAGGGCGCGCAGGCGGCGCAGCACCGAGATGCCGTCGAGGTCGGGCATCCGGATGTCGAGCAGCACCACGTGCGGGCGCAGGCGCTGGACGTGTTCCTCGGCCTGTCCGCCGGAGCAGTCGCCGACCACCTCCAGGTCGGGGGCGGAACCGACGATCAGGCCGAGGCCGGAGCGGACCAGGATCTCGTCGTCGACGATCAGCACGCGGGTGGTGGTGATGGGGGGCCTCCTCGGTTCGGGCGGCCGGGTTCGGTCGGTCCGCGGGGGTCGCTTTGAGAGTAGGGGTAGCCGGGGCGGGGTGCCGAACCCATGGGGGGTAAGAACCCCCGCCGTTCGGCGGGGGTGGGAATCCGCTACCCGGTTCACGCAATTTTCAGGAATGGTGCGGAACCATGGAGTTGGCTGCCTTTTCCGGCCGGTCGCTCGACGCGGGCGGTCGGTGGGCGGGGGTGGCCGGTCAGCCCGTCGGGCCCGTGCCGGCGCCCGGCGCCGGGCCGCGTGCGGATGCGCCCCACCATCTGATCGTTTGGAATTGAGCTGTGTCGTCCACTGTGAAGTCGGAGCCGTCCGCCACCTCCGCCGAGCCCCGGCCCGCCGGACCGCTCGACCGCTGGCGCCCGCGGGCCGCGGCCGCCTCGGTCTGGTACCTCCGGCTGCTGGCGCTGCTGAACGTGGCGACCGTGCTGCTGGTGCCCTGGGGGAACCAGGTCAACGAGCACAACGAGGGCGAGTACTTCACCCCGTACCTGATGACCTCCGGCCTGGCGGCCGCGGTGCTGTCGGTCTTCCTGGCGGTCGCGATGCGGCGGCGCAAGCGGGCCGCGTGGATCTTCAACGCGGCGCTCAGCAGCGTCTTCGCCCTGCTGTACCTGGCGGCCATGGTGCTGCCCGGCGAGCGCTTCAACAAGCACCCGCTCAACTACATCTCCACGGTGCTGACCTGCCTGTTCGTGCTGGCGCTGCTGATCGGGCGCAAGGAGTTCACCTCCAAGGGCGACCGCTCCAACCCGAAGACCGCGGCGGCCACCTTCGTCGGCGGGCTGTTCTTCGGCGGTGCCGTCGGCGCGCTGCTGGTCTGGATCACCAACGAGCTGAACGGGGCCGGCTGGTGGGACCTCTTCCGCTACTCGGTCGGCCGGATGATCACCATCACCCCGTCCGAGCACCTGCGCTCCGTGATCGCGGCCCCGACCTGGGTGAACGCGGCGATCAACGCGATGGGCGCGGTGCTGTTCCTGCTGGTGCTGTACGTGGCGTTCCGCAGCCCGCGCGGCAAGGAGCTGCTCAACCCCGAGGACGAGGCGAAGCTGCGCGGCCTGCTGGACAAGCAGGGCGAGCGGGACTCGCTGGGCTACTTCGCGCTGCGCCGGGACAAGGCGGTGGTCTTCTCCCCCAGCGGCAAGGCGGCGGTGACCTACCGGGTGATCGGCGGGGTCTCGCTGGCCTCGGGCGACCCGATCGGCGACCCGGAGGCCTGGCCGGGCGCGATCGAGGCCTGGCTGTCCGAGGCGCGCGAGCACGCCTGGGCGCCGGCCGTGATGGGTGCCTCCGAGGAGGCCGGGGTGATCTACGCCCGGCACGGGCTGGACGCGCTGGAGCTGGGTGACGAGGCGATCGTCGAGCTGGACGAGTTCTCGCTGGACGGCCGGGCGATGCGGGTGGTCCGGCAGGCGTACAACCGGGTCAAGCGGGCCGGGTACACGGTGCGGATCCGCCGCCACGAGGACATCTCCGAGGAGGAGATGGCGCGGCTGGTGTCCAAGGCCGACGAGTGGCGCGACGGGGCGACCGAGCGCGGCTTCTCGATGGCGCTGGGGCGGCTCGGCGACCCGGGCGACGGCCGCTGCGTGATGCTGGAGTGCAGTGACGGGGACGGCGAGCTCAAGGCGCTGCTGAGCTTCGTGCCGTGGGGCCCGGACGGGCTCTCGCTGGACCTGATGCGCCGGGCCCGGGACACCGAGAACGGCCTGATGGAGTTCATGGTCATCGAGCTGCTGCAGCGTGCGGAGGAGGTCGGGCTCAAGCGGGTGTCGCTGAACTTCGCGATGTTCCGCTCGGTCTTCGAGCGCGGTTCCAAGCTCGGTGCCGGTCCGGTGCTGCGGCTGTGGCGCTCCGTGCTCGGCTTCTTCTCGCGCTGGTGGCAGATCGAGTCGCTGTACCGCGCGAACGCCAAGTACCGGCCGATCTGGGAGCCGCGCTACCTGCTGTTCGAGAAGAGCAGCGAGATTCCCCGGATCGGCATCGCCAGCGCCCGCGCCGAGGGCTTCATCGTCGCGCCGAGCCTGCCCGCCCTGTTCCGGCGCCGGCACGCCGGGCCCGCCGTGGTGGCGCCCCGGGTGCCGGTGGCGGCCCGGGACGGGAAGGGGTAGCCCTCCGTCGGGGGGCGGAGGGGGGCCGGGCGGCCGGGGGCGGAGAAGGCCATCGGTCGTACGGGGGGTCCGGAGGGGGGATTCGTCTCCCTCCTGAGGATGACCTCGATCCCCATCCATGCCGATGTGGATTTGTTAACAGGCTTCTAATGTGGGAGTAGCTGACAAGTTCGGGGATTCGGGAGAAACGGTTGTGATTCACAGGACCCACGCGGGGGGCGTGCGAAAGGGGCTGCTGGCGCGAGCCAGAAAGGCCGCTGTCGCAGAGTGGGGGACGTTGTACCTGACGGTCCGCGATGCGGTGGTGCGCAAGAAGTTCGCCGCCTTCCCGCTGGCCACGACGGCGACGTTTCTGATCCTGCTGTTCAGCATCGTCCAGCACCTGCCGGGCGGTGAGCGGTTCGTCAACCACATCGGGGTGGTGCGGGCCTCGCTGCCGCTGGAGGTCTCGCTGCTGCGGACCCCGCTGTCGTTGTACGTGCCGGCCCTGGACCTGCCGGTGTGGGGAGCGCTGGCCCAGGTCTTCGTGGTCTTCGCGATCGCCGAGGTCGTGCTCGGCCGGCGGATGACGCTGGTGGTCGCCTACGCGTGCACCCTGGCGGGCACGCTGTTCGCCCGGGTCGGCGTGGCGATGGGGCCGCACCACCTGTTCGGCTTCCCGAAGTGGGTCGCCTTCGTGCGGGACACCGGGCCCTCGGCCGCGGTGGTGGCGCTGGCCATCTGCATCGCGTTCCGCACCCGGGCCTGGTTCACCGCCGCCACGGTGGTGGTGCTGATGGTCGGCGAGGCGGTCGTGCTGCCGAACCTGGCGGGCCTGGAGCACGTGGTCGCGGTGGTCACCGCGCTGCTGATCGCCGTCTCGGTCGAGGTCTTCGGGGACTTCTGGCCGCGGGTGCTGGCCGGGGTCGGCGCCGCCACCTCGGTGGCCACCTCGGCCTCCCGGGAGGTCGCGGCGGAGGCCCGGCGCCGTTCGGCGGGGGCCGTCATCCCCTGAGCGACCCTTCACCTTCCTTGTCGGCCGCGTACGGGGCGTTGCCCGTACGCGGCCGTCATGCGTGCGGGAGGGGCAGCTCGAACCAGACGACCTTGCCCACCGCCTTGCGGGCGGTGCCCCAGTGTTCGGCGAGCTTGGTGACCAGGGTGAGGCCGCGGCCGGTCTCGCCGAGCTGCTCGGCCGGTTCCAGCGAGGGCAGGTTGTGGTTGTCGTCGCTGACCTCGACCAGCAGCTTGTCCACCCGGATCAGCTGGAGCTGCACCCGGTCCCGGGCGACCCGGACGGCGTTCGTGACCAGTTCGCTGACCAGCAGCTCGGTGGTGTCGCTGAGCGCCTCCAGGTGCCAGGCGGCCAGCTGCTCGCGGACCAGGGAACGGGCCCGGCGCACCTCGCGCTGGTCCACGGTGAGGTTCCAGGTGGCCACCTCGGACGGGGCGACCCCGTCGAAACGGGCCACCAGCAGGGCGACGTCGTCCTTGCGGTCGTCCGAGTGCAGCCGGCGCAGCACCTCGTCGCAGGCCTGCTCGGGGCTCTGCTGCGGGTCGATCAGGTTGCCGCACAGCGCGGCCAGGCCCGCCCCTATGTCCCCGCCCCGGACCTCGACCAGTCCGTCGGTGCACAGCACCAGCATCGAGCCGTCCGAGACGTCGATGGTCTTGGCGACGAACGGCACCCCGCCGACGCCGATCGGCGCGCCGGCCGGGATCTCCAGCAGTTCCCCGCTGCCGTCCGGGTGCACCAGGACGGGTGGGACGTGGCCGGCGCTGGCCAGCTCGCAGGTCCGGTTGATCGGGTCGTAGACCGCGTACAGGCAGGTGGCGAGGTGGTCGTCGCCGAGCTTCTGGGCCAGGTTGTCCAGGTGCCGCAGCAGCTGGCCGGGCGGCAGGTCCAGGGCGGCGAGGGTCTGCATCGCGGTGCGGAAGCGGCCCATCGCGGCGGCCGAGTGGATGCCGTGGCCCATCACGTCGCCGACCACCAGGGCGACCCGGCTGCCGGGCAGCTGGATCGCGTCGAACCAGTCGCCGCCGACCTCGGCCTTCGGATCGCCGGGCAGGTAGCGGTGGGCGATCTGCACCCCGGGGATCTGCGGCGGGCGGGTCGGGATCATCGAGCGCTGGAGGGTGGTGGCGACCCTGGCCTCGGCGCGGTGCAGCCGGGCGTTGTCCAGCGACAGCGCGGCCCGCACCGCCAGCTCCTTGAGGGTGGCGGCGTCGCTCTCGTCGAAGGGGGCGCGGTCCGGCAGCCGGAGCAGCTTGAGGATGCCCAGCACGGTGCCCCGGGCGGACAGCGGGACCACCAGCATCGAGCGGCCGGAGACCACCGGGGCCAGCCGGGCGCCGCCGAGCGCGATCGCGTAGTCCACCGCGACGTCCGCGCTGACCACCGGGACCAGCACCGGCTGGTTCAGTTGCAGGGCCAGCCCGGGCGGGGTCCGGCGCGGCATGCTGACCAGCGAGCCCTCGGAGAGCACGTGGTCCCAGGCGCCGCCGGTCTGGTTGAAGACCAGGGCGACCCGGCGCAGCATGGTGTCGTCGTCGGGGCGGGAGACCGGTAGCTCGGAGTCCGAGATCAGGCCGTCCACGAGGTCCACGCAGGCGAAGTCGGCGACCCGGGGGACCAGCACCTGGCACAGCTCGTGGGCGGTGAAGCCGAGGTCCAGGGTGGTGCCGACCTTGCCGCCGACCTCGTTCAGCAGGGCCAGCTGTTCGCCGGCCTGGCCGTTGGTGAGGAACGGGCCCAGTCGGCCGCTCGGCGGTCCCTCGGCGCCGGTGGGGGCGGGGACGGCGCCGGGCGGGGCCTGGGCGGGGCGGCGCGGCGGGAGGCCGTGGGCGGACGACTCGACGGCGGCCTGCGGCTCGATGGTGGCTCCTCCTCCGGTGCGTGGGGGTGTCTCGCGGCCGGGGGCCGGGAGCGGGGCGGGCGGGGCACCGACGACCGCGGTGGGCCGCTCGCCGGGGGCGTGCGGGGCGGGGTCGCGCCGGGCCGGTTCGCGGGGTGCCGGTTCGCGTTGGGCGGGCAGCGGGCCCTGGGGACGGCGGCCCGGCGCGGACTGGTCGGCCTGCGGCGGCGGACCGAGCCGGGCCGCGCGCTGCTGGGGCGTCGGGTAGCGGCGGCCCAGGCCGGCGGCCACGTGGGCGGTGCCGGCCTGCGGATCGGAGGGCAGCACCGGCAGCACGGTGGTCGCGTCCAGCCGCAGTGCGGGCAGCCCGCCCAGGGCGGCGGCCGCGCGCAGCGGGGCCCGGAGGGCGGCGGGCAGCAGCCGGGCCAGCGGCTCGGGCAGCTCGGCGGCCGGCGGGGTGAGGGCAGCGGTCAGCCCGTGGAAGCCGCCCCGGGCGCCGGGCGCCGCGGCGAAGGGCAGCAGGCGCTCGCCGAGGGCGAGCCGCGGCCCGGAGCTGCGCAGCGGGCGGGCGTCGGCGGCGAGCGCGAGCAGTCCGCCGGCCGGGCCGGGCAGCGGGTAGGCCCACCAGAGCACGTCGCGCTGGTGCTCCTCCCGGTCGGTCACGGTGAGCCGCCCGGCCCAGGGGCGCCCGGCGGCGGTCAGCCCGGCCAGGGTGTCGAGGGCGTCGCAGCGGCGGCGCACCGCGCAGCGGCCGAGCACCCGTGCCTCCAGCGCGGGCAGCAGGCCCGAGGCCGGGCGGTCGGTGGCGGCCTCGGCGCGGTGCCCGAACAGCTCCTCGGCGGCCCGGCTCCACTGGGCGATCCGGCCGGTCCGGTCGACCACGACGAGGGCGAGCCGGACCAGGGCGGCCACTCCGGTCGGGTGGTCGCCCGGCGCGGTCTCGGCGCCCGCCGGAAGCGGTGTGGAGTTGGACTCGGCCACCATGGATTCGGTCTGCTCCCGCCTGGCCACCGCGCCCGGGGCGGCCGTTTCTCCGGAGGAAGGCACGCTGTGCGGATACCAGCGAAGCACGGACCGGGCCGGGCCCGACACCGAAACGGGGAGATTCATCAGGATCGGTTGCGTGTCACGTGCCGCGCGCCGGTCCGCACGCCCGCTTCACCCGGACGGCGGCCCGGAACGCGGCGGTAGGGTGGCAGGCCGGGCCGCCCGCGCGGCGGCTCCGCAGGAAGCCGGCCGGACGGACGAGACAGAGGCGAGATCGTGACCGCGCAGAGCCCCGCCCGCTGGACGGACCCGGAGCAGCAGGAGCTGGAGGAGCGGGTCGCCGCCGCCGAGCTGGCCTGGCTCAGCATGGACGTGGACGTCCAGACGCTGCGGGTCGAGATCGACAACTTCGCCCTGATCCACCACCAGCTGCTCGGCCCGCTCTACGCCCGGCTGGACGAGCTCGACGCGCTGGTCGCCGAGGCCGTCGCGGCCCGCACCGGGGACCCGGAGGACCGGCGGCGGGCCACCGAGGCCCGGCAGCGGGTCGAGGAGCTGCCGGATCTGGACGCGCTGTTCGACTCCGTACGGGAGAAGTCCGCGGAGGGCGCGGAGGAGGCCGTCCCGCCGCCGCCCGCCGCGCCCGCCCGGGTGCGGCCCGGGAAGGAGGCCCAGCGGATCTACCGCGAGCTGGTCCGCCGCGCCCACCCCGACCTCACCACCGACCCCGGCGAGCAGCAGCGCCGGGCGGACTTCCTGGTCCGGGTGAACGAGGCCTACGCCTACGGGGACGCCGCCGTGCTGGAGGGCCTCGCCGCCGAGTGGTCCACCGCGCCGGAGGCCGCGCCCGCCGTCGACTCCCCCGACCGGCTGGGCTGGCTGCGCCGCCGGCTGGACTGGCTGACCGCCAAGATCACCGAGACCGCCACCGAGCAGGTCCGGCTGGAGCAGACCCCGATGGGCCAGCTGCTCGCCCTCGCCCCGCAGGACCCGGACCGGCTGCTGGAGCAGCTCGCCGAGGAGCTGCTCGCCAAGGCCGCCGCACAGCAGGCCGAGCTGGAGCGGCTGCTCGGCACCCCGGATCCGGCCCACCGGCCGACGGCGGTGGGCGACAATGGCACCGGCCCCACCGACTCCACCGACCCGCACCGAGCCCAGGAGAGCCCCACGATGTTCGCGCAGATCCCCTCCACCGACGCCGCCTCCGTGCCGGCCGATGCCGCCCTGCTGGACGTGCGCGAGCAGGACGAGTGGGACGCCGGCCACGTGGACGGCGCGCTGCACATCCCGATCGGCGAGGTGATCGCCCGGATCGGCGAGCTGCCGGAGGAGAAGCTGTACGTGCTCTGCCGGGTCGGCGGCCGCTCCGCGCAGGTCGTCCAGTACCTGGTGCAGCAGGGCCGGGAAGCGGTGAACGTGGACGGCGGGATGTACGCCTGGGAGGGCGCCGGCCGTCCGATGGTCAGCAGCACCGGCCAGGCCGCCTTCGTCCTGTAGGACCTCCGGAACCTCGCGGTGCCCGCCCGGGGACGGGTAGGGCAGGATGGGCGCGCGACGCGCCGGTACCGGCCGGCGGCGCGCCGACCGGGCGGGGAGGCCATGACGGGCAGCACGGACCGGGCCGCCCCGGGGAGGGTCTGGTCGACGCCCGCGCAGCTCGTCCTCGGCCTGGCCGCCGCGGTGCTGGTCAGCGGCACCGGGCTGTTCCTCGCCGCGGTGTTCCTGCACGTCGCCCCCGCCAACACGCTGTCCCGGCAGTACCGGGACGAGGTCGACGGGATCGTCTACCCGGAGTTCGAGCAGAACTGGAAGCTGTTCGCCCCCAACCCTTTGCAGCAGAACGTCGACGTGGACGCCCGGGTGCGCACCGTCGCGGACGGCGGCGCCACCCGCACCCATGACTGGACCGGGCTGACCGCGCAGGACATCGCGGCGATCCGGGGCAACCCGGCGCCCAGCCACGTCGACCAGAACCTGCTGCGCCGGGCCTGGGACTTCTACGACGGTTCCCACGACGCCCAGGACGGGAAGCCGACCAACTCGCGCGGCCGGCTCGCCGAGCAGTACCTCAAGCGGATCGCGTTGCAGCGGATCGGCCGGGAGGTGGACGGCGAGCGGGTGCTGGAGATCCAGTTCCGGGCGACCACGGCGACCGTGCCGCCGCCGTCCTGGAGCGGTGAGGCCGCGCCGCCCGCGCCCAGGGTGCGGGAGCTGCCGTGGTGGCCGGTCGGGGACGAGGACTACCGGGGGCTGGGGTGAACGAGGGGGCGGTGGAGCCCGTGGCGTCGGGCGTGGAGCCTGCGGCGCCGACCGTGGCGGGCGGGCCGGTGGTGCCGCGGCCGCTGGACGGCGTGCCGCTGCTGGACGGTGTGCCGCGGCAGGGCGGACCGTCCGTCGGCCCGGCGGGCCCCGGGCCGGGCGCGGGGCCGCGCCGGCCGGTCGCCGCCCTCGGGCGGGCGATGGAGGCCTTCACCGGACGGGCGCTCGGACGGCACCAGGCCGCGGCGGTGCGGATCGGCTTCGGGCTGGTCTGGCTCGCCTACCTGCTGCGCGAGTGGCCCAACCGGCGGGTGCTGTACGGCGACCGCTCGCCCTGGTCGATGGAGCTCGCCCAGCGGCTGCTGGCCGACGACGGGGCGTTCACCGTGCTGCCCTGGTTCGGCGGGCGGCTCTGGTTCGAACTGGTCTACCACCTGGCCCTGCTGGCCGCCCTGGCGGTGCTGCTGGGCTGGCGGACCAGGGCGAGCACCGTCCTGTTCCTGGTCACCGTGCTGTCGCTGCAGAACCGCGACGTCCTGCTCGGCGACGGCGGCGACAACGTCGTCCACCTGATGGCCGTCTACCTGGTCTTCACCCGCTGCGCCGAGGTCTGGTCGCTGGACGCGCGCCGGGCCCGGCCCGGGCGGGGCGGGGTGGTGCTCTGGGCCCTGCTCGGCGCGGTGCTGGCCGTCTGTCAGGCCGGCGACTTCTCCGGGGACAGCCTCACCTGGACCGGGCCGGCCTTCCCGTACCTCGGCTGGGCGCCGCTGTTCTGGGGGCTCTGGGCGGTCGCCGGGATCTGGTGGACGCTCGGCCGGCTGCGGCCGACGGGCGAGCCGCGGGCCGTGCTCGACGCGCTGGCGAACATGGTGCACAACTGCGCGATGCTGGTCATCGCCGCCGAGGTGGTGCTGGTCTACGCCACGGCCGGCTGGTACAAGGTGCAGGGCTCGCGCTGGCAGGACGGCACGGCGCTGTACTACCCGCTGCACCTGGACTACTTCGCGCCCTGGCCGGGGCTGTCGGCGCTGGTCGGCTCGGCGCTGCTGCCGGTCTTCCTGATCTCGTACGGCACGGTGGTCCTCCAGGTCGCGTTCCCGTTCACGCTGCTCAACCGGCGGGTCAAGAACGCGCTGCTGGCGGTCCTGATGCTGGAACACCTGGGGATCGCGGTGGTGCTCGGGCTGCCGGTGTTCTCGCTCGCGATGGTCGCGGCGGACGCGGTGTTCCTGCCGACGGGGGCCCTGCTGTGGGCGGCGGCGCGGCTGGGGCGGCTCGGGCAGCGGTGGCGGAGGTCGGGGCCGACGGCAGCCTAGGATGGCGGTATGTCCTGGTTCGCCGCCCTTCGTGACACCGCGCGGACCGGACTCACCCTCGACCGGGCGCTCACCGATCCCAAGCGCGCGCTGCGCGGGGCGGTCGCCGTGGCGCTGGTGCTCTTCCCCACGCTCGCCCTCGGCGGGGTCGGGCTCGCCACCTCGGCCGCGATGG
Organism: Kitasatospora sp. NPDC056076; assembly: GCF_042266305.1. Lineage (NCBI taxonomy): Bacteria > Bacillati > Actinomycetota > Actinomycetes > Kitasatosporales > Streptomycetaceae > Kitasatospora > Kitasatospora sp. NPDC056076. Next base: position 49,482 of record NZ_JBHJWG010000032.1, read on the forward strand.
GCGCGTTCATCGCCGGTTCGGCCACCTTCCAGCGCAGCTTCCGTCCCCGCGCCAGTCTGGCCGTCGCGGCCGGCGTCGGGCTCGGGATCAGCACCTTCCTCGGCTACCTCGCCGCCGGGGTGTACGGGCTGTTCCCGGTGCTGCTCGCGGTGTGGGCCTTCGGCGCGGGACTCGCCTGGGCGATCGGCCCCACCGCCGGAGTGGTCACCGCGAACACCCTCTCGGTGATGCTGATCGTGGTCCAACTCCCGGTCAGCGCGGCCGCCGCGCTCGGCCACGGGCTGGTCGCCGCGCTCGGCGGCGTCGCCCAGGCCGTCGTCATCACCCTGTGGCCGATCGGCAGTTGGAGCGCCCAACGGGCCGCGCTCGCCGACACCTTCGCCGAACTCGCCGACTACGCGCGCCGGTTGCGCCAGGACCCGACCGCGCACGTGGACCCGGAACCGTTCATGACCGCCCGGCACGCCTCCGCCGTCACCCCCTGGCAGGACCGCCACCGGCCGCCCGAACTGCGCGGCCTGCGCGGCATCGCCGAGCGCATCCGCCCCACCCTCGCCGCGCTCGCCGACCCCAAGGTCGGCGCCCCCGAGGAGGGGCCGGAACGCGACCGGGCCCGGGAGGTGCTGGCGGCCGCCGCCGAGGTGATGGACGCCCTCGCCCGGGCCGTCCGCACCGGCGACCCCGTCCGGCTCCCCCGGTCGGCGCCCGCGCTGACCCTGGTCCGGCCGGACCAGGGGGCGCAGTTGCAGGGGGCGGCCCGGCGCTCCGCCCGGCGGCTCGGCGGGCTGCTGCGCAAGGCCGCGGACACCCTGGACCGCAACGACGAGGACACCATCACCACGCCCGTGGTCGGCGCCGGCGGGGCGCTGCACAAGCCGTCGATCTCGCGGATGCTGCCGGTCGCGCTGCGGGCCGTACGGCGGCAGCTGCGGCCGCGGTCGGCGATCTTCCAGCACGCCGTCCGGCTCGCCGGGGTGGTCACCGCCGCCTACCTGCTGGCCCGGCTGGCCGGGTTCCACCACGGGTACTGGGCGCCGATGACCGCGGCCATGGTGATGCGGCCCGACTTCGCCCAGACCTACAGCCGGGGGGTCGCCCGGCTGGCGGGGACGGTGGTCGGGGTCGCCGTTTCGACGCTGGTGGTGCAGTTGGCCCATCCCGGGGAGTGGGTGCTGGCCTCGCTGGCGGTGCTGTGCATCGGCGGGGCGTACCTGGCGTTCCGGACGGGGTACGCGCTGACGACGGTCGGGATCTCCTCGTACGTGGTGTTCCTGCTCGGGCTGCAGGCCGGGGATCCGCTGGTCACGGCCTTCGAGCGGGTCGGGCTGACGCTGCTCGGGGGGTCGCTGGCGCTGCTGACGTACGCGCTGTTCCCGACCTGGCAGACCGCGCGGCTCGGGGAGCGGCTCGCCGAATGGCTGGCGGCGGCCGGACGGTACGCGGCGGCGGTGGTCGACTGCTACGAGGATCCGGCGGCGCCGCGGGGGCGGGCGGTGCGGGCGGCGCTGCTGGACTCGCGGGAGGCGCGGTCGGAGCTGTTGCAGGCGATGCAGCGGGCCGATGCGGAGCCGGGGCGGCACGAGTCGGGGCTCAGCGGGGTGACCCGGCGCCAGATCGACCGGGCGCGGGCCGCGGTGGGGCACCTGGGGCGGGCGGCGGTGCTGCTGGAGGCCCACCTGCCGGCGGCCGACGCGGAGCCCGTGCCGGGGGCGGCGGAGTACGCGGAGGAGCTGCGGTTGGCGACGGCCTTGGCGGCGGGGGCGTTGCTGACGGGGCGGGCGGTGGAGTTCGGGGCGGTGCGGCAGGCGCAGGTGCGGTTGGAGGAGGGCCTGGGGGAGGGAGCGGGGGCGGGGGTGCAGGGGGACGTGGTGCGGGCCGGGACCCGGTTGGTGGGGGTGGCCCTGCGGGATCTGGAGCGGGCTCTGCGGGGGAGTTCGGAGAATCTGCGGGGGAGTTCGGAGAAGGAGAAGCGGTAGGGGGCCGGGGGTGGGGTGGGTTTCCTCGTGCGGGCGCGCGGGCTCCGGCCCTGCGCGCCCGCTCGGGGTCCGGGGTCAGGCGGCGGTGTGGGCGGCGCGGAGCCAGTTGGTGAACTCGCAGGCGAAGTGCCACTGGTGGCCGGTGGGGAGGTGGTCGGGGGCGGCCTCGGGGAACTGGACGGTGAGGCGGATCCGGAGGCCGGCGGGGGTGTCGGCGAACTCGTGGAGGACGCGGAGGATCTCGGTGCCGTCGGCGAGGGTGCCGGTGCCGGCGATGTGGGTGGGGAAGGTGGTGGGGACGGGGACGTCGTCGTGGAAGCGGAGGAAGAAGCGGGTCGGGGTGGTGCCGAGGGTTTCGATGATCTCGACGCGGTCGGCGGTGGAGTCGGCGAGGTAGTGCTCGGGGTTGGCGGCGAGCAGGGCGGTGCGGTCGCCGGCCCGGAGGCGGCCCTGCCACCAGGTGAGGAACCGGGTGGCGTCGATGCCGGTGGCGGTGAGTTCGGTGACGGCGGTGCGCCAGCGGCCCCGGGAGGCGTGGGCCCAGGTGGTGAGGGCGGCGTCGGCCTCGGTGGTGTCGGGGGTGAGGAGTTCGCGCATCCGGTCGTCGCCGAGGCGCTGCTTGAGCAGGTGCAGGGCGGCGCGGGCGCGGTCGAGCTCCCAGGCGAGGACGGCTTCGCGGGGCTGGGGGACGCCGTCGAGTGCGGTGTGGACGGTGAGGGGGGTGGTGGGCATGGTGGCGCTCCTCGGGGAGGGCGATAGGCGGAGAGTTTTTCTCCGGTTGGCTGGACGCTAGCATAGGGGGAGAGAAGTTCTCCGGTTAGGGAGTGGTGGATGAGGGCCGACGCGGAACGCAGCCGGCGCAGGATCCTGGACGCCGCCTGCGAGGTGTTCCTGGAGCGCGGGCCGGACGCCCCGTTGGACGCGGTGGTCCGGCGGGCGGGCGTCGGGCCGGGCACGCTCTACCGGCGCTTCCCCGACCGGGAGGCCTTGGTGCGGGCGCTGGTCACCGATCTGCTGGGCCGGCTCACCGGGGCAGCGGAGGAGGCGCGGCGGGCGGAGGACGATCCGTACCGGGCGCTGCGCCGGTTCGTGCACGCGGCCGCCGATCTGCGGATGGGGGCGGCGATCGTGGTGCTGCTCGAACGGCTGGTGGTGGACGGGGAGTTGGTGGCCGCCCGGCGGGGTGCGGTGACGGCGGTGGAGGGACTGCTGCGGGCTGCCCGGGACGCCGGCAAGATCCGGGCGGACGTGGGGATGGGGGATCTGGTGCTGCTCTGCGTCCGGGTCTCCCGGCCGCTGCCGGGGGCGTTGGCCGCGCTGGACGCGGACGGGGCGTTGGTGCACCGGCATCTGGATCTCGCGTTGGCCGGGTTGGCCGCTGAGGGCGGCCCGGTGGGGGTGCCGCTCGGGTTCGACGAGGTGATCGCGGCCGCCGGGCGGCCCGGGGAGCCGGGGGTGGGAGAGTGAGCGGCATGGACGACGAGCTGGTGCGGGACTGGCGGGCGGCCGAGCGGGGCGCGGTGCTGCTGGACGGGTTCCATCCGTTGAAGCACGCGCTGCGGTTCGGGGGCGAGGTCCGGCGGGTGCTGACGGCCGACCGGGGGGCCCTGCTGGCGCTGGCCGGGGAGTTGGCGCCGGACGTGGTCCCGGCGCTGGACGCGCTGGCGGTGGAGGTGGCCGAGGAGCGGCTGCGGGGGCTGGCGCCGCGGCTGCATCCGACCGGGGTGGTCGGGTTGGCGGCGCGGCCTTCGGTGGCCGCGAACCGGGAGGCGTTGGGGCGGCTGCCGCGGCGGGCGCCGGTGGTGCTCCTGGAGAATCCGCGGAACCTGGGGAACGTCGGGGCGGTGATCCGGCTGGCGGCCGGGTTCGGGGCGACCGGGGTGGTGACCACGGGCGAGTTGGACCCCTGGCACCCGACGGTGCTGCGCGGGAGCGCGGGACTGCACTTCGCCACCGCGGTGGAGCGGGTGGACCTGCCGGAACTGCCGGCCGGGCCGTTGTACGTGCTGGACCCGGAGGGCACGGACATCCGGGACCTGCCGTTCCCGGATGACGCGCTGCTCGCCTTCGGCACCGAGCGGCACGGGGTGTCGGCGGAGCTCAAGGAGCGGGCCGACCGGCTGGTCGCGGTGCCGATGCAGGCGGGGGTGTCCAGCTTCAACCTGGCGACCAGCGTGGCGATGGGGCTGTTCCACTGGATGTCGGGCCGGCGCTGAGGCGCGGCGCCCGGGCGGTGCCGCGACCGCGGGGGCCTCAGGGGGACGGCGGCGGGGTGCCGGCGTCGATGTCGTGGCCCTTGTGGTGGACCAGGAAGTCCCAGGTGTCCTTGCCCGGGATGCCGTCGGCCTCGCCGCCGCGCCAGCCCTGGGCGAGCTGGAAGGCCTGGGTGGCCCTGCGGTCGGCCTCGCCCCAGCGGGGGCCGGGGCCCTCGGTGTAGAAGCGGGCGCCGCCGCGCTGCGCCAGCAGCTGCCCGAGCCTGGTGACGTAGCCGTTGTCCGCGCCGGGGCCGAACTCCTGCGCGCCGGGGAAGGCGTCGGTGCTGCCGGTGCTGTCGTTGCTGCCGCCGGACAGGCCGGTGTAGCGGTACGGGAGGTAGGAGCCGGAGTTGTTCCAGTAGGCGTACGGGGTGGAGCGCTTCCTGGTGCCCGGGGAGGTCTGCTCGTAGGCGACGTAGCGGGTGCGGGAGGAGTCCGTCCAGCCGCCGAAGATCGTCACGTGCGAGCCGGCCTGGGGGTTGGCCGGGTTGTTGTAGATCAGCGCGTCGCCGGGCTGGAGGTCGTTGCGGTCGATCCGTTCGGCGAAGTTCGGCAGGGTCCAGGTGGTCTGGCTGCTGCCGAGGCCCCAGGCCATCGAGACGAAGCCGGAGCAGTCCTGGCGGTAGCCGTCCGACCAGTAGCGGCCCATGCCGTACGGCACGGCCTGGTCGACCCAGGCCTGGGCGCGCTGGATGATCCGGGCCCGGGTGACGGGCTGGGCGGCGGGCTGCGGGGCGGCGGAGCGGGCGCCGGGGTCCTGGCCGTAGAGGCCGCTGACCTCGCCCTGCGGGGTCCGCGGGGGCTGGGCGGTGCTGCTGCCGCCCGGGGTGGGGCCGGGGGCGGGGGCCGCGGCGGCGGTGCCGCCGCCTATCGCGGTGCCGACGGCGGCCACCAGGACGGCGGCCCGGCGGCGGGTGCTGCGGGCCGCGGCGTGCCCGCCCTCGTGGACCGGGGCGGCGTGCAGCCGGGCGCGGCGGCGGGCGTTGCAGCCGCCGCATATGCAGTCCTCCTCGGGGTCGACCTCGGTGAACTCCATCAGCGGTGAGGGGCCGTCGGTGAGGGTCATGCCCCGCCTCCTTCCTGGTCGGCGCGCCTGACGGCGGGACAGGAGTGCTCGTCCCGGTCCGACCGCGTGTCATCGGGAACCAAAGGTCCCAGAGCGGGCGGGGTGCGGCGCGGCGGATTGCGCCGGACGGGTGAGGACCCTCCCCCGGCCTTCGGTCGGGGGCCCGTACGGAACTGACCCGTGGTCAGTGCGGGTTGGCGGGCGAGTACTCGGGATCGGTCCAGGTCAGCGGGGTGGCGTCGGCGAGCTCCCGGACCCCGGTGACGGTCAGTTCGACCATCCGCTCGGCGCCGGGGGCGGCCCGCCGGGCCTCCTCGGACCAGTCGGTGCGGGCCTCGCCGGTGATCAGCAGGGCCCCGCCGGTCTCCCAGTCGGGCAGCAGCAGTCCGGCCCGCGGGTCCAGCTCCAGGTTCCCGAGGGTCAGGAACATGCTGTTGCCGCGGTACTCGGGCCAGCGGACGGTGTCCGGCGCCACCGCCTCCAGGACGCCGGGGAAGCCGCCGCGGTGCGAGGCGTCCACCCGGCCGTCGGGTCCACAGGTGGCGACGAAGAAGGTGTCGGCGGTGGCCGCGGTCAGCCGCTGGGCCGTGGTCAGGACCGGCCCCTCGGCGACCGTGCGGGGCGTGCCCGCGCCCGGGCGGTCCAGCGGGCTGCGGCGCTGGATGTACTTCGGGCAGTTGGACACCACCTCCTCGGCACGGACCACCAGCCCGCCCCGGCCGTCCGGCACCGAACGGCCGTTGAGCCGCATCCGGCGGCGGCCGGCCGGGTCCAGGGCGATGGTGCCGAGCTGGGCGGGGCGGGCCAGGGCCGCGGCCAGCGGGTCGGCCTCGGACGGGTGGGCGGCGATCGTCACGGTGTGCTCGTCCGGGGCCCGCAGGAAGCCGGCCGGGCCGGAGAGCTGGGTGGCCCAGACCCGGCCGTCCTGGTCGGCGGCGCCGACCACCAGCGTCCGGCGCTCGGTGAGGAAGCGGGCGGCCACGGCCGGGACGGTGCTGCGGATCGACCGGCCCGCGTGGTCGGCCCGCTCGGTCACTCCGGCGCGGGCCTGGGCCCTGCGCTCGCCGGGGTGGTAGGGGGTGCTGGTGGCGGTCATCCCGTTGCCTAGAAGAAGCCGCAGGTCGGGGCGTCGGCGTGGGGGGCCTCGGCGGCGGTGTCGGCCAGCCCGGTGCGGGTGTAGACCTCCAGCCGGATGCCGTCCGGGTCGGTGAAGAAGACGCCGCCGGAGGCGGAGCCCTCGCGGTGCGGGACGACGCCGTCGTAGGCGAACTCGGCGCCCAGGGTGCGCAGCAGTTCCTCGGTGGCGCGGACCTCGTCGAGGTCCGCCACCTCGAAGGAGAGGTGGTGCAGGCCGGGGGTGGTGGTGGGGAAGGTGCCGGTGCTCTGCTGCCAGAGGGTGACCACCAGGCGGCCGTCGCGGCCGAGCAGGGCGTAGCGGCGTTCGGGGTCGGTGCCCCGGTGGGTGAGTTCGAGGCCGAGGACGGTCCGGTAGAAGTCGACCGAGCGGTCGAGGTCGGTGACGTTGAGGCCCACGTGGCCGGTCTGCAGGGTGCGGAGTGCGGTGGTGCCGGACATGCCTGGTCCCTCCCGGTGGGTTCCGGCGGGGCGACTGCCTAACCGGTACTAATGAGGTTATGGGTTAGATGATGGAGCGTCAACCGATGGAGCGGCTTGAAGGGGTCGGGTTTCCGGGAGGGAACGCGGAAGCCCCGCCGGACCTGGTGGTCCGACGGGGCTCCGGTGGGGCTTCGGTGGGGCGGTGGTGCCTAGGGCCATTCCCAGCGGATGCCGATGTGGCCGGGCTGCTGGTCCGGGGCCAGGACGTGGGCGCTCGCCGAGGCGCCGATCCACAGTTGCTCGCGGCGGTGGTCGACGTCCGCGCCCGGCTCGCGGTCGTAGCGCTCGCAGTGCACCGGGACGGCCGCCGGGTCGAAGTGCACCTGGAGCACGTACTCGCGCACCGTGGTGGCGAAGCGGCGGCTGTACTCCATGGTCGGGCCGCCGGGCGGGATCTCCACCTCGTACTCGAAGACCGTGCTGTCGCCGAGCCCGAGCGGGCGGTCCAGCATCAGCTCGGCGACGGTCAGGCCGACCTCCGGGCGGCGGCGGACCCGGCCCAGCCGGCCGTGCCGCACCGAAGTGATCTCCGGGCAGCCGGTGGCCTCCTCGTCGGCCTTGTGCACGACCAGGCAGCGGCCGACGCCGCCGACGGTGGCGCGCACCACCTGGCGCATCCGCAGCAGGTTGGCGCGCCGCTCGGCGTCCACGTAGTACGAGTCGTGGATGCTGAGCCGCTCCAGCTCGCCGGCCGGCGGGGCGTCCAGTTCGGCGAAGATCTCGGCGATCTCCTGCTCGCCCGGCCAGACGTCCTCCAGCCCGAGGTGGAGGGTGTTGGCGGCGGCGGCCCAGCGGCCGCGCGGGCGGGGCGGGCCGAGCAGTGAGGAGAGCGCGCTGTGCGGCAGGCCGAGCAGCTCCTCCAGCAGGTGGACGGCGCGCAGCGAGCTGGCCCGTTCGGGCTGGCTGCGGCCGCGGCGCCAGTAACTGAGCGTCGTGACACTGACCCTGACGCCGCGTTGGGCGAGTGCGGCGCGGATCCGGTCCAGGCTGAGGCCGCTGGCCTCGATCGCCAGGTGCAGGGCGTCCGCGAAGCCGCCGGCCGGGGCCGGTCGGCCGGCGGACGGCGCCGGGGGGCCCGGGGTCGGGGCGGGCGCCTGGACGGGCGGGTCGGGGCGCTCCGTACGCGATCCGACCAGCCGCAGCCGCGCGGCGTCCTGAGGCTGCTGTGCGGCCATGCGGTGAACCTCCCCACCAGGTGGATTCGGTGGCACCGGACCGGCGCCGGGGCGCGCTGTGAGCGGCTTCACCGAGCTTTGGGGAACCCTATGCACCGTCGAGAGGCTACGTCATCAGTCGTGCGGATGACAGTGGTCACAGCAGGTGGACCGGATGGTTAGCGATCTTGAAACAGTTCGGAAACACGGCCGGAACGCGACGTCGGGAACGGTGCGGAACCGGGCGCAAACGGACACCGCCGGGGCGGGCCCTGACGGCGCCGCCCCGGCGGGGGTCTACGTGGTGCTACCGGCCGGTGATCACTTGACGTTCAGGGCGACGTCGTCGATCACGAAGCTGGTCTGGTTGGAGCCGTCCTCGGTGCCGGTGAACTTGAGGGTCACGCTACGGCCGGCGAAGGAGGTCAGGTCCACGGTCTGCTGCACGTAGCCGGCGGCCGCGTCCACGTTGGACCAGGTCTTCACGGTGGTGCCGTTCGCCTGGAGGGTCAGCGTGTCGTACGGGGTGGAGCCGGTCTCCGCGGTGTCGATGTGCAGCGCGAAGGTGAGGGTCGCCGAGGCGCAGCCGGCCGGGACGGTGACGGTCTGCGACAGGGTGTCGGTGTGGGCGCTGCCGTAGCCGTCCAGCCAGGCCTTCCAGCTGCCGGAGTGGGCCGGCTCGGAGGTGCCGTTGTCGACGACGCCCGAGGAGGTGCTCCACGGGGCGGCGGTGCCGGTCTCGAAGCCGCCGTTGCCGATCAGCTGGGCGGCGGTGCAGCCCCCGCCGGTCGGCGGGGTGGTGCCGCCGGTGCTGCCGCCGCCGAGCAGGGCGGTGGTCAGGGCGTCGGCGACCGGGGTGCCCCAGCCGGTGACCTGGTCGTAGCCGGTGCCGGCCGAGAAGTCCTGGTTGGCGCCGGTGGTCACGTCGTGGAAGGTGCTGCCGTAGCTGCTGCTGTTGGCGACCGCGTACAGCTTGGGGTTCGCCTCGCCGAGGGCGGGCTGCCCGGCGGCCTTGGCCTTCTGGTTGACCTGGGCGGCGTAGCCGGCCCACAGCGGCGCGGCCGCGCTGGTACCGCCGTAGACGTTCCAGCCGCCGCCGGTGTAGATCGCGAAGCCGCTCTGCGGGTCGGCGTTGGAGGCGACGTCCGGGACGGTGCGCATGGTGCCGCCGATGCCGGTGCCGGTCTGCCAGCTCGGCTTGCCGAACACGGTGGAGACGCCGCCCCCGGCGGTGCTCCAGGCGCTCTCCGAGGAGTAGCCGTTGCCACCGGTGACCTGGAGGTTGGTGCCGCCGACGCCGGTCTGGTGCGGGCTGGAGGCCGGGAAGTCGACCGAGGTGACGCTCGCGCCGCTGGCGGAGCGGGTGCAGTCCTTGGAGCCGTCGTCGCCGGAGGCGGAGAAGACCGAGATGCCCTGGGCGGCGGCCTGCTTGAAGGCGTTGTCGACGGCGGTCATCGAGGAGGCGGTGGTGTCCGGCTCGCAGGTACCCCAGGAGATCGAGATGACCGAGACCTTGTTGTCGGCCACGATCTTGTTGGCCATGTCGATCTCGCCCTGGTCGCTGTTCGGGGCCTCGTAGAGCAGCTGGGTGGCCTTGGGGGCCGCGCCGCGGACGATCTCGCTGTCCAGCTCGACCTCGCCCTCGCCCTGGCCGGGCGAGGAGTCGTAGTTCGCGCCGTCCACCGGAACGGTGGTGACGGCCGGGCCGGTCAGGCCGTACTGGGAGTCGTAGGTGGTCAGGTCCGAGGACTTGTAGCCGTCGAACTCCCAGAGGGCGACCGTGGTGCCGGTGCCGTCGGCGCCGGTCTTGTCCAGGTTGTACGCGCCCCGGTACTGGGCCGGGGCCATGCCCTTCGGGGTGGCGGTGGCGGCGTTCGGGGTCACCGAGTGCGGCGCGGCGATCCGGCCCTTGCGCACCGCGTGGTTGTCCAGGCCGCTCAGGCCCTGGACCACGGAGGCCAGTTCGGCGGGGATCGAGGCGGCGCCGTCGTTGGCGAAGAAGGTGCGCTGCTGCTGCGGGTCGAGGTACGAGCTCTCGTGGGTGCCGAAGGCCTGGGAGACCTGCGCGGTGGTGCCGTGGGCGTTGACCACCTGGCGGTTGGCGCTGACGTCGCCGACGGTCAGGCCCTGGGCGGTCAGGTAGGCCTTGACCTGGTCGACGGCCTGCTGGGTGGGCGCGTACCGCGCGCTGAACTGCTCCGGCGTCAGGTACGTGCCGTACTCCGGGGTGCCGGGGGTGGCGACGGCGGCGAGGAAGCGGTCCAGCCCGGCGGAGTCGCGCAGCTTGAGGCTGACGGCCACCGAGATCTGCTGCTCGGCCGGGACGTCACCCTTCTTCTCCGAGTGGGCCACCGCGGGGTTCACGGTGTTCGGCAGGGCGACGCGCGGGGCGGCGTGCGGGGTGGCGGCCTGTGCGGTGGCGACGCCGAGGGAGACGGCGGTCAGCGGCAGGACGGCTATCGCCGCGGCGATGGCGAGGGAACGGTGACGCAACGGATCCTCCTCCGGCCGGCTGTGGGGAGCCGGCAAGGGGCAAGGCGTCCCGAGGGGTTCAGGAACGCTGGCTAGAACATGTCAGAGCGGATCGGTGCGGTGGATCATGGTCCGGCAATTCGTTGCTAAAAAACAGTCAACTGTGGAGGGCCGGAAATCCAGGCGTTCCATACAGTGAATGGCCGCTGTTCCGGGAACGGTCCACACCAATTCCCGGTGCGGGAGCGGACGTAGAATCGGGCCGAGCCGAGGGAGAGCGATGACTGACCTGATGCCGGACCCGAGGGACCACCGACCGCTGACCGGCGAGCCGCTCGCCCTCGACCTGCTCAACACCCGCTGGTCCGGAACGCCCGTCAACGACGCGCTCACCGACGTGGAGCAGTACGGGATCTGGCTCTCCTCCAACGGGCTGACCGAGCGCTGCCCGGCCGACGCGGCCGGACTGGCGGCGATCCGGCAGACCCGCGAGGCGGTCCTGCTCGCGGCCCAGGACGCCCGCGAGCGGGGCGAGTTGGGCGAGCGGGCGCGGGCCGGGCTGGACGCGGTGCTGGCGCACGGACGGATCCGGCGGACGGCCGGGCCGGGCGGGGCCGAGGAGCGGGTCGAGGCCGACCGGCCGGAGTGGCTGGCACCCTGGCTGGCGGCCGACGACTTCCTCGCGCTGCTCGGACAGGGCGCCCACCGGGTGAAGCAGTGCGCACACGAGGCGTGCATTCTGCATTTCTTCGACGCCTCGCAGAACGGGCGCCGGCGGTGGTGCCGGATGGCGGTCTGCGGGAACCGGGCGAAGGCGGCGCGGCACTACGTGAAGGCGCGGGGTTAACCGACGACCGAACGAAGGGTCGGCGGGGGGCGGCGTCCGTGCCGCACCCGCCGACCCTTCGTCGCGGTGCCCCGGTCAGTCCTCGGCGGGGGCGCCCAGCCAGTCCGCGAGGGCCTCGCGCAGCTCGCGCTGGCCGGGGTCCACGGCACCCCAGGCGACGTAGCCGTCCGGGCGGATCAGCAGCACGGTGTCGGCCAGCTTGCCGTGCGGGTCGGCCGGGGCGGCGCAGACCAGGCGGTCCGCCCAGGGCGCGGTGGCGGCCAGCTCGTCATTGCTCACCAGGACGAACTTCCCGGCGCGCAGCGCCTCGTAGAGCCGCTCGGGCCCGGCCGGCTCGCCGTCGGCGGGCTTGCTGAGGGAGGTCAGCCGGAGGTCGGGGACGCGCTTGCCGACCTGGGGGTGGGCGCCCTTGGGGGCGGGGTAGGCGATCTCGATGCCGGAGACCATCCGGGCGCCGCGCTCGGTGAGCAGGTCGAGGTGGCCGCCGATCGCGGTGAGCGCCCCGCGCAGGGCGCGGGTGGGGGCGGACTCGGCGAGGGCGATCCGGATCAGCGCGCCGGAGGTGCGCAGCACCGTCCTGCCGACCGGGTGCCGCTCGGCCTGGTAGGTGTCCAGCAGCGCGTCGGTGGCCCGGCCGCGGACGGCGGCGGCGAGCTTCCAGGAGAGGTTGGCGGCGTCCTGGAGGCCGGTGTTCATGCCCTGGCCGCCGGCCGGGGAGTGGCAGTGGGCGGCGTCGCCGGCCAGGAAGACCCGGCCGGAGCGGTAGTGGGGGGCCTGGCGCTCGTCGCTGTGGAAGGTGGAGCTCCAGCGCACGTCGTGCAGGCCGTAGTCCTCGCCCTGGGTGGCCTGGACGATCGCGGTGAGCTGCTCGGGGGTGGGGGTGGCGCCGTCGGCCTGCTGCTCGTTGCGGTCCCAGGCGATGACCCGGTACCAGCCGTCGCCGAACGGGGCGACGAAGGAGAAGCCGGCCTTGTTGGCCCCGACGGCGATCGCGTCGGCGGGCTCGCGCTCCAGCCGGACGTCGGCGAGCATCACGGAGTCGACCACGGACTCGCCGGGGAACTCGATGCCGAGCAGCTCGCGCACGGCGGAGCGGACGCCGTCGGTGCCGACCGCGTAGCGGGCCCGGTGGCTCTGCCCGTCGGCCGTCTCCAGGGTGACCGCCTCGGCGTCCTGGCGCAGCCCGGTGACCTCGGCGCCGCGCAGGATCACGGCGCCGGCCCGTTCGGCGCGCTCCTGGAGCACCCGCTCGACGTTGTACTGCGGGGTGATCAGGACGAACGGGAAGCGGCTGGGCAGCGTGCTGAGGTCGATGCCGACCTTGTTCAGCATCCTGAGCCCGCTGAGCGGGCGGCCGGTGGCGATCAGCTCGTCGGCCAGGCCCCGGGCGTCCAGCAGCTCCAGGGTGCGGGCGTGCACGGCGAAGGCCCGGGTGAGGTTGGACTCCGTGCCGCGCTTCTCCAGGACGGTGACGCCGACCCCGGCGGCGGCGAGGTCGCCGGCCAGCAGCAGTCCGGTCGGTCCGGCGCCGACGATGACGACATCGGTTTCGGTCGGCTTCACGGCCATGTATCAGCTCCCGTTGTTCGGAGGGCGGTTACGCCGTCCCCGGCGTTCTCCCAGCCTCCATCATCGCGGGCGCCGGTGGAGCTGTGAACCGCCGGTCCCCCGGTGGCGGGTGGCCGACCGGGGGACCGGGGGTGCGGGCGGGGGCGGGACGGCCCCGCCGGCTCAGCTGTGGCGGCGGATCTCCACGGTGCGGAACCGGTTGGCGACGAAGGCGCCGTCGCAGTACGCGGAGTTCGCGGCCGGGTTGGCGCCGGTGCCGTGGAGGTCGGAGAAGGCGGCGGTCTGGTTGGGGTAGACGCCGCCGGTGAGGTTGAGCGAGAGCGAGACGCCGGAGTCCAGCGCGGCCTCGACCAGCAGGGCCTCCACCTCGGGCGAGGTGGTGTAGCCGGAGGCCGTCATGGCGCCCTTCTCGCGGACCGTGGTGCGCAGCAACTCCACGGCGGCGGGGGTGGATTCGACGGCGACGGCGAAGGAGACCGGGCCGAAGCACTCGGTGCGGAACACCGCGCGGTCGTCCGGCTTGTCGGCGTCGAGCTTGACCAGCGCCGGGGTGCGGACGGTCGCGCCGGGGAAGTCGGGCGAGACCACCGCGCGCGGGGCGAGGGCGAGTTCGCCGTACTCGCCGCCGGCCGCGGCGGCCGAGCGCTGGAGCACGCCCGGGTTGACCACGGCGCCGAGGATGGCGGCGGCGCGGGCGTCGTCGGAGAGCAGGCCCTCGATGGCGGCGGCGAGGTCGGTGACGACCTGGTCGTAGGACTTGTCGCCCTGGTCGGTGCCGATGCCGCCGCGCGGGATCAGCACGTTCTGCGGGGTGGTGCACATCTGGCCGCTGTACAGCGAGAGGGCGAAGGCCAGGTTGCCCAGCATGCCCTTGTAGTCGTCGGTGGAGTCGATGACGACCGCGTTGACGCCGGCCTTCTCGGTGTAGACCTGGGCCTGCTTGGCGTTCTCCTCCAGCCAGTCGCCGAAGGCGGTGGAGCCGGTGTAGTCGATCATCCGGATCTCGGGGCGGACCGCGAGGGTCGCGGCGACGGTGCCGCCCTCGTGCTCGGCGGCCAGGCAGACCAGGTTGGCGTCGAAGCCGGCCTCGGCGAGCACCTCGCGGGCGATCGCGACGGTCAGCGCGAGCGGCAGCACGGCCCGCGGGTGCGGCTTGACCAGCACCGGGTTGCCGGTGGCCAGCGAGGCGAACAGGCCCGGGTAGCCGTTCCAGGTGGGGAAGGTGTTGCAGCCGATCAGCAGCGCGAGGCCGCGCGGGACGACGGTGAAGTCCTTGGTCATCACCAGCGGCTCGCGCTTGCCCTGGGGCTTGGTCCAGCCGGCCTGCCGCGGCAGCCGGGTCTGCTCGGCGTACGCGTAGGCGACGGCCTCCAGGCCGCGGTCCTGGGCGTGCGGCCCGCCGGCCTGGAAGGCCATCCCGTAGGCCTGGCCGGTGGTGTGCATGACGGCCTGGGCGAACTCGTGGGAGCGGGCGTTGATCCGCCGCAGGATCTCCAGGCAGACGGCGGCGCGCTCCAGCGGGGAGGCGGCGGCCCACCCGGGCCGGGCGGCGTCGAGCGCGGCGACCAGGGCGTCCGGGCCGGCGTGCGGGTAGGTGATGCCCAGCTCGATGCCGTACGGCGAGACCTCGCCGCCGACCTGGTCGCCGTCGCCGGGGTGGCCGTCGAGGACGAAGGGCCGGCCGAGAAGGGCGTCGAAGGCGGCCTTGCCGTCGGCCGGGCCGCTCTCGCCGTAGGCCTTCGGGAACTCGGGGTAGGCGGACCAGTAGTCGCGCGTCGCGGCGGCGGCGAGCGCGGCGTCCAGGGTGGCCTGGTGGCGCTCGACCAGCTCGCCGACGAGGGGGTGGGTGACCGCTGCGGGCATCTGTGCGCTCCTCAGAGGGGAGGACGGGACACGTCACAGGGTAACCGAACGATCGGTCGGCTCAAGAGGGCGTGGGGGACGGATTCCGCCGGGAACGGGGAAGGGGCGGGTCCCGTAGGACACCGCCCCTGTGCGCGCTCGGGTGGACCGGTTGTGCGACCGGGTGGACCGGTCTACGGCACGCCCAGCTCGAAGATCACGAACCCGGCGTACCAGCCCGAGGCGATCGCGCCCGTCCCCAGGACCGTCGCCAGCACCGGCCAGCTGAGTTTGCGCATCCCCACCGCCAGCGCGATGAACAGCGGGAACGCCGGCAGCAGGTAGCGCGAGACGTTGCCGAAGATGCCCAGGCTGCCGAGCACCGAGACGATCGTGGCCAGGGTGTAGGCGGTCAGCACCAGTGGCGGGCGCAGCCGGACCAGCAGCACGATCAGCACCGGCAGGCTGAACACGATCAGGGTGGCCAGCAGGTCCGGCACCGGGAACGCGAAGGGGTAGTCGCCCCGCCCCAGCAGCACGCCGCGGATCGCCTGCCAGGTGCCCTGGCCGCCGTCGAAGTAGTGCAGCCAGGCGTCGTGCTGGATCCGGAAGTAGCCGCCCCACTCGCCGGTCCGCCAGCCCACCCAGGCCACGTAGCCGAGCAGGCCCAGCGGGGCCAGCAGCATCGCCGCCAGCGGGCGCAGCACCCCGCTCTCCCGGCGGTACAGCTCGACCAGCGCGGCCAGGCCGACGGCGCCGATCAGCGCCGCCGAGGTCGGCCGGTTGAGCCCGGCGACCAGGGTGACCGCCCCGGCCGCGACCCACTGCTTGGTCATCGTGAAGTAGCAGGCCCAGGCGGCCAGCGCGACGAACAGCGAGTCCGAGTAGACGGCCCACTCGGCGCCCGAGCCGGGGGCGATCGCCCAGATCCCGGCCGCGATCACGCCCGCCCGGGGGCCGGACAGCTTCTCCACCACGGCGTAGATCCCGGCCGCCGCGAACAGCGAGGCCAGCACCGAGACCAGCATCCCGGCGCCGTACAGGCCGAGGCCGGTGGCGTCCGAGGTGAGCCGCATCAGGCCGGGGTAGAGCGGGAAGAAGGCCGCCGAGTTCTGCTCGATGGTGAAGCCCGGCTGGCCGCCCGGGATCGGGACCAGCGCCGGGTGGTAGCCGAACTGGGCGACCTGCTGGTACCACCAGCCGTCCCAGCTGGCCAGCACGTCCCAGGGGTTGGTGCCGCCGCCGAAACGGGCCGGCTTCTTCGCGTAGTCGCCGGAGAAGGAGAGCAGCTTCATGAAGACGGTGAAGCCGACCAGCTTGAGCACGGCGTAGCACCACACGGCCGGTCCGAACCGCACCACCAGGGCCCGGGCGCGGTCCTGCCAGGTGGGGGTGACGCCCGCCGGGTCCTCGCCGCGCTGGTCGGGCACGTCCTCGGGCAGGTCGGAGGAGACTGCCGGTATTGCGTTCATCAGCTGCGGACCCCAGCCTGCTGGACGTGGACGATCGTCCGCAGATTCTAGGCGGTCCCCCCTCCGGATGGTGTGGACCAGCTCCGGCCGGTGTGGACCGGCTCCGGACGGTGCGGACCGGCTCCCTCCGGAGCGGACCGGCCGGACCCGATCGCGTACCCCGCTCGGCGGCCGGGGATACTCGGAGGATGGCCGATCACACCACGCGCACCGCCTACACCGTCGAGTCACTGCTCGCGGTGACCGTCGACGTGTTCAACGAGCGCGGATACGACGGCACGTCGATGGAGGACCTCTCCCGGGCGGCCGGGATCTCCAAGTCCTCGATCTACCACCACGTCCGCGGCAAGGAGGAGCTGCTGCGGCTGGCCGTCGGGCGGGCGCTGGACGGGCTGTTCGCGATCCTGGCCGAGCCGGAGGCGGTGGCGGGCCCGGCGGTGGAGCGGCTGGAGCACGTGGTGCGGCGCACCGCGGAGGTGCTGCTGGCGGAGCTGCCGTACGTGACGCTGCTGCTGCGGGTGCGCGGCAACACGGCCACCGAGCTGTGGGCGCTGGAGCGGCGGCGGGACTTCGACCACCAGGTGGCGGAGCTGGTGCGGGCGGCCGTCGCGGACGGCTCGCTGCGCGGGGACGTGGAGCCGCGGCTGGCCACCCGGCTGCTGTTCGGGATGATCAACTCGATCGTGGAGTGGTACCGGCCGGGGTTGAAGGCGGCCGACGGGGTCGCGGACGCCGTGGTGCACCTGGCCTTCGACGGGCTGCGGGCGCGCTGACCCGGCGGGCCTAGTCGGGGGGCACCTGGTCGGTCTCCTCGAACACCAGCATGGTTTGTGTACCGAGCACCTGCGGGATGGACTGGATCCGGTTGAGGACCAGGTCCCGCAGGGCGTGGTTGTCGGCGGTGTGCACCAGCAGCAGGACGTCGAAGTCCCCGCCGACCAGGGCGATGTGGGCGACCCCGGGCAGCGCCAGCAGCTGCTCGCGCACGGTGCGCCAGGAGTTCTGGACGATTTTCAGGGTGATGTACGCGGACGCGCCCTGACCTGCCCGTTCGTGGTCCACCCGGGCGGTGAAGCCGCGGATGATGCCGTCCTCGACCATCCTGGAGATCCGGGCGTAGGCGTTCGCCCGGGACACGTGCACCCGCTCGGCCACCGAGCGGATCGAGGCTCGACCGTCCTGCTGCAGCAGCCGCAGGATCGCCCGGTCGACCCGGTCGAGTCTGGACATCTGTTCAGCCGACATGACCCCCCACCCTCGCCGATTGGACACACTGCCACCAGTCGACCGCCGCTCGGGCCGAATGTCCACCACCTTGTCACGCTTCTGGTCAAGATGAACAGACGACCGAACAATCGGTAGGGAGCCCCCGCCACCCCTGGAGGTGCCCCGAGATGACCGTTCTCGACCACAGACACCACACCGGTGTGCCCGGCTGGATGCCCGGGGCCACCGCTCCGCGCACGGATCCGGCCCCCCTTCTCCCGGACGTCTCCCCCGTCCGGGTGCTCGGCACCCCCGCGTTGGAGAAGCAGGACCCGGCGCTGCTGCGCGAGCTCTACCGGCGACTCGTCGTCGGCCGGCGCTACAACCAGCAGGCCACCACCCTGACCAAGCAGGGCCGCCTCGCCGTCTACCCGGCCTCCACCGGGCAGGAGGCCTGCCAGGTCGCCGCCGCCCTGGTGCTCGGCGAACGCGACTGGCTGTTCCCCAGCTACCGCGACACCCTCGCCGTGGTCTCCCGCGGGGTCGACCCGCTGGAGGCGCTGACCCTGCTGCGCGGCAACGCCCACACCGGCTACGACCCCCGCGCCAGCCGGACCGCCCCGCTCTGCACCCCGCTCGGCACCCAGGCCCCGCACGCCGTCGGACTGGCGCACGCCGCCCGGCTGCGCGGCGAACCGGTGGTCGCGCTGGCCATGCTCGGCGACGGCGGCACCAGCGAGGGCGACTTCCACGAGGCGCTGAACTTCGCCGCCGTGCTGCGGGCGCCGGTCGTCTTCCTGGTGCAGAACAACGGCTACGCGATCTCCGTCCCGCTCAGCGCGCAGTCCGCCGCACCCAGCCTCGCCCACAAGGCGGTCGGCTACGGCATGCCAGGCCGACTGGTCGACGGCAACGACGCGCCCGCCGTGCACGCGGTGCTCGGCGAAGCCGTCGAGCGGGCCCGGGCCGGCGGGGGCCCGACCCTGATCGAGGCCCTCACCTACCGGATCGAGGCCCACACCAACGCCGACGACGCCACCCGCTACCGCACCGAACCCGAGGTGGAGGCCTGGCGGGAGCACGACCCGATCCTGCTGCTGGACCGCGCACTGCGCGGACTCGGCGTCCTGGACGACGGGCTGGTGCAGGACGCCGCCGACGAGGCGGAGGCGCTGGCGGCCCGGATGCGGGCCGAGTTCCACGCCGACCCGGAGCTCGACCCGATGGCCCTGTTCACCCACGTCTACGCCGAGCCGACCCCGCAACTGCGGGAGCAGGCAGCCCAGTTGGCCGCCGAGCTGGCCGCCGAAGCCGAGGTGCAGCACTGATGTCCACCGCTGTTTCCGCCCCTGCCGCCGGTACCGCCCGCACGGCGTCGATGGCGCAGGCGCTCAACTCCGCGCTGCGGGACGCCCTGCGCGAGGACCCCACCGTCCACGTGCTCGGCGAGGACGTCGGCGCGCTCGGCGGGGTCTTCCGGATCACCGACGGGCTCACCGCCGAGTTCGGCCCCGACCGCTGCCTGGACACCCCGCTCGCCGAGGCCGGCATCCTCGGCACCGCGATCGGCATGGCGATGTACGGGCTGCGCCCGGTGGTCGAGATGCAGTTCGACGCCTTCGCCTACCCGGCGCTGGAGCAGCTGTTCTCGCACGTCGCCAAGATGCGCAACCGCACCGGCGGCAAGCTCCCGCTGCCGATCACCGTACGCATCCCGTACGGCGGCGGCATCGGCGGCGTCGAGCACCACAGCGACGCCTCCGAGGCGTACTACACCAGCACCCCCGGCCTGCACGTGGTCACCCCCGGGACGGTCGGCGACGCCTACGGGCTGCTGCGCGCCTCGATCGCCTCCGACGACCCGGTGGTCTTCCTGGAGCCCAAGCGGCTCTACTGGGGCAAGGACGGGTTCGACCCGTCCGCGCCGGTCGAGCCGATCGGCCGGGCCGCGCTGCGCCGCACCGGCACCTCCGCGGTGCTGATCACCTACGGGCCCTCGCTGCCGGTCTGCCTGGAGGCGGCCGAGGCCGCGCAGGCGGAGGGCTGGGACCTCGCGGTGCTCGACCTGCGCACCCTGGTGCCCTTCGACGACGAGACGGTCACCCGGGTGGTGCGCTCGATCGGCCGGGCCGTGGTGGTGCACGAGGCCAGCGGCTTCGGCGGCACCGGCGCGGAGATCGCCGCCCGGGTCACCGAGCGGTGCTTCCACCACCTGGCCGCGCCCGTGCTGCGGGTCACCGGCTTCGACATCCCGTACCCGCCGCCGATGCTGGAGCACCACCACCTGCCCGGGGTGGACCGGATCCTGGACGCGGTCGCCCGGCTGCAGTGGGAGGACCGAGGATGATGCCCGTCGTACGGGAGTTCCGGCTGCCCGACCTCGGTGAGGGACTCACCGGGGCGGAGGTGGTGCGCTGGATGGTCGAGGTCGGCGAGGTGATCGCCGTCGACCAGCCGGTGGTGGAGGTGGAGACGGCCAAGGCCGTGGTGGAGGTGCCCTGCCCGTACGGCGGGGTGGTCACCGCGCGGTACGGCGCGGAGGGCGAGGAGATCGCCGTGGGCGCGCCGCTGGTGACGGTCGCGGTGGCGTCGGCGGCGGGGGTGGGCGAGGAGCTCGCCGCTGCCGGTGTCGTTGCCGCTGTCGCCGAGGTCGAGCGGCCGTTGGTCGGGTACGGGGTGCTCGAGAGCAAGGGCGGGCGGCGGCGCCGGGTCGGTGCGGTTGCTCCCGTTGCTCCCGGTGCTTCCGTTGTTGCGGCTCCGGCTCCGGCTGTGGCTGTTGCGGCTGCGGTGGCGCCGGTGGTGCCGGTGGCTCCGGTCGTGGTGCCGGTGATCTCGCCGTTGGTGCGGCGGCTGGCCCGGGAGCAGGGGGTCGATCTGACCGCGCTCGCCGGGAGCGGGCCGGACGGGCTGATCATGCGGGCGGACGTCGAACGCGCGGTCGCGGCCAAGGCGGCCGGCCCGGTGGCCGCTGCGGCGGTCGCCGCGCCCGTACCGGCCGGGCCGGACACGGTCGTCCCGCTGCGCGGGCTGCGCAAGGCGGTGGCCGAGAAGCTCGGCCGCAGCCACCGGGAGATCCCGGCCGCGACCTGCTGGGTGGATGCGGACGCCACCGAACTGATGGCACTGCGGCGGCAGTTGAACGCCGCCCCGGGCCCGAAGGTGAGCGTGCTGGCGCTGCTGGCCCGGATCTGCACGGTCGCGCTGGCCCGCTTCCCCGAGCTCAACTCCAGTGCGACGGAGGACGGTTCGGGCATCGTGCGGCACTCGGCGGTGCACCTGGGCTTCGCCGCCCAGGGCGAGCGCGGACTGGTCGTCCCGGTGGTCCGGGACGCGCACACCCGCAGCACCGAGCAACTCGGCGAGGAGCTGGCACGGTTGACCGGGGCGGCGCGCGTCGGGTCGCTGACCTTGGCCGAACTGACCGGCGGCACCTTCACGTTGAACAACTACGGGGTGTTCGGTGTGGACGGGTCCACCCCGATCCTCAACCACCCGGAGGCGGCGATGCTCGGGGTCGGTCGGATCGTGGCCAAACCCTGGGTGCACGGCGGGGAGTTGGCGGTGCGCGAGGTGACGCAGCTGTCCTTCACCTTCGACCACCGGGTCTGCGACGGCGGGACGGCGGGCGGGTTCCTGCGGTTCGTGGCGGACTGCGTCGAGCAACCCGGGATGCTGCTGCGGCAGCTGTGAGCAGGGCGGGGTCGCCCTGGGTGTGCTGCTCGGCACTCAGGGCGACCACCGATCGTGTGAGAGTAGCGCGTTCCCCGGCCGGGTGTCCGGGCTTCCCGCGATTTGTCGGATGAGCAGTTCGGGCGTGCCACGCTGCCTAGGCGTCAGCAGAGACAAGCCAGGTGGTGGCGCAGGCCGGCCGGAGGCGAAACGATTCTCTTGGTTACTCGAAACGTAGCGGTGAAGTCCCGCAGAACACTTCTGATCCGCACCGGGCACGGCTCGGCGGGGGCCGCCTCCGTCCCGGGCCTGCCGGAGGCGGAGCCCGCGCGGCCGCCGATGCCGCTGGACCCGCCCGACCTGCCGCCCGCGTCGGTGGCGGAGCCCGTGCCGCTGGTGGAGCCGGTCGCTGTGGCGGAGTCCGCGTCGGTGGCGGCCCCGGTGCGGACCGGGCCGGTCGTGCCGCCGCCGCCCACCGAGCCGCCGATCGTCCCCGCGCCGAGCTACCCGGAGACGTCGTCGACCACGGGGACCGCCCCCGCCTTCCAGTCCCTGTTCGTCGACGCTCCCAGCCTCAACTGGGCCGGTCCGGGTGACAGTTGGAGCGACGCCTGGGCGGTCCAGCACCAGCCTGCGTCCCAGCTCCAGCCCCAGCCGCAGGCCCTGGCCGCTGCCCCGACCGCCGCCGTGCCCGCCCCCGCCACCGGTGTCGACCCGACCGAACTCCCGCTCACCGCCCAGGACATCGCACTGATCCGGGACAGCCTCGCGCTCGTCGAACCGGTCGCCGACCGGGCCACCGCGCACTTCTACGCCCTGCTCTTCCTGCAGCACCCCGAGGTCCGCCCGCTCTTCCCCGCCGCCATGGACGTCCAGCGCGACCGGCTGTTCCGCGCCCTGCTGGCCGCCGCCCGCGGCGCCGAGGACCCGGTCGCGCTGCGCACCCGGCTGAGCGAACTGGGCCGCGGCCACCGCCGTTACGGCACCCTGACCGGCCACTACGCCCCGGTGGGGGAGTGCCTGGTGCAGGCGCTGGCCCGGTACGCGGGCGGCCGCTGGGACGCGGCGACGGAACTGGCCTGGCGCCGCGCCTACCGGCTGATCTCCACGATCATGATCGAGGCCGCCGAGGAGGCCGCCCGCACCTCGCCGCCGTGGTGGCAGGGCGAGGTGGTGCGGCACGAGCAGCGCACCCGGGACGTCGCGGTGCTCACCGTCCGCCCCGACCAGGCGTACCCGTTCCGGGCCGGCCAGTACTGCAGCCTGGAGACGCCCTGGTGGCCGCGGGTCTGGCGGCACTACTCCTTTGCCTCCGCCCCTCGCCCGGACGGGCTGCTGGTCTTCCACGTCAAGGCCGTCCAGGCGGGCTGGGTGAGCAACGCGCTGGTGCGCCGGGCCGCCCCCGGGGACGTGCTGCGGCTGGGCCCGGCAGCCGGCGGGATGACCGTCGACCACGCCTCCGGTCCCGATCTGCTCTGCCTCGGCGGCGGCACCGGCATCGCGCCGATCCGCGCCCTGGTCGAGGAGGCGGCCGAGCACGGCGCCTCCGGCCGCAGCGTCGAGGTGTTCTACGGGGCCCGCAGCGCCGCCGAGTTGTACGACCTGGACGGGCTGCGCGAGCTGGCCGGGCGGCTGCCCTGGCTGACGGTGCGGCCGGTGCTGTCCGGCACCGGCCCGGCCGGGGGTGCGCTGACCGGTGAACTTCCCGAGGTGGTGGGCCGGTTCGGCCCGTGGGACGGTCGGGAGGCGGTGCTCAGCGGCCCGCCCGCGATGGTCCGGCGCGGGGTCGGGGTGCTGCTGCGGGCGGGGCTGCCGGCCGAGCGGATCCGGCACGACCTGGTCGGCGAACTGGCGGCCGGGTAGCGCCGGGCCGGCGTCGGGGACCGGCCCCGGGGCTCAGCCGAGGTCGGGCGCGAGGAGCGCGCGGATGCCCTCGATGTTGGCCGCGAGGTACGCCCGGAGCCGGGGCGGGACGACGTTCACCGAGGTCACGCCCTCGCGGGTGAACGGCAGCCGGACCACCTCGTACTCGCCGTTCGGGTCCGTCACCTCGGGACCGTGCCGTCGGCTGAGGTCCATCGAGGCCAGCCGGCAGACGAAGAAGTGCTGCACCTTGACCCCGTGCGGGTGCAGCGGGGTGCCGTCGTCGTGGTGGGTGTGACTGATGGTGTCGACGAAGGCGGGCACCACGTCCACGACCTTGCCGCCCAGTTCCTCGTCCACCTCGCGGTGCAGCGCCTCGACCACGGTGCGGTCCTCGCGCTCGACGCCGCCGCCCGGGGTGATCCAGTACGGGTGCGGCGCCCCGGGCCGGACCCGCCGGATCAGCACGATCGAGGCCGGACCGTGCGGATCGTCCGGGTCCAGCTCCAGCAGGATCGCCCGCGCGGTCCGTTTGACCACCGGGCGCGGCGGCGGGGTTCGGTTGTCGGGGCCCATGGTGACCTCCGGGGCTGGAGCGTTGTGCGTGAGTCTCCCCGCGGAGGGAAACGGTCGAAACCCCGGGAAAGGGTCGAAACACCGGCAGAAGAGCAGAAGAGAGGTACCGGCGCCATGCAGCACAGCACTGTCCAGGGGCACCTGGCGATGAACCTCGTGGTCTCGCCCGAGCTGTCCTTCCGCACCGTGGTGGACCTCGCGTACGAGGCGGGCGATCCCTACGCGGTCCGGTTCACCTTCCACCTGCCCGGTGACGCCCCGGTCACCTGGGTGTTCGCGCGCGAGCTGCTGCTGGACGGCCTCGGCGGCCCGTCCGGCGAGGGCGACGTGCGCGTCCGGCCGCTCGGCGGGGAGCCCGCCGAGGTCCGCATCGCGCTGTGCTCCCCCAACGGGCACGCCGTGCTGCACGCCCCGGCGGCGCCGCTGACCGCCTTCCTGGCCCGGGCGGACCGGCTGGTGCCGGTGGGCGGGGAGTCCATCGGGAAGGAGCTGGACGCCGAGCTCGCGGACATCCTGCGGGGGTGCGACGCGGGGTGAGCGGGTCGGGCCGGGGCGCGCCGGGTGCTCGGTGCGCCCCGGGGGCGACGGCCGGGGACCCCCGGGGACGACGAAGGGGACCGTGCCCGGTGGACCACCCACCCGGGCACGGGCCCCTTCCACGGCCGCGTGCGACACCGCGCACGACGGATCAGTCGTCGTCCAGGGCCAGGTGCAGACCCCAGGAGACCAGGCTGATGATCAGTGAACCGACCAGCGCGGAGCCGAAGGTGGACACGTGGAAGTCCAACTCCAGCTTGGTGGAGGCCCACGAGGTGAGCAGCAGCATCAGGGCGTTGATCACGAAGGTGATCAGGCCCAGCGTGAGGATGAACAACGGGAACGAGAACAGCTTCACGACCGGCTTGATCAGCCAGTTGATGAGGCCGAAGACGACGGCGACGCCGAGCACCGTCAGCGTCTTGTGCTGCCAGTCGGCCTTGCCCTCGGCGAGTTGGATGCCGCTGACGATCCAGGCGGCGACCCAGATGGCCGCCGCGTTGATCAGTGTCTTGATGACGAAACCCTTCATGCCGCCCAAGCCTGACAGGCGGCCCGCTCCGGGGGAAGCTCCCACCGGACGAGTTGGTGCCGAACGCCCCTGGTCCCGGAGGCGGACGCGACGGAGCCGAAGGGCGGGGGCGCAGCCGTCGTAGGGTCGTGGGCATGACCCGTAGCCTCAGCGAAGAGCTCTGGGCGTCGATCGAGCCGATCTACGCCGAGATCCTCGCCCACCCCTTCATCGGCGGCCTCACCGACGGCACCCTGCCGCGCGAGGCCTTCCGCCACTTCGTCGTCCAGGACTCGCACTACCTGCGCGACTACGCCCGCGCCCTCGCCGTCTGCGCCGCCAAGGCCCCCGGCGAGGCCGACGTGCGGGCCTTCGCCGACGACGCGGTCGGCGCGCTCGCCGCCGAGCAGGGCATGCACGCCGAGTTCCTGACCGCCTTCGGCGGCACCGCCGAGGAGGCCGCCGCCGAACCGGTGCTGCCGACCACCCGCGCCTACACCAGCTACCTGCTGGCCACCGTGTACGGCGGGTCCTTCGCCGAGGCGCTCGGCGCGGTGCTGCCCTGCTACTGGATCTACGCCCGGGTCGGCGAGGCGCTGCTCGCCCAGGGCTCCCCCGACCCGCTGTACGCCAAGTGGATCGCCACCTACGGCGACGAGGCCTTCCAGTCCGTGGTCCGCCGGGTGCTGGCGCTCACCGACCGGCTCGGCGAGGAGCTCTCGGCGGCCGAACGCCGCCGGGTGGTCGGGCACTTCACGACCACCTCGCGCTACGAGTGGATGTTCTGGGACGCCGCCTGGCGCGGCGAGCGCTGGCCGGTCTGACCCGTCCCCCCGCCGTTTCTCGGGGGTCCCCCCGGGGGGTGGGATCGGGGTGATCTAGGGGTTCTCTCCGGGCCGAAGGCCCTCGTTCCGCCGCTTCCGCCGCCGTAAGCTCGAAGCATCGAAAGCAAGCGGGATGCGGTTACCGGACGGCGGCCGACCCGAGGGGAGAAGAGGAACCGACATGGCTGAGCTCTGGAAGTCGCTGCCCTCCTGGGTGCGCAACATCGTCATCCCGGTGCTGGTCCTGGTGCTGGCCTGGAACGTCATCGCCTTCGTGTTCGGCGTGGTCGGCGCCCTGCTGAGCATCGTGATCAAGCTGCTGGTGGTCGTCGGCATCGCCGCCGCCGTGGTGATCCTGGTCAAGAAGGCCGCCAAGAACTGACCCCGCTCCGCGCACCGCGCGGAGCACCTCCGGAGGCCCGGCACCCCGTTCGCGGGGGCCGGGCCTCGGCCGTTCCCCCCGCGGATCCGTTTCGGGGACCGTCTGGACCTGCGGCGATCGGCTCGCTACCGTGTTGGCGTCATGTGCAGGCAACACCGCCTGCGACGCGGGAGCTCGGAGCACCGGGCTGAGAGGACGCTGACCGGACCGTCGACGGACGGACCGACGGCTGCGTCGACCGCAGGAACCTGGACCGGGTAATGCCGGCGTAGGGAGTGAAGGTCAGATGACCACGTTCGAAGCACAGCCGCAGCCTGCCCGCAGCACGCCCAGCAGCGAGCGCACCGGCTACCCCACCCCGGCCTGGCGCAAGGCCTACCGCGACGGATCCCGCCCCGACCTGCGGGCCCCGTACCGCGAGGTGCAGCTCACCAACGGCCGGACCGTGCCGCTGTACGACACCTCCGGCCCGTACACCGACCCGGCGTACGAGCCCGACGTGCGGCGCGGGCTGCCCGCCCTGCGCGACGCCTGGATCCGCCAGCGCGGCGACGTCGAGGAGTACGACGGCCGCGAGGCGCGCCCCGAGGACGACGGGATCAAGCACACCTCCCCGCGCGGCGGGAACCTGCGCAACCTGGACGCGGTCTTCCCCGGCCGCCCGCGCCGCCCGCTGCGTGGCCGCGGCGGCGTCGCCGTCACCCAACTCGCCTACGCCAAGCGGGGCGTGGTGACGCCGGAGATGGAGTTCGTGGCGCTGCGCGAGGGCCTGGAGCCGGAGTTCGTGCGGGACGAGGTGGCCCGCGGCCGCGCCGTCATCCCGGTGAACGTGAACCACCCCGAGGTGGAGCCGGCCGTCATCGGCACCAACTTCCTGGTGAAGATCAACGCCAACATCGGCAACTCCGCCGTCACCTCCTCGATCGAGGAGGAGGTGGAGAAGATGACCTGGGCCACCCGCTGGGGCGCCGACACCGTCATGGACCTCTCCACCGGCCGCAACATCCACACCACCCGCGAGTGGATCCTGCGCAACTCCCCCGTGCCGATCGGCACCGTGCCGCTCTACCAGGCGCTGGAGAAGGTCGACGGCAGGGCCGAGGAGCTCAGCTGGGAGGTCTACCGCGACACCGTCATCGAGCAGTGCGAGCAGGGCGTCGACTACATGACCGTCCACGCGGGCGTGCTGCTGCGGTACGTCCCGCTCACCGCGCGCCGCAAGACCGGCATCGTCTCCCGCGGCGGCTCGATCATGGCGGCCTGGTGCCTGGCGCACCACCAGGAGAACTTCCTCTACACCAACTTCGAGGAACTCTGCGACATCCTGGCCGCCTACGACGTCACCTTCTCGCTCGGTGACGGCCTGCGGCCCGGCTCCATCGCCGACGCCAACGACGAGGCCCAGTTCGCCGAACTGCAGACCCTCGGCGAGCTCGGCCGGATCGCCCGCGAGCGCGACGTCCAGGTGATGATCGAGGGCCCGGGCCACGTCCCGATGAACAAGATCAAGGAGAACATGGATCTCCAGAAGGAGATCTGCGACGAGGCGCCGTTCTACACCCTCGGCCCCCTCACCACCGACGTCGCCCCCGGCTACGACCACATCACCTCGGGCATCGGCGCCGCGATGATCGCCTGGTGGGGCACCGCGATGCTCTGCTACGTCACGCCCAAGGAGCACCTGGGCCTGCCGAACCGGGACGACGTCAAGACCGGCGTGATCACCTACAAGATCGCCGCCCACGCCGCCGACCTCGCCAAGGGCCACCCCGGCGCCCAGGCCTGGGACGACGCCCTCTCCGACGCCCGCTTCGAGTTCCGCTGGGAGGACCAGTTCAACCTGGCCCTCGACCCGGAGACCGCCCGCGACTTCCACGACGAGACCCTCCCCGCCGAGCCGGCCAAGACCGCGCACTTCTGCTCCATGTGCGGCCCGAAGTTCTGCTCGATGAAGATCTCCCAGAAGATCCGCGACGAGCACGGGGACGGCTCCACCGCCGTCACGACGGACTTCGACGCCGAGGCGCTGGCCGGCATGGCCGAGAAGTCCGCCGAGTTCGCCGCCCAGGGCAACAAGGTCTACCTCCCCCTGGTCGACTGACGCGCTGACCGGCGCCGGGGGAGGCTGCGGCGGAGTAGCGTGGGGGTAACCGAGGACATTCCGAACACCGGCAGCAGCGCCGACGTCGCCCTGGGTGGTGATGGGTCCCGCGTGGACCGGACGGGCGGCTCCGTATGATGCCGATTCCTCTCCCCAGCTCGTTCGCCTCCGGGCCGTGGCCGGTCCCGGGCGTCCCGTTGCTCCCGCGGCTGGAACTGGAGCCGACGATGACGCGGGACGGCGTCTTCGACGGGGCCTGGTGGCCCCGTTCGGACCGTGTCCTCGCCGAACTGCCGGACCTGATCACCGCACTCGGCGCCCACTTCGGACGGATCGTCCGGGTCGGCCTCGACACCTCGGCCTGGGACGGCGTGCCCAGGTCGGTCGCGGCGAACGGCCTGACCGTCAAGATCAACTGGTTCCCCGGCAGCGACGCGACGATCAGCATCACCCGGGGCTTCCAGGACCACTTCCTGCTGCTGGTGGTGCCGCCCGGCACCGCCCCGGCGACGGCGGCCGCCGCGATGGCCGGCGCCTCAGCGACCGGGAACCACACCCCGGCCGCGGAACTGCTGCACTGAACCGGGCTGTCGGCGGGCTCCGGTACCTTGCTCGGACCGATGAGCGAGGAGGCGTGCGGGTGAGCGGTCCGGTGGTCGAGTTGGGCCATGCCGAGGGGTGGGACTTCGCGGCGGGTGCCGCGGTGGGCGCGTTGCGGCCGCAGGAGGCGCGGGCCCGGGACGCGGCGGGCCTGCCGTACGTCGTGGTGTACCGGAGCGCGGGGCGTTCGGTGCCGCTCGAAGTGCGCCTGGTGTCGTGGCGGGACCACTACGCGGGTGTGTGGGTGTACGACGAGCACGGGCGACGGGTGGAGCACCTGGAGCTGCGGCTGCTGGAGGAGGGCCGGCTGCTGCGGAGGTACCACGAGCGCTGGGGCTACTCGGGCCCGGAGGCACCGGAGTTCGACCGGGTCGCCGACCGGATGGCGGTCGAGCTGTTCCCGGGCGGACGGGGCCGGGTGTCGCACCGGCCCCGAGGGGACGCCGGGCCCAGGACGGTGACCGTGCCGAGTGCCTCCGAGGAGGAACGCTGGCTCCGGCGGCCGGACTTCGACGACTGGCCGCTCCTCTCGGCCGACCGGTGGGGGCTCGACGGCACGGTCCGGCCCACCGCGGCGCCGCTCACGGAGCCGGTGTCCGCAGCCCCGGCGGAGCCGTGGCTCCCGCCGCGCCCGGGCGGGCCGGGGGACCTCCCCGCCCTGTTCGTGCCCGGCACCCGGCTCACCACCAGCGATCACCGGGAGAACATGGTGGTGCTGGAGCCGAAGGACGGCCCACGCCTGCGGGTCCCCAGCGGCCGGCTGGCGGTGGCCGATCCGCTCGACACCGGGCGGCCGGACATCACGGTCGAGGTGCCGCCCGGCAGCTACCCGACGGAGGTGGCGACGATCGGGTTCGGGTACCACTGCGAGTTCGAGGGTGCCTGGGTCGAGCGCACTGAGACACCAGCGCTCCGGCTGCGGGTGGGCGACGGACCCGTCGACTCCTGGACGATGGCCCTCGGGGAGGGGCACGACCTCAGGCTGCTGCGGGACGGCGAGGCGTACGGGTTCAGCACGGACGGCGCGACGGGGTGCTTCGCGGACGCCGGGGCCTGGCCGGTCCTCCAGAAGCGGTTCCGGCGCGCCCTGGTGGACCGGGACGACGAGGCCGGTGAGGACCTCGACTCCGGCTCCGGGTTCTTCCTGCGCACCGTGGACGAGGAGTCGGGCGCGGACCTGCTCGCGTTCGCCACCGACAGCGACGGCACCCACCCGGTGTGGCTGGGCCTCGACGGGTCCGGGGGCGTGGTGTGCGTCATCGTGCAGGTGGACTGGCTGCCCCATCTGAAGGTCGTCTGAGCGGCCCGGACGAGCGCCCGGACGAGCGCCCGGACGAGCGCCCGGACGAGCGCCCGGACGAGCGGCCCGGGACCAACGGTCCGGACGAGCGGTCCTGAGGCGTACTGCGGGTGCCGACCCGGTCCTCCCCCGAGGGTCCGGGGCGGCACCCTGCTCTTTCAGCCGGTGGTGTCCTGCGGGTACCAGCGGAGTTCGACGGTGTTGCCGTCCGGGTCCTGGACGTAGAGGGAGGTGGCGGTGCCGCGGGCGCCGTAGCGGGGGCCGGGGCCGTCGAGGACGGTGAAGACGCCGGAGTCGACGACCTCCTGCCAGTCGAGGGGCTCGACGGTGAGGCAGATGTGGTCGACGTTGGACTCGTGGCGGGGGCGGTGGAAGAGGTCGATGATCGTCTCGCCGCTGACCCGGACGGAGGGGAAGGAGACCTTCCCGGCGCGCCATTCGTCGACCCGGACGGGCGCCAGGCCGAGCAGGCCGGTGTAGAAGGCGAGCGACCGCTCGATGTCGGCGACGTTGAGGACCAGGTGGTCGAGGGCGACGACGCGCATGGTGATCGGCTCCGGTGGTGTGGGTTCTCGTGCGGTGACGGGGTCAACGATCCTCCGGCCCGGGGCGGTCATCAATGGCGGATCACCGTACGATCGTTGAGCCCGGTTAAACGATGCCGGGTCGAAGGGGTGGGGCGGCATGCTGGAACGGCTGGAGACCGAGGTCTTCCTCGCCCTGACCGAGGAGCTGCACTTCGGGCGGACCGCCGAGCGGCTGCGGCTCAGCACCGGGCGGGTCAGCCAGGTGGTCAAGGCGCTGGAACGCCGGATCGGCGTGCCGTTGTTCGACCGCTCCAGCCGGTCCGTCCGGCTCACCCCGGTCGGGCGGCAACTGGCCGCGGACCTCGCCCCGGTGGTGGCCGCGATGGAGGAGGCGGTGCGCCGGGCGGTGGACGCCGGGCGCGGGGTGACGGGTGGGCTGAGGGTCGCGTTCCTGGGCGAGTGGACGGCGCCGGTGCTGTTCAGGGCGGTGGCGCTGTTCGGCGAGCGGCACCCCGAGTGCCGGGTGGACGTGCGGGAGGTGCAGCTCTCCAACTCCCGGGCCAGCCTGGAGGACGGCTCGATCGACATCCTGCTGGCCTCCTACCCCTTCGGCGGCATGGCCGTCGGTCCGGTCCTGCTCAGCGAGCGGCGGCTCCTGGCGGTGCCGGCCGGGCACCCGTTGGCCGCCGAGGCCTCGGTGTCGCTCGAAGTCCTCGGGGACCACCCGGTGGTGCAGTACCCGGCCGTCACCTCGGTCGGCTTCAAGCGGGACCGCACCCCCGACCGCACGCCGTCCGGCCGTGCCGTGCCCAAGGGCCCGTCGGGCAGTACCTTCTCCGAGATGCTCAGCCTGGTCGCCCTGGGCCGGGGCGTCCTGCCGGTCGGCGAGCACTGCCGCCGCTACTACCCGCGCCCCGACCTCGCCTACGTCCCCATCCACGACGCCCCGCCGATCGAACGCGGCCCGGTCTGGCTCCCGGGCAACACCACCGAGCGCGTGCGCGCGTTCGTCCGGGCGGCGGCCGAGGTGGCCGCCGCGGCAGGGAGGTAGGGCGCCCGGCGCGGCTGCCGACGGGCTTCCGGGCGTGGTCAGCCGACCTCGTCCGGGCCGGTGAAGTCCGGCGGGGTGTAACCCGGGCCGGTGAAGTCGGGCGGGGTGAAGGCGGCCGGGCGGGGGCTGCGGCCCTGGGGGTCGGTGATGCCGTCGGGGCCGGGGCTGGTGAAGGCCGGCGGGCTGTAGCCGGGGCTGGAGAAGTCGGGGCGGGTGAAGTCGGGGCGGGTGGGTTCCGCGCCGGCGGCGTCGGGGCCGGTGTCGTCGGGGCCGGTGAAGTCCGGACTGGTGAAGTCCGGGCTGGTGTAGCCGGGGGCCGGGCGGCCGGCGACGGCGGGCAGGTGGCCGTGGAGGTAGGGCAGCAGGCCGCGTTCGCGCAGGGCGGTGCGCCACTCCGCGCGGGCGGCGCCGAGTTCGGCGGCCAGCTCGGGGTCGGTGCCGGCCGGGACGGCGGCGGCGCCGTCCCGTAGGGCGGTGAGCAGCAGGCCTATGACACCGACGGCCATGGCGGCGACCCCGGCGGCGAGCGCCACCCAGCCGGCGGTGACCATCGCGCGGGCGAGCGCGAGGCCGGAGTCGGCGGCGCGCATCAGGTAGCCGACCAGCAGCAGGACGAGGGCGGCGGCCCAGGCGAGGATCGGGGTGAGCACGGTGAGGACGGGGAACAGCCCGGCGCCGCCGTCGGCGGAGCGCAGCTGGCTGAGCAGGCCGGGGGCGTACGGTTCGACGTCGGCCGGCGGCGGGGGCGTGGCCCGCAGGGTCTCGCGCAGCGCGGTGTAGTGGGCGTACTCGGTGGCGGCGGCGGTGTTGACGGCGTCGGCGTCGCGCAGGGCGAGGGCGCGGAGCTGGTCGGTGCCGAGTGCGCCGGGGGCGCGCAGGGCGGTGAGGACGGTGCGGTCGCGCAGGGCTTCGGCGAGGAGGCGCTCGTACTCCGGGCGGTCCTCGGCTAGCAGCGGCGGGGGGTTGGACATGGGGACCCCGTTCATGCGGACCCCCGGCCCGGCGGCGAGGACGCGGGACCGCATCGAGGACGCGGGACATCCTCAGGGCGCCGGGGCGGGCGCGGAGGCGGGCCGCCGGACGGGCGGCCGGGTGTGGTGTGCCTCATGGTAGGGGCGGGTGCGCCCGTGCTGACAGTCGGTTTCCGGAATTTCGCGCCCCGGCCCGCGCGCGCGTGGGGACGCGAGCGCCGGGAACAACTGTTCCAGTGGTGCCGACGGGTGGCTGAGCGTCAGATCGGCAGCCGCGCGACCAGCAGCCGGCCCTCCATGGTGACCCCGCCGTCCATCGCCACCGCCAGGTCGTCCGCGTACACGTACGGCCCCGGGATGTGCGGTGGCTGCCCGTCGTCCGCGTGCACGGCGCCGGTGAGGTACGGGATCGGGCTGTGCCCGTGCACGACCCGGCTGCCGCCGAAGGTGTCGAGCAGCTCGTGGACGGCCATCGGCCCGGCGTCGCCGCGGAAGGCGAAGCGCTTGGTGAAGCGGCGGAAGCAGTCCCACCACTCGTCCACGCCGCCGTCGGCGAGCAGGCTGTGCACCGCGTCGTTGACGTCCGGGATGGACTCGCCGTACTCCAGGTACGCCGTGGTGTCGGAGTGCAGCAGCAGGTGGCCGTCCTCCAGGCCCATGGCGGGCAGCCGGGAGAGCCAGCTGATGTGGTGGGCCTCCAGCCGGTCCAGGTCGTTCTGCTGGCCGCCGTTGAGCCGCCAGGCGGCGAGGAAGGAGGCGGTGCCGGCGGTGGACTGGACGGGCTCGTCGCCGTACTTGGCGGCACCGAGGAAGAGCAGTTCGTGATTGCCCATCAGGGCGCGGCAGTAGCCGCCGGCCGCGGCGGCCTCCGCGGCGAGCTGCATGACCAGGTCGATGACGCCGATGCCGTCCGGGCCGCGGTCGGTGAAGTCGCCGAGGAACCAGATCCGGGCGCGGCCGGCGGACCAGTGGCCGCCGTCGTCGATCAGGCCCTGGTGGTGGAGTTCGGCGCGCAGCTCTTCGAGGTAGCCGTGCACGTCGCCGACGACGTAGACCGGGCCGGGGGGCTCGCCGGGGCCGGGGGCCGGGTACGGGTAGGTCGGCGCGGAGGGGTCGGGCAGCGGCGGGCCGAGCTCGATGGTCGGCGGGTCGTCGCGGTCGGTGAGCTGGTCGCCGAGCTGGTCGGTCAGCTGGTCGCCGAGCTGGTCCGCGAGCTGGAGGGCCGGGGAGGGCTGGTCGGGCAGGGTGGGCTCGTAGCCGGTGTGGTCCTGCTGCCCGTAGCCGCCGCGCTCCTGGGGTTCGTAACCGCCTTCGTAGCCGACCTGGGCGTGCACGGTGTGGCCCTGCCCCTGGCCGTCGTGCCAGTGCTGTTCCAGGTAGCGGGCGCCGCCGTAGCCGCTGTAGGTCTCCGCTTCGTACGGGGTGTCCTGGTAGCCCTGGGCGGGTTCGGGTTCGTAGTAGGTGCCGTACGGCAGCACGTCGAGGTCCGGCTGGTGGCGGGGGCCTGAGTGGGGGTGCTCAGGTCCGGGGAAGCGGTCCTCGGGTGTCATTCGCCCATCATAGGAAGACCACTCTCCCGCCGTCGTCACCTGGTGGGTATCCAATCCTCCGGAGCGTCAGCCGGGCGGTCCCGCAGGGTCCGTTTTGCCCCGGCTCGGTAGGGTCTCGTGGGTTTTTCGTGGGCGTACCGGCGGCTGTTCGCCGCCTTCCCGCCCGCTGCGCTACACCTCGCCAGGGGGGCGCGGCGGGCTGACGGTGGTGCGCGGGCTGCGGCGCTGGGAGGAGGCGCGGACGATCAGTTCGGTCGGCATCAGGGTGCCGGGGGGCGGGCCGTTGCCGGCGGTGCGGAAGCGGGGCGGGAAGAGCCGGGCGATGTCCACGCCCGTCCCGGAGTCGACCCCCTCGATGGCGTCGATGAGGAGGTTGACCACGGTGGTGCCGATCTTGCGCGGTTTGAGCGAGAGGGTGGTGATCGGCGGTTCGGTGGCCGCGTAGACGTCGCTCTCGCTGCAGGTGACCAGCAGCAGGTCGTCCGGGACCCGCAGGCCGTACCGGCGGGCGGCGGCCAGCAGGTCGGTGCCGTTGGGGTCGAACAGGCCGTACACCGCGTCCGGGCGGTCCGGGCGGGCGAGCAGCCGGTCGGCGGCGACGGCGCCGGCGGCCGGGTCGTGCGCGGGGTAGGCCTCGTACACCGGCTCCTGGCCGACCTTGGCGCACCAGCCGAGGTAGGCCTCGGTGGAGAGCCGGGTGTAGGTGTCGGTGCTGGTGCCGGTGAGCAGGCCGATCCGGCGGGCGCCGGCCTCGGAGAGGTGGTCGAGGATGCCGAGCACGGCGGCCTCGTGGTCGTTGTCGACCCAGGCGGTGACCGGGCAGTTGCCGGGCTTGCCGTCGCTGACCACCGGCACGCCGGACCGGTACAGCTCGCTGACCAGCGGGTCCTGGTCGGGCGGGTCGATCACCACGGTGCCGTCCAGGGCGATGTTGCCCCAGACGTCGTGGCGGGAGGAGGCGGGCAGCACGACCAGCGCGTAGCCGCGGCCGAGGGCGGCGCTGGTGGCGGCCCGGGCCATCTCGGCGAAGTAGGCGAACTCGGTGAAGGTGAAGGGTTCTTCGCCGTACGTCGTGACGGTCAGCCCGATCAGGCCGGACCGTCCGGTGCGCAGGGTGCGGGCTGCGGCCGAGGGGCGGTAGCCGAGGCGCTCGGCGACCTCGCGCACCCGGCTGCGGGTCTCGTCGGGCAGGCGGCCCTTTCCGTTCAGCGCATCGGAGACGGTGGTGATCGACACTCCGGCGGCTGCTGCCACATCCCGGATGCCGGCCCGCTCCAGACGCCGTGAGGTGGTGGGACGCCGACCGCTCTGGTTGGCTGCTGCTGTCATGGCGGACCGATCGTATGGCTCCTGACAAGGGTCTGTGACCGGCGCATCGGGAGCCTTTGGAGATACGTTTCTCCATGAGTGAGCCGGGGTGCACCCCTTCGATCCCCTCCCGAATCCAGCCGTCTTACCTCTGACATGTGCCAAAGGAACCGGGCAGAATGGCTGATCTGCGCCTGTCACCCGTCCGGGCATCTCACTCCTACGGGTGAGGGCGGTCGGTATCGTGCAAGGCACCCGACCGGGGTTGGTCCGGGCGCGTCCCGGGATTCCCGGGGACGTGGCCAGGTACCGCGGCACGGCGGCGATCCCGGCCGTGCGAGGGCGGGCGGACCGGCAGAGAAGACGAAGGAGTACGACCGTGAGCAGTGGTACCTCAGCGCCGGGCCCGCGCCTGCGCCCGAGCCTGGACGGCATCCCCACCTACAAGCCCGGCAAGCCGGCCGGCGCCGACGCCTACAAGCTGTCCTCGAACGAGAACCCGAACGACCCGCTGCCCGGCGTCCTGGAGGCGGCGGTCGCGGCGGCCGGCTCCTTCAACCGCTACCCGGACATGGGTGTCAGCGAGCTGACCGCCGTCCTCGCCGAGCGCTTCGGCGTGCCCGCCGAGCACATCGCCCTCGGCACCGGCTCGGTCGGCGTCGCCCAGTCGCTGGTGCTCGCCACCGCCGGCCCGGGCGACGAGGTGGTCTTCGCCTGGCGCTCCTTCGAGGCCTACCCGATCATCACCCAGATCGCCGGCGCCACGCCCGTCCCGGTCCCGCTCAAGGACAACGGCGACCACGACCTGGACGCGATGCTCGCCGCCGTCACCCCGGCCACCCGGCTGGTCTTCGTCTGCAACCCCAACAACCCCACCGGCAACGTGATCCACCGCGCCGAGCTGGAGCGCTTCCTGGACGCCGTCCCCGGTGACGTCCTGGTCGTCGTCGACGAGGCGTACATCGAGTTCATCCGCGACGCCGAGGTGCCCAACGGCATCGACCTCTACCGCGACCGCCCCAACGTCTGCGTGCTGCGCACCTTCTCCAAGGCGTACGGCCTGGCGGGCCTGCGGGTCGGCTTCGCGATCGCCCACGAGCCGGTCGCGAACGCGCTGCGCAAGACCGCCGTCCCGTTCGGGGTCAGCCAGCTCGCCCAGGACGCCGCCGTCGCCTCGCTGCGCGCCGAGGAGGCGCTGCTGGAGCGGGTCGAGGCGCTGGTCGCCGAGCGCACCCGGGTCGTCGCCGGGCTGCGCGCCCAGGGCTGGGACGTCCCGGACTCGCAGGCCAACTTCGTCTGGCTCGGGCTCGGCGAGCGCTCGCAGGACTTCGCGGCGGCCTGCGCGGCGGCCGGGGTGATGGTCCGGCCGTTCCCGGAGGGCGTGCGGATCTCGATCGGCGAGACCGAGGGCAACTCGATCTTCCTGGCGGTGGCGGAGGGCTTCCGCAAGGAGATCGACGGCTGAGGCCGGTCGCCTTCCCGCCCGCAGGGGCGCACTCCGGTCGGGGTGCGCCCCTGCGGCGTCCCGGGGCGCGGGGGCGCGTGTCTCCCGGCCCGGTCTGAGGGCTGTCTTCTGAGGGCCGTCTGAGGAAGCCCTCCCGGATGGCCGGGGATTGCTGGGAGAGCGCTGGGAGTTCGGCCAACGATCGCCCTTGCCCCGCCCAAGCCGCCCGCGCGGGCCGGTGGATATGGGAGGGATGTCCGGATCCGGCCGGTCAGTCTTCTCCCAGCCGCCGCCCAGGGCAGCGCAAGAGCGCCCGGCGAAGCTGTCCGCCATGAAGGTGCTCCCACGGCGGCGCGGTGCCGTCCTCGTCAACTCCGCGCTCGGCGTGGCCCTGCTGGGCGGTGCGGCCCTGGTGTACGCCACGCTCGACGGCAGCGGCGGCACGGCCGCCGCCAAGCCGGTCGCCCGTACCGCGACCGTCACCAAGGGAACGGTCCTGGCCACGGTGTCCGGAACCGGCACCCTGGCCTCCCCGACCGACGCCGCCCAGGACTTCGCCACGGGCGGGCGGCTCACCGCGGTCAAGGTCGCGGTCGGCGACGCCGTCAAGAAGGGCCAGGTGCTGGCGACGGTCGACACCACGGCGGCCCAGCAGCAGGTGGACGCCGCCCAGTCCGCGCTCACCACGGCGAACGCCAACCTCACCAAGGCGCAGGCAGGCGTCACCACCACGACCACCGAGCCGCTGCCCGGGGCCACACCCCCGGCGAGCGGCGGCAGCGGCTCCGGTGGGGGTCGCGGGGCGGGCGGGAGCAGTACGCCCGCCCCGCAGACCACCACCATCACCACCACCAAGGTCGACGACGCGGCCGTCGCCCAGGCCCAGCAGCAGGTCGCCACCGCGCAGACCACCCTCACCAACGCCCAGGCGGCGCTGACCGGGACGACGCTCACCGCCTCGGTGGACGGCACGGTCGCCTCGGTCTCGGCGAAGGTCGGGGACACGGTGGGCGCCACGGCCTCCGGCGCGTCCTCCTCCTCGGCCGCCAAGTCCACGGGTAGCAGCGCGAGTTCAGGATCGCCCAGCGGCTTCATCGTGCTGACCAACCCGACCGGGATGCAGGTCACCGCCAACTTCTCCGAGCTGGACTCGCTCAAGTTGAAGAAGGGCGAGGCCGCCACCGTCACGCTGAACGCCCAGTCCGACACCAAGCTCAACGCGACCGTGCTGTCCGTCAGTTCGCTGCCGTCGAGCAGCGGCAGCGGCGCGGCCGGCTCCTCCGCCGTCCAGTACGCGGCCACCCTGCAGCTCAGCGGGGACACCAGCACGCTGCGCACCGGCCTCAGCGCGACCGTCCAGGTGATCACCGGCGAGGCGGACAACGCGCTCTCGCTGCCGACCTCGGCGCTGTCCGGCACCGGCACCTCGCGGACCGCCACGGTGGTGCACGAGGGCGGGGCCACCGAGCGGGTCGACGTCGGCGTGGGCGTCGAGGGCGACAGCACCGTGCAGGTGACCTCCGGTCTCAAGGAGGGCGACAAGGTCCAACTCCCCACCACCAGCGGCACCAACGGCTTCCCGAACGGCTCCTTCCCGGGCCTGGGCGGCGGTGGCGGCGGCGGTGGCCGGGGCGGCAACGGCGGCGCGGTCGGCATCCCGGGCGGTACCGGCGGCGGTGCCGGTGGCGCCGGTGGCGGCGGCCGCGGCGGTAAGGGCTGAGCATGCAGCACGTCATCGACAAACGCGTCCCCGCGCAACCCGTGCCGGTGATCCGGATCAGCCGGCTCACCAAGTCGTACGGGCACGGCGACGCCACCGTGCACGCCCTGCGCGGCCCGTCCCGGCCCGGGACGGACGAACCGGCCGGCGTCGACCTGGACATCGAACAGGGCGACTACGTCGCCGTGATGGGCAGTTCGGGCTCCGGCAAGTCCACCCTGATGAACATCCTCGGCTGCCTCGACATCCCCACCTCCGGCCGCTACCTGCTGGACGGCACCGACGTCGGGCACCTCGACGAGCAGCAGCTCGCCCTGGTCCGCAACCGCAAGATCGGCTTCGTCTTCCAGTCCTTCAACCTGGTGCCGCGCACCACCGCCCTCGCCCAGGTCGAGCTGCCGCTCGCCTACGCGGGCGTCCGGTCGGCGGAGCGCCGACGACGGGCGATGGCCGCGCTGTCCCTGGTCGGCCTCGGCGAGCGGGCCGGGCACAAGCCCAACCAGCTCTCCGGCGGCCAGCAGCAGCGCGTCGCGGTGGCCCGGGCGCTGGTCACGGCGCCCGCGATGCTGCTCGCCGACGAACCGACCGGCAACCTGGACAGCCGCTCGACAGAGGAGGTGCTGGGCCTGATCGACGGGCTCAACGCCACCGGCCGCACCGTCGTGCTGATCACCCACGAGGACGAGGTCGCCCTGCACGCCAAGCGGGTGCTGCGCCTGGTCGACGGGCAGATCGTCAGCGACGTCCGGCAGGCGCCGGTCGACGGGCCCCCGCCCGCCCTGCGCCGACAGGGGGTATCGGCGTGATCCTCTGGCAGACGCTCCGCTTCGCGGTCGGCGGCCTGGCCGCCAACAAGGTGCGCTCCGCGCTCACCATGCTCGGGGTGCTGATCGGTGTCGCCTCGGTGATCCTGCTGCTGGCGGTCGGCAACGGCTCCTCCCAGGCGGTGAAGGACTCGATCACCTCGCTCGGCACCAACTCCCTCACCGTCAGCGCCGGTTCGGCGGCCGGCGGCTCGCGGGCCACCTCCTCGGTGAAGAAGCTGACGGTCGCCGACGCCAAGGCGCTGGCGAGCGACACCGACTCGTCGGCGATCAAGTCCGTCGCGCCGGTGGTCACGACGAGCGCGACGGCGCTGTACGGGAACATCTCGTACAGCCCCGGCTCGGTCGTGGGCACCTACCCCGCGTACTTCGAGACCTCCAACCAGAAGGTCGCCCACGGCGACTACTTCACCGAGGACGACGTGCTCGGCTCGCGTAAGGTCGCGGTGCTCGGCGCCACGACGGCCAAGCAGCTGTTCGACGCCGAGGACCCGGTCGGGAAGAAGATCGTGCTCGGCGGGACGCCGTTCACGGTGGTGGGCGTGCTGGCCGCCAAGGGCGGCAGCGGGTTCACCGACCCGGACGACGTGGTGATCGCGCCGCTGCCGACCGTGCAGAACGCCTTCACCGGCTTCGGGGCGGTCAACCAGATCCTGGTCCAGGCGTCGTCCGCCGACACGACCACGGCCGCGCAGTCGGAGATCACCCGGGTACTGCTCGGGACGCACGCGATCACCGACCCGACCAAGGCCGACTTCCGGATCACCAACCAGGCCTCGCTGCTGACGGCCCGGGAGAGCACGACCAAGACCTTCACCGTGCTGCTCGGCGCGGTGGCCGCCATCTCGCTGCTGGTCGGCGGGATCGGGATCACCAACATCATGCTGGTGACGGTCACCGAGCGGACGCGCGAGATCGGCATCCGCAAGGCGCTCGGCGCGCCCCGGGCCGTCATCCTCGGGCAGTTCCTGACCGAATCCACCCTGCTGTCGGTGATCGGGGCCGGGCTGGGCGTGGCGGCGGGGATCGTCGGCTCGCACTTCAGCATCGTCGGCATCAAGCCGGTGGTCATCCCCGAGTCCGTAGTGGGCGCCTTCGGCATCGCCGTCGCCATCGGACTGTTCTTCGGCAGCTACCCCGCCAACCGGGCCGCCTCGCTGCGGCCGATCGACGCCCTCCGGCACGAGTAGGAGCACTTCTTCGATGGAGCACGACGAACAGGTCGCCCTGCTGGCCACCGCGCCCGACGCGCGGGACGTGAGCGCGGAGCTGGCGGCGCCGCCGCGGCGGAAGCTGCCGTGGCTGTCGCTGGTGCTGGCCGGTGGCGTGATCGCCACCGGGGCGTTCGCGGGCGGGGTCTGGTACCAGCAGGGGCAGGGCGGGACCTCCTCCGGTGGCAAGGCGCCGGCTCGGGCCGCCGCGGCGGGCGGCCAGGCGGCGGGCGGCTACGGACAGGGCGGTCAGGGTCAGGGTGGCGCTCAGGGCGGCGGGCGCCGGGGCGGCCAGGGGCAGGGTGGCCAGGGCGGTCAGGGCGGTGGCCAGGGCGGCTTCGCGCGCGGCACCGTCAAGGCCGTCGACGGCTCGACGGTGTACCTGACCGACGCCAACGGCAACACGATCAAGGTGACGACGGGGGACTCGACCAAGGTCCAGCTCAACAAGCAGGGCAAGGTCGCCGACCTCCAGCCCGGCCAGAGCGTGACCGTCGTCGGCACCCCCGACTCCAGCGGCGGCTACAACGCCACCCAGCTCGTCGAGGGCGCCGCCGGTGCCGGAGCGGGCGGATTCGGCGGCGGTGGTGCCGGAGGCGGAGGCGGCTTCGGCGGAGGCGCCCCCAAGAGCCCGTCCGGCGGCTGACCCGGTACCGCCGGACGCCACTTCGCCCCGCTGGAGCCATCCAGCGGGGCGAAGTGCTGCCCGGGCCCTGCCTGGTGGCCGCCGCTGGTACCAGTTGAAGGGAGGTGATCGCGTGGCACGGACCGAGTACTACGACGATCCCGACGCCCCCGAGCCGAACCGGCTCGTCGTGGCGGCGTCTGCCGTCGTGACGGATGCCGAAGGGCGCATCCTGCTCCAGCGGCGCACCGACAACGGTCTGTACGCGCTGCCGGGCGGAACCATGGATCTCGGCGAATCACTGCCGGGCACGGCCGTCCGGGAGGTTCGGGGGCTCTCGGCCTACACGATGGCCTTCATCCACGGGCTGCTCCAGACGAACGACTATGCCTCGGCCGTCTTCGCCCGCTCCTATCCGCCGCTTCCGAGTCACGAGGTCGATCTGAGAGCGGCCTTCCGCCTGCGGCGTCAGCACATCGTCCGGTCCGAAGCGACCCCGTTCACCGCGTACATCCATGAGGCGGCGCTGCGCATGCAGTTCGGCGGAGCCAGGATCCATGCCGAGCAACTCGGTGCTCTGATGGATGTTTCCGGTCAGTCCAATATCTCAGTTCGAGTCGTCCTGTTCGACGCCGATACGATCCCGCTCCCGAATGAGAACTTCACCTACGCCGAAGGACCGGTGCAGGAACTCGATACGGTCCAGGCGGACTCGGGCGTCGGTAACTTTCTCTTCGATGCACCAGCTCACACAGCTCGGTTCCGGTCGCTACTTGCCCAGATTGACTCGGCTGCCCTCACGGTAGGCGAGTCGCGAGATTTCATTCGATCCATCAAGAAAGACATGGAAAGCAAGTATGTCTAACTCTGTTTGGCAGAAGTCCAGTTACTCAGGTTCCAATGCTGACTGCGTTGAGTTTCGCACTGTCGACGGGCTGATCGAACTTCGCGAATCCGATGAGGGCGATGTCATCGTCCGCACCACCGCTCCGAAGTTCGCTGCACTCCTCCGAGGCGCCAAGGCGGGCGAGTTCGACCACCTGATCACCAACCCCTGAG
Source organism: Kitasatospora sp. NPDC056076 (assembly GCF_042266305.1). Classification (NCBI taxonomy): domain Bacteria; kingdom Bacillati; phylum Actinomycetota; class Actinomycetes; order Kitasatosporales; family Streptomycetaceae; genus Kitasatospora; species Kitasatospora sp. NPDC056076. Next base: position 91,611 of record NZ_JBHJWG010000032.1, read on the forward strand.
CGGATCGTTCCGGCGGCCTCCTGCGGGGAGCAGGAGGCCGCCGGCGTGTGACGGGCTCCGCCCTCCTTCGGCTCTGGGGGTTTGAACCGCGCCGTTCACCCATTCGAGTGACCATCCTCGAACGTGCCCCGGGATGATCGCCGCGAAGCGAGCATGGCTCCGACAGTTCGTCACCATCCCTGCCACCAAAGGCGGTTAAACCCATGCCCGTTTCCGATTTCCCGGAGAACCCGTTCGTCGTCAACGCCGACGACCTCGCCAAGCTGGACGCGATCCGCGAGGCACTTCTCGACCCGTCGCCGCGCCGGATCGGGCGCCTGGACCAGTGGGGTCTGGCCGACACCTACGAGACCAACGCGGAGGTCGCCACTTACCGGGAGCTCTCGATCGCCATGGCGGACGGGACGATGATCGACGCGTCCCTGAGCATCCCGCGCAACCTCGCGCCCGGACAGACCGTTCCGGCGGTCGTCCTGCCCGCCCCGCTGATCAACATCGGACACCGGGCCTACCTCGGCATGTTCCCGCGTCTGGCCCTGGGCGGCTACGCCGTCCTCGCCTACAGCCAGCGCGGTCTGGCCGCTTCCGGTGGTGAGATCCACGTCGCCGGGCCGCAGGACGTGTCCGATGCCACCGAGATCATCAACTCGCTGGTCCAGATCGACGGTGTCGACGCCGAACGGATCGGGTTCTTCGGCTCCTCCTACGGCGCCGGGACGAGCCTGTTGGCTGCTGCCAAGGACCGCCGGATCAAGGTCGTGGCCGGCACCAGCGCGTGGGGCGACCTCTTCGCGTCGCTCTACGAGAACGGCACCCGCCACCTCAAGGCCTTCGAGGCGCTCGTGCAGCTCTTCGGTGAGGAGCGCTGCTCGAAGGAGTTCCGCGGGATCATCGAGAAGATCCGGAACAACAACGTCGACGACGAGGTCCGGGAGTTCGCGGCCGAGCGCTCGCCCCGTACGCACCTGAGTGCCTATAACGATGCCGCGACGCCGATCATGCTGACCACGGCCTGGCACGAGACGATCTTCTCGGTGCCCGCCGTCATCGACCTCTTCACCAACCTCGCGGGCCCCAAGTCGCTGCTCGTCCAGGTCGGCGATCACGGCAACGGCGAACTGGCCGGTCTGGCGGGCCTCCTCTCCAAGCCCACCGAGATGGCCTACCGCTGGCTCGACCACCACCTCGGGGGCAACGCCGGTGACGGGCGCACGCCGCGGTTCGGCGTCCGCTCGGAGTACATGCACAACCTGCTGTCCGACCTCTTCCACGACAGCTGGCAGGACTACGCCCTGTCCCGTAAGCGCCTCCACCTCGCCGGACCGGTCGCTGGCCAGCGTGACGCCCAACTGGTCGAGGGGGAGCCGCAGTCGGGCTGGACCCGTGCCGTCAAGGCCACCGGACGGGACACCGAGGTCGTCGTCGCCCCGAAGCTGGTCCAGACCGGCCTGGCCGAGCGGATGGGCCTGCCGCACGTCTACAAGACCGACGGGATCGACCGCGAGCTCGCCGCGATCTGGACCACCGCGCCGCTGACCCAGCCCATGCGCGTCCAGGGCGACCTGGAGCTGCGGGTGACCGTGAAGCCGCGGGCCATGGACGCCACGATCGTGGCCTACCTGCTGGACTGCGACCCGGCCACCGGCAAGGCCCACATCATCACCAACGCCCCGTACACCGTCACCAACCAGCAGGCCGGCCAGGCCAGCACGGTGACCTTCCCGCTCCAGCCGGCCCACTACGTCCTGGCCCAGGGCCGCGTGCTCCAGCTGGTCATCGGCACCCACGACCAGTTCTTCGCGGACGCCAACTCCGTCCCGACCAGCCTTGAGATCACCTCCCCCGTGGGCGCCGAGTCCTACCTCGACATCCCGCTCAGCCCCCTCGACTGATCCGGGGTGGGTCTGGCCCCACCCCAGGTGTGGGGCCAGACCCGTGTTCCGTCCTCCGCCGTCTCCGTAGATTCGTTCTCACCACGACACGGAGGACAGAACAATGGCGATCACCGCGACGGAGACCCTCACCAACTCCCGTACCGACGAGGCGTTCTCGACGGCGAAGAAGTGCCTCACGCTCTTCGGAGCGATCGGTGTGATCACCCTCGCGACGGTCGCGGTGATGGCGTTCACCGGGCACGCGAGCACCCCGTTCATGTGGATCCGCGGGGTCCTCTTCCCCGCTCTCGCCCCGGTGCTCCTGCGGATCACCGCGCGGGCTGCGGGCGGCGACTACAAGGCCCTGGACCGGATCCGGACCGTCGCCACCGTGATGCCGATCGCCGTCATCGCCGTGGACCTGATCCCCGGGATCTGCCCGCCCTGGTACGCCGTCCTCCAGGGCCTGTCCGCCCTGGCGGTCCTGCCGATCGCCTTCCTCACCCGCACCAAGGCCGTCACCACCGCGATCCCCAAGCCGTGACCCCTCACCCCCACGCCCCGGAGCCCGGCCTCCTACACTCCCCGCCATGACAGCCATGGAGCCAGTGATCCGCCCGGCGACCCCCGCCGACCTGGGCGCGGTGGCCGAGATCTACGCCCACTACGTCCACCACACGGTGGCCACCTTCGACGAGACCCCGCCACCCCTCGCCGCCTGGCAGCAACGGCTGGACGACCTCACCGCCCAGGGGCTGCCCTTCCTGGTCGCGGAGGTGGACGGCGAGGTCGCCGGCTACGCGTACGCCGGCCCCTTCCGCCCCAAGCCCGCCTACCGCCACACCGCGGAGAACTCCATCTACCTCGCCCCCGCCCACACCGGGCGAGGCCTCGGCACCGCCCTGCTGGCCGCCCTGATCGACGCCTGCGCCGAGACCCACCTGTGCCAACTCGTCGCCGTCATCGCGGACTCCGGCTCCGACGCCTCGGCCGCCCTGCACCGCCGCCACGGCTTCACTGACGCGGGCCGCCTCACCGCCGTCGGCCACAAGCACGGCCGCTGGATCGACACCGTCCTGTTGCAGCGCGCCCTCGCCTGACCCCCTTGCCGGATCCCCTTGCCTGATCCCCTCGCCTGACCCTCGCCTGACCCTCTCCGGACACCCCACCCAACGCAGGAAGTCGACTTCGCCGACTTCCTGCGTCGATGTGTTTCTCGGTGCGTGTGCGTGCGGGTGGCGGTTTCCGCTCCGCCGGCGCCTGGGGTGGGTCTGGGCCCACCCCAGGTGTGGGGCTGGACGGGTTCTGGGTCTTCCGTCGTCTCCGTAGATTCGTTCTCACCACGACACGGAGGACAGAACAATGGCGACCACGGCATCGGCGACCGGCACCAACTCCCGTACCGACGAGGTTTTCTCGCTCGCGAAGAAGTGCATCACGCTCTTCGGTGCGATCGGTGTGATCACCCTCGCGACCGTGGCCGTGATGGCGTTCAGCGGGCACGCGAGCACCCCGTTCATGTGGGTCCGCGGGGTCCTCTTCCCCGCTCTCGCCCCGGTGCTGCTGCGGATCACCGCCCGGGCCGCCGGTGGCGACTACAAGGCCCTGGACCGGATCCGGACCGTCGCCACCGTGATGCCGATCGCCGTCATCGCCGTCGACCTGATCCCCGGGATCTGCCCGCCCTGGTACGCCGTCCTCCAGGGCCTCTCCGCCCTGGCGGTCCTGCCGATCGCCTTCCTCACCCGGACCAAGGCCGTCACCACCGCGATCCCCAAGCCGTGACCCCGATCGAGGCAGCACCCCGCGGCACAGGAAGTCGGCCCGACCGACTTCCTGTGCCGCACCGCTGTTGGCGCTACTGGTACCAGTCGTCGCCGCCCTGGGCGAGCGAGCGGCCCAGGTAGTCCCGCAAGTCCCGTGCCACCCACCGGCGGCTGTCGGACTCGTGCTCCCAGACGAAGATGTCCGGACGCACCGGAGTCCGCACGAAGGCGAACTGGTCCCCGCCGCCGTTGTCCCCGAAGAACAGCAGGGCGTCGAAGGGCATGTACAACTCGGCGAAAGAACGGTCGGACCGGAACAGCAGGTTCTGCTCGACGATCCGCTCGACCGGCCAGACGGTGTCCACCCAGGTGCGCCCGATGACCCCGTCGCTCTCCAGCAACAACTCCCCCAGCTCACCGGGCAGCCCGAACCCGAGCCGCCGCTCCGCCTCAGCCAGCGCCGCCACCTGCACGGGCTCCCGGAACCCCACCTCGGAATAGGCCCCAAGAGCCGTTTCTCTCCACATCCCCCGAACCCTACCCAGCAGCCGCCGAGCTTTCTCACGAAGGCGACCTGCACAGACCCCGGGCCTGCAGGTGGGAGGAGAGCGTGGGAAGTCGGCCCGGCCGACTTCCCACGCCAACGCCCCTTCCGTTGCCAAAAGGAACGCGGTCGCTACCGAACTCTCGTGTGAATGTTCGAAGTTGAGCTGGTTTCCAGTACCGGAAACGCTTGCCTCTTGCCTCCCCCTGGCTTGACTCGGGAGCATCGTCGTAAGACCGGGCGAGCGAGGAGACATCGTGAAGCTGACGCGGCTTGTGGGTTCCTGTGAAGAGGGCGAGTGTCCGACGCTCTACCTGACGGATCGGGGCAGCCTCGCCGTTCAGGGTGAGCACCTGACCGAGCACGATCTCCAGATTCCGGGTCACGAGAAGCTCGTCGAGATTCCCATGGAACTCATCCGAAAGGCCATCCGTGACAACCTCATCTAGGACCCTGGGGGACTGGTTCTCGGAGTTCGAACGGGAGGCGTTCCGGCTGGAGACGCTGGACGACTACAGCCGGTCCGGCGGAGTGGACGCCTATCATGCCTTCCTCGCAGGCGAGGAGCAGCCGGAAGACTTCAAGAACTCCGGCTGGGTCGGGACTGTGGGCAACGCAGCCCGGGCCGGCAAGCGCATGTACCGGGTACACATTCTTTCGCGTCCGCTCACGGACTACCTCCGGTTCGAACTCAGTTGGGGGTACCTGCGGAACATGGCGGCCGGCGAGGAGTTCTTCATCCTCGACACCACGGACCGGATCAACCCCATCCCCAAGGCGCCGGACTTCTGGCTCTTCGACGACGCCACCGCCGCCGAGATGAGCTACGACGCCAAGGGGAAGTACCTCGGCTCCGAGTTCCACACCGACAACAACCGGATCGCCGAGTTCAAGGCCTACCGCGACCTCGCGATGGCCAACGCCGTCCCGTTCGCGGACTGGTGGGCCGAGCACGGCGAGTGAACAGAACACAGCTCGGGACAGCGCTGCGGGAACTTCGGCAGGCTTCTGGGAAAGAAGCCAAAGCCGTGGCCCGTGGCGCTGTCATGTCCCCGAGCAAGCTGAGCAAGATCGAGACCGGCAAGGTGTCGCCGACCGTCGTTGATGTGGAGCGGATCCTCACGGCCATAGGCGTCTCCGACGAGGTCAAAGCCGAGTACATGGCTGCGGCCAGAGCCGATGCGACGGAGGCGACGGCATGGCGCCTGATCCGCCGCCTGGGGTATCACCGCAAGCAGCAGCAGATCAAAGCCCTGGATGACTCCACGGACATGATTCGGGTCTTCCAGCCGTCACTCGTTCCCGGATTGCTCCAGACTCCTGAGTACATTCGGGCCGTGTTCGCGAGAACGGGAATCGGCGGCGAGCAGTTGGATCGAACGGTGGCGGCGCGGATCGCAAGGCAGCAATCGCTCTATGAGACAACCAAGACGTTCAGGTTCGTCATCACCGAGTCGGTTCTTCGGTGGCGCTTCGTGCCGGACGTCATGATGGCAGGTCAGCTCGACCGGATCCTCTCCGCCTCTCGGCTGCCCCATGTCGATGTCCGGGTCGTGCCGCTGACGGTCAGACAGTTCGACGTGCCGTCGCACTCCTTCGTCATACGCGACGATCGCATGGTGACGGTCGAAACCATTCATGCCGAGATTTCTGTCACCGATCCTCGTGACGTCGAGCTCTATATCCGCAAGTTTGAAGGATTCGCCGAAGCGGCCTTTGCCGCTGACGAGATGCGTCGTGCCATCGAGATCATTCGAGATGATTTCTTGTGGCGCCAGGAACCCTAGCTGCAGTAATCCCTTCCGGAGGTTGGCGTGGCCGAAGTACCTGGGTTGACTCAGACGACCAACGCGGAGTGGCAGGACGGCAAAGCCGTGCGCCGGACGGGGGTGGACACCAAGCAGCTGGAACTGTCGGCCCTTGAGCGGGACTTCCGTGAGTTTCGCTACTTCCTGCCGACGATGATCACCGGGTTGCTCGCGACACCGGAGTACGCGAGGGCCAGCGTGGCCCCGTTTCCGGGTGATCATTCGAAGGTTGTCGCCAAGAAACTGGAGCGGCAGGCTGTACTCCGTGATGCCTCGAAGTGCTTCACCTTCATCCTCACCGAGCAGGCCTGCCGGTGGCCGCTGCTGCCACCGGCGGGCATGGCCGTCCAGCTCGAGCATCTGGCATCTGTGGCCCGGTTTCCGAACGTTCGGCTCGGTGTGATTCCGATGGAAGGCCATCTGCCGCGAGCGCCTCTGAACGTCTTCACCGTCTATGACGCCACTCGGGCCACTGTCGAGGTCACCACAGGCGCACTCGTCTTTCGCGACCCCGATGATGTTCAGGAGTATCTGAATGACTTCCGAACGTTTGAGGGCTATTCGCTCTGGGATGAGGAGGCCCGGACAAAGTTGGCGACGTGGGCTGCGGAGATCCGGGAAAGTGCAAGGGGGTCTGCGTCCCCCGGATTGGATATGTGACGGATCAGGAAACCCTGTCCGGAGAATCCCCCGTTGGTCCTAACGTGGTTGCTCGCCGGGCGGAATGAGGCCGCCGGGGAGAGCCGCACGACAAGGAATGCGTCGTGTGCGGCCCGCGATTCGACGAGTGCGCCAACGCGGAGGTACACATGTCCACCACTGTCCTGACCCGGTCGAAGGCCGTTCCGGCCTTCGACCGGGTGGAGTCCCGGCTGCCCATGGGCGTGGCCGGGGCGACGCCCATGCCCGAACTGGACGGCGAGCACGGCCCGGAGAGCCCGTTCGCGTTCCGGTTCCTCGTCCCGGTCACCGGGGCCGGGGGGATCCTGCCCGCCGACATCGGGTACGACGACGAGACCCAGACCTGCATCTACGAGGGGCTGCCACCCGGCGTCTACATGACCAGCAGCCCGCCGAAGACGTTCGGCCCCACGCAGCCCACCGGGCAGATGGACGCGCCGGACGACCCCGGAAGCAGCGACGACTGAGATGCCGACCGCCGATGCCGTCCTCGTGCTCACGGGGACGTTCGATCCCACCGCCGATCTCGTGATCGAGGAGCTGAACCGGCGCGGGACCCCCGTCTTCCGGGCGGACACGGCGTGGTTCCCGTCGAGGTTGGCCCTGGTGGCCAACCTCGACGGGGCGGCCGGTTGGGGCGGGACGCTGGCGACGGAGCGACGCGCGATCGACCTGTCGTCGGTGCGGTCGGTCTACTACCGGCGCCCGACCGCACCGGCGTTCCCGGAGCGCATGTCCGCCGAAGCTCGCAGTGTGGCGTCCGCCGAAGCGCGACGGGGATTCGGCGGGCTGTTGTCCGCGCTGCCCTGCCGCTGGCTGCCGCCACCCGGGCGTGCGGCCGACGCCGAGTACAAGCCGCTCCAGCTCAGGGTGGCGGCCGAATCAGGACTGCGTGTTCCGAGGACGTTGGTCACCAATAGTCAGGATGCCGCACGGGACTTCGCGGCTGGACTCGGAACTCCGCTGGTCTACAAGCCCTTCGCGCCGATCCGCGGGACGCTCGACGGCAGGTCGGTCGCCGTCTACGCGAGCGTGGTGGCGGCCGACGACGTCGACGACCCATCGGTCGCCACCACGGCGCACCTGTTCCAGGAGTGGGTGCCGAAGGCCTACGAGGTGCGGCTCACCGCCATCGACGGACAGCTCTTCGCCGCTGAGATTCATGCGAACTCGGCATCCTCGAAGGTCGATTGGCGCAGCGACTACGACAATCTGACCTACCGCGTCTGTGATCCGCCGGCCGCCGTGGCGCAGGGGGTTCGCCGGATGCTCGACCGACTCGAGCTCCCCTACGGGGCATTCGACTTCGTCGTGTCGCCCTCGGGCGAGTGGACGTTCCTCGAAGTGAACCCCAACGGGCAGTACGGGTTCATCGAGCAGGCGACCGGTCTTCCGATCGCGGCCGCCATCTGTGACTACCTGGAAGGGAGCGACGAGGCATGACGACCGTCCGCTACTCCGATGGGCAACTCCTCCGAGCGCGTGTCGCCTTGGCGTCGGAGATCGACAGCCGGAGCGCGGCGCTGCCGTCGCGGGTGGTCGAGGCGTTTCTCAATGTGGACCGGCATCCGTTCGTTCCGGTGTTCTACCGGGAGGATCCCAACGGCCTTCACCGGCCGTGGTGGGCAGGGGAGCCGGCGGACGAAGGGTGGTTGCGGGAGGTGTACACGGATCAGGTCCTGGTGACCGAGGTGGACGAGGTGCACGCGGAAGCCGCGTCGCCGAACGGGCAACGCGGAGTGCCGACCTCCTCGTCCACGTTGCCGAGCCTGATGGCGGACATGCTCGACGCGCTGGATGTCCGGCTCGGGGACAGGGTGTTGGAGGTTGGCACGGGCACGGGCTACAACGCCGCTCTGCTCTGCCACCTCGCGGGCGGGGCCCAGGTGACGACGATCGATCGTACGGAGCAACTGGTGGCCACCGCCCGGGCGCGGCTGTGTGCGGTGGGTTTCGAACCGACCGTCCTCCGGGCCGATGGCGCGGACGGGCATCCGGCCGGAGCCCCTTACGACCGGATCATCGCCACCTGCGGCATCCAGCGGCTCCCCCGGGCCTGGCTGGACCAGTGCGCGCCGGGCGGCCTGATCGTCGTCCCGATCAGGGGCGCGGTGGCCCGGCTGACCAAGCTGTCGGACGGGCGGGCGGTCGGGCGGTTCCTGCACCGCCCGGCCGCTTTCATGCCGCTGCGTTCCGGGGCCGGCCCGGGCCCGGAGGCGCCGGAGTGGGAGAGGGAGCGGCCCACGGGTATCAGCTTTCCCGCCTTGGACGACCCCGGGTTCTCCTTCTGGGCGGGACTTCATCTCGGAGGCTCCCGCGACTTCCAGGAGACCGTTGAGGCCGCGCACCGGAGCTGGCTCGACCAGAACCGCCCCCGGCGTGAGTGGTTCACCATCGAAGCCGGACCGGACGGCCACGAGGTGAGTTATGCGGCCCCGGACGGCACGTCGTTCCGCTGGGTGTTCTGAGGGCCGCAGGTGGCCCTTGCGTCGGGTGAGGGGCGGCGGTAGACACGGGTGGATCTTTGTTCCACGGCAGATTGGCCGTTCGATGGCTCGTACGACCCCGCCGCGTCCGCTCGACGTGGAGGCGCTGTTTCCCGAGGTGGCCGCGTTCCGGAAGCCGGCCACCCGGCTGCATCCGCGGCCCGGCGAGCCGGGGCCCCGGGAGAGTTCGATGGGCGGGCCGGTGCTGTGGCCGTCCTCCGAGCCGTGGCCGCACTGCGCGGACGAGCATCCGCGGACGGCGTACTCCCCGCCGAGGACCACGGAGGGCCCGGTCCCGCTGGTGCCCGTCCTGCAGTTGTTCGCCGCCGATCTGCCCGGGCTCGAACTGCCGCCCGGCACTGACCTGTTGCAGCTGCTGTGGTGCCCCTTGGAGCACGATCCGGACTTCGTGCCCCGCCCGGAGGTGTTCCGGTGGGACAGTGCCCGCACGGACCTCGCACCGGTGGCGCCCTCCCGCCCGGACGGTGCGGACGACGACTACCTGCCGAATCCGTGCGTCCTGCACCCGGAGGTCGTCACCGACTACCCGAACTGGGACCTGCCGGAGGAGGTCGCCGACGCGCTGAGGGCCAGGTTCGAGCAGGTGGAGGAGGAGACCGGCTGGTCGTACTGGTACCACCTCTCGGTGTCCGGCGGGATCAAGGTCGGCGGCTATCCGACCTGGACGCAGGAACCGGACTGGCCCGACTGCCCGTCGTGCGACCGCACCATGCGGCACCTCCTGACCGTCAACAGCCGCGAGTTCGACGGTGAGGGATGGCGTACCTGGCTGGCCGTGGAGGACACCCCGGCGGAGGGCGAGATCTGGGACCTCCCGTACGAGGAGCGGACGCGGATCCAGTGTCCGCCCGGCCTCACGATCGGCGACATGGGCGGCGTCTACCTGTTCGAGTGCCCCGAGTGCCCGGGCCGACCCTTCGCCTACCGGTCCGACTGCTCCTGACGGATGACCAGGGCGCGACCCGCTCCCCTGCCAGGGGGAGGGGGTCGCGCCGCCGGGACGATTCGCCGACCGGCCCCGCGCGGCGAATGTGGAGGCATGAAGACGACCGTTCTCCGCCCCGCCGCCTACGCCGCCGCCGTGTGGGCCGGCGCGTTCTCGCTCGTCCACCTCTACTGGCTGTTCGGTGGCCGGATCGGCCTGCCGGACGGGCTGTCCGTCACCGGGAACACCCCGCTGCTGATCATCGACATCCTCGCGATCCCGGGGTGTGCCGTGGCGGCGGTGCTCGCGCTGGCGATCGTCCGGCCGTGGGGTGGGCGGCTGCCCGCCAAGCTGCTCGGGGTCGCGCTCTGGGGCATCACCGCCGTCCTGCTGGTGCACTCGCTGCCGTCCGTGCCGGACTGGTTCGCCCTGGCCACCAGCTCCCGGACGACGGGCGACTTCGATGCGATGGGGCGGTTCGCGACGCTGCTCTACGAGCCCTTCTTCCTGGCCGGCGGGCTGCTGTTCGGCCTCGCCACCCTCGCCCGCCGCCGCCCCCGCCGGAGCTGAGGGCTGAGGCTGAGGGGCTACGCCGGGTGCTCCAGGCCGATGGCGCGCAGGACGTCGGCGAGCCACACCAGGTGGTGGCCGATGGCGCGGTCCGGGTCGGCGAGCAGGGCCTGGAGTTGCGCCCAGGACTCCGACACCTGTCCGATCGTCAGCACGTCGGGCTTCGCGGTCATGTCGTACAGCTCGGGCGGTGGCACGGTCCAGAAGAGGTCGTTCGGCAGGGCGGCCTCCCCGCCCGCCCCGTGCGCCTCCAGGTGCCGCATCAGCACCTCGAACGAATCGCGCACCTGATCGAGGGAAACCCGCAACTGCTCATCGCTCATCGGCCCATCCTGCCCGGGCCGGACGGAGCGGGCGCGGGGGGCTCCCCCGTCCCCGCCGTGGTCGGACGCTTCGCCCACCCACCAAACGTCGTCATTCGGCCTCTTCGGCCCGGCGCGTTGGCGCGATCGCTCCCTTGTGGGTGACCGGTCGTGTTCGTAGCGTGACCACCTCCGCCGCATCGCGGCTCCCGCACAACGACGTGGAGGTGGCTTCGCCATGCCTGGAACACCCGAGTACGCCGAGCCCATCGAGCCCATCGAGCCGACCCCCGCCGTCGCGGCGGCGAACCGGCGGGCCGCGGAGGCGGCCACGGCCGCCGATGAGAAGGACGGCCGGGACTTCGCCGACGCGAGCCGGTTCCTGATCGCCCCGCCGGACGTGCCCGTCATCGTCTCCCGCAAGGACCGGGAGAAGGTGGTCTGGGACTTCACCGCCTACGAGTTCCTCGACCCCGACAGCCGTTCCGGGTTCCCGACGGTCAACGGCAGCCTCCACCGCCAAGGCGAACTGACGGCGATCGCAGGCCTGTTCCAGGTCACCAGCTGTCGCGAGTACCGGATCTACCAGGTGCGCGGCTACGACCTGTCCAACATGACGATCGTCGAGAGCGACGCCGGCCTGATCGTCATCGACCCGCTGGCCTGCTACGAGACCGCGCAGGCCGCGCTCCAGCTGTTCCGGGACAAGACGGAGCTCAGCAAGGAGCAGCGGCCGGTCAAGGGCATCGTCTACACCCACTGCCACGTCGACCACTTCGGCGGCTCCCGCGGCCTGTTCCACGAGCTCGGCGACCCGTTGGAGCCCGGCGTGCCCGTCGTCGCGCCGGAGGGCTTCCTCGAACACGCCGTCAGCGAGAACATCTACGCCGGCCCCGCGATGGCCCGCCGCGCGCAGTACATGTACGCGGCACAGTTGGACAAGGGCCCGACGGGGCAGGTCGGTTCGGGCCTCGGCCTGACCATCTCCACCGGCGAGGTGACGCTGGTCCCGCCGACCGAGTACATCGGCGGACCGGCCCACCCGGCGGTGCCGGAGCAGAGCTGGCGGGACAGCTACGTCATCCCGTGGCGTCCGGGCCTGTACGAGTTCGCCCTGGCCGGCGTGCAGATGCTGTTCCAGCTCACCCCGGGCACCGAGGCCCCGGCGGAGATGAACATCTACTTCCCGGACGCCCGCACCCTGTGCATCGCCGAGAACGCCACCCACACCATGCACAACATCCTCAGCCTGCGCGGCGCGCAGGTGCGGGACGCCCACGCCTGGTCGAAGTACCTCACCGAGTCGATCCAGACCTTCGGCAAGGAGACGGACGTCCTGTTCGCCTCGCACCACTGGCCGGTCTGGCGGGATCAGGAGAGCGAGGGCAGCAACGCCCGCATCCTCGAATTCCTCAACAAGCAGCGCGACATGTACGGCTACCTCAACGACCAGACGCTGCGCCTGATCAACGCGGGGCAGACCGGCACCGAGATCGCCGAGGAGCTGAAGACTCTCCCGCCCGGCCTCGACGACCACTGGTACAACCGGGGTTACTACGGCTCGGTGAGCCACAACCTCAAGGCGGTCTACCAGCGGTACATGGGCTGGTACGACGCCAACCCGGCGCACCTGTGGACGCTGCCGCCGGTGCAGGCGGGCGCCAACTACGTGCAGGCGATGGGCGGCGCGGAGGCCGTCGTCACCCAGGCCCGGCAGGCCTACGGCACCGACACCCCGGACGGCTTCCGCTGGGCCGCCGAACTCCTCAACCACGTCGTCTTCGGCGCCGCCGCCACGACCGGCACGACCGGCACGGCCGGCACGCCGGTCCCCGCGGACGTGCTCCAGCAGGCCAAGGAGCTCCAGGCGAAGGTGTTCACCCAGCTCGGCTACGGCGCCGAGAACGGCACCTGGCGCAACGCCTACCTGACCGGCGCCCAGGAGGTCGTCCACGGCCCGCAGCCGCTGATCACCAGCCAGTCCTCCGCCGACCTGATCCGCAGCACCACCCTGGACCAGTTCTTCTCGGCGCTCGCCCGCAGCGTGGACGGGCCGACGGCCGCCGAGCAGCACCGCGTGCCGATCGCGCTCAACTGGGAGTTCACCGACACCGGCGACCGCTGCACCACGACCCTGCGCAACGGCGTGCTGGTCTTCGTGCCGGGCGGCGACCGCTTCGTCGAGGTCCCGGACGCCACCATCACGCTCACCCGCCGGACGCTCGACGACATCGCCGAAACCCCCGGTTTCCAGCGGAACTTCGACCGGGCGGTGCAGGACGGGAGGATCACGCTGGCCGGCACGTACGCCCAGCAGGCGGCGGACAGCGTCTTCGGCACGCTGACCCTGCCGGACCCGAAGTTCCCGATCGTCACCCCGTGACGCGGTGATACGGCGTCCGGGCCCCGGTCTCCCCACCGGCAG